>JAZSAK010000107.1:0-4689 GCA_045601865.1 Faecousia sp. | reverse complement strand
CTAACACCGCTGCCCTTTGCAGGTCGCTGCTGTAAACAGCATCAATTGCATAATTCTCTGCAATATATCGCGCTGCGCAGCTTGCCTGCTGCATTCCCAGCTCAGTAGGTGGGCTGTCTAGCTGTCCGGCAAAGTAGCCCTTTTGATTCGCCTCACTTTGCCCGTGACGAACCAAAAGAAACTTAACCATGGACAATCTCCTCTAAAATCACAGGTAGTTGTGTTGGGTCACTACAAAAATACTCGCCACCAAACTCACGTAACAACGGCTCATCCCGGAACCCCCATAACACACTAATGCAGGGAACCCCGGCATTCTTTGCTGTCAAAATGTCCACCTCACTGTCCCCTATATAAAGGAAACGTTCAACACCAATGGCTTTTGCAGCTTGAAAAAGCATATCCGGTGCAGGCTTGCGCGGACAGTCTTCAACCTCTCCTTGGGCATAGACGCCTGCAAATAAATCGCTACACAATGCCTTAACTGCACTATCCTGCTTATTAGAAACAATTGCGACGGGATATTTTCCTTGAATTTGCTTCATTGCTTCCATTATGCCGCTGTATGGCCTGGTTTTTAGTTGACTGTGCGCCTCATAGTAAGGCTTATATACACGCAAAGCATCCATGGGATTGGGATCATCTGCAAGCCCAGGCAACGCCTTTTCCATTAAATTCAGCGGACCGTTGCCTACAAAGCTACGCACCTGTTGCCTCGTTCTTTCCGGACAACCGAAATGCCGCATGGTGTAATTAACTGCATCTGTTAAGTCATCCAATGTATCTAAAAGTGTTCCATCTAAATCAAATAGAATTCCAATTTTCTCTAACATATTAAGGCCTCATATTATGTAATAATTGTAAACACTCCGGTTGGCCGGAGTGTTTTATATTTACAGCAAAGAAATTCCGGCGTTTTCACAAGCAGACATTGTTTCAGCATCCCATATACTCGACTGTACCTCACCAATGTGTGCGCATCCCATCATTAGCATGCTTAATCTGGACTGACCTATACCACCGCCAATGGTCAGTGGCAATTCGTTATTCAGTAGCATTTGATGGAAAGGCAGCTCTCTACGGTCTTCGCAACCGCACTCCTTGAGTTGAAAATCCAGCGTTTCTGCGTCCACGCGAATTCCCATGGACGAAATCTCCAGTGCCCGTCCCAGCACCTCATCCCAGAAGAAAATATCACAATTCAGATTCCAATCATCATAGTCAGGCGCACGCCCATCATGGGGTTTTCCGGAACGAAGATTTCCGCCAATCTGCATGATACATGCAGTATGATGTTCTTTAAGGTATGCTTGCTCCCGCTCTGCACCAGTCAGTTCCGGATATCTATCTTCCAATTCTTGTGTGGTTATGAAGGAAACATCCCGACTTAACTTTACCCGCAGCTGCGGAAACCGCACCTGAAGGCGGTCATTGGTATCACACACTGCACGGACAATCGCCCCTACAATCAGCTTCAAATAGTCTAGATTTCGGTTCTCGCGGGTAATGACTTTCTCCCAGTCCCACTGGTCCACATAAATAGAATGCACATTATCCAGGGTTTCATCTCTGCGGATTGCATTCATGTCTGTATATAGCCCATTACCAACGCTAAAACCATAACGTTTCAATGCCAGACGTTTCCATTTTGCCAAGGAATGTACCACCTGTGCATCCATGCCAACTGCTGGAATATCAAAAGAAACTGCACGCTCGTATCCGTTAAGATTATCATTCAGGCCAGATTGCTGTGTGACAAACAAGGGTGCGGATACACGCTTAAGGTTTAACGCAGATGAAAATTCCTCTTGAAAAGTTTCTTTTATGTATGCTATGGCGCGTTGTGTATCGTATGCATCCAACACTGCGCGATACCCCTGCGGGATGAAAATTCGATTCATAGACTAGTACCATCCTCTGCTCAGTATGTACTCATTTTACACGTTGCGCACAAAAAATCAAGTGCTGTTATAACATTTCTCCCCTTTCCCCAAAAAAACCGCCTGGCAAGGCGGGTTTTTAATTGAGCTGATGAATTTGCTCCCCTTTTATCAGAGGATAGCGCACAAGCTGTTCCGCATTTAAGTCCTCGCGATGCATATCAATTGCATGGATTTGGTGATTATGATAGGTTGTATAATAATAAATTCCCCTATTTGTGTTGCAACAGGCAGAATAAATGGTAATTTCGTACGCACCAGGCGCCACCTCACAGCAACCACGTTGCTGTTCCACCGCACCGAGAATGTGAAAGAACTGATTCACGCTCTCCGGCTCGGATACTCCGGAAATCGAGTTCTCTTTTACAAATGCTGCCCGAACAAAACGCGACTGGGAAGACAAATCCCCCGGCAAACCAATCCCCCCCATCCCACGGCTGTATGTCTGCAAGAACAAATCACGGGAAAACAAGTTGCTTGGCGTTCGCGGTGACAGATGCATAAAATCATTGAGCCGTTGCAGTTGCATGGGAAACGGCGGATTATTTGTCAGTACACCAATTGGATTATCATAAATTAACAGCCCATCACGCGTTGCTTCAAGGGTTAGCGTTTCCTTCTCATCCGAAATCATCCAATGGAGCTGTGCAACAGGCAAGTCTGGTCGGAATTGTGTATTCGTAATATTGATACTTTGCAGTAATTTGCGTGCTTGCGCCGTGCTGGCACATTTCCCCAGAACCCAAGGTATCAGTTCAAATTGCGCTATATTGGTTTTGCCCGACATTACATCTGCATATACCGTATTACCAACAAAATTCAATCCCGCCATTGCCAATCCCTTTTCGTTGACGGCGTCATAATATAGCGGTACATCGTCGCATACATATGCCATGCCGATAATAGCATAATGTGTATCCATACAGCTGGTATTGCGCATTGGGAACGGAAAATTCCGTGGCATAATGGTAACTTCCTCATTGTAGGAAAACTCATAATCCAGCGTCCGTCCAAAATAGAAGTCCTTGGTTTTATAGGTAACTGCAGTGCACATAAAATCGCCCCATTAATTAAGATTACATACAGTATAGCCATCTATTTATCGTTGCAAACAACTGTTTATCCTTTTTCAGGGCCACCACCTTCGTGTATATTTTAGCATAAAGAAAAGGTAGACTTCATGGTGGTTTCCCATGTGTCTACCTTTATTTTACAACTACACCCAAAGGGTGGTATTTTAATTGGCGGAGATGGAGGGATTTGAACCCCCGCACGCCTTGCGACGCCTAGCGGATTTCGAATCCGCACCCTTCAGCCACTTGGGTACATCTCCATCGAAAGCTAGCTTATTATATCAGCCAAAATGTGAAAAATCAAGTTTTCTTTTTCGCCATCTCTATCAGTAGGGGCATTTTTTTCATAATCTTATCAAAATTCTCCTTATAGTGCGGTTTAAGGCAGTTAGAACAATCCTTAATTCCCCCATCTGTGTATACAAAACTGCCCCCGCACTTGTCCCCTAACGCGAATAAAGGACAATAACAAAACAAACAGTTAAAGGATTCAGGATTTACTCCTTGATGACAAGGAAAATATTCACATTCCTTATTCTGCACAAAATCGTAATGTCGCATTGTGTTCACTCCAGTTTCTTGATATAATACTCTAAAGGAGAGGATTCCATGAAAGTCTACATAGATGCCGACGCTTGCCCGGTGGTGGATATTGCTATTACACTTTGCAACAAATACAATACCCCCTGCATTTTAGTGTGTGATACCGCCCATTGTATGATTAGAGATGGGGCAGAGACACTAACCACAGATAAAGGGGCAGATAGCGCCGATTTTGCAATTGCAAATCGTGTGGAAAATAGTGACATAGTCATCACGCAAGATTACGGCTTGGCATCTATGTGCCTGGCCAAAGGCGCCAAGGTGGTCCATCAAGATGGTTGGGAGTATACCCAGTGGAACATAGATGCACTATTATTACATCGTCATGAATCCCGAAAGTATCGAGAATCCGGCGGGCATATAAAAGGACCTAAAAAAAGAACCCAGCAGTTAAATCAAGCGTTTTCAAAGGCCTTCGAGAAATTACTCCAAGGATAAACAGCAGGCGGATTCTTCGAAAATTTCATAAATTTACCCGTTTGGGGATGATAAAAGCCGATTTTGTGAGACCATAGGGCGATTTCACAATCATCCTCTAAGGACGCATACTTGCGCTCGCCAACAAGAGGATATCCCCTACTGGAAAACTGTACACGAATTTGATGGGTTCTACCAGTTACAAGCTGAATTTGCACCAAGCTCATTTTTTCTGCTTGCTCTAGGACCGCATAATGTAAAATTGCTTCTTGCACACCCTTTCCAGGTTCGTCGGTTACATGCGTTATTTTTCGTGCCTTATCCCGAACGAGCAAATCTTTGAGCGTGTCTCTTTCTGTTGGTTTCCCATGCACTACTGCCAGGTATTCCTTTTGAAATACGTTCTCACGCATTTGTTTAGAAAGCTCAGATGCCGACTGTGAATTTCGCGCCAGTACCATCACTCCGCTGACCACACGGTCAAGTCGATGAACCGTACGAATATCCGCGTGAATATCCCCTAGCTCATATCGGAGTAAATCCGGCACGCCTCCAGGCTCGTCTGTGGATAAAACGCGAGCAGGCTTGATACAAACAATAATATCCCTATCCTTATATAATATCTCCACAAACTCACCTCTTGCCTATATCCTATC
>JAZSAK010000106.1:0-2084 GCA_045601865.1 Faecousia sp. | reverse complement strand
GGAAACTAAAATAGAGGGGGGGAAACTGCTGACCCCATTTATTGACCCTATACACAAATAAACATAATGTAATAAAATCAACATAATAGACTGAAATCCCGTCTTTTTCTGTCTATTATGTCTATTGTGTCTATTATTTATCATTCTGTTTCCCCTTCAACCACTATGGCATTCAAGAGGTCAACGGGTTGTTTTTGCTACTTATTATAAAAGAGGGCAAACCTTTCGGTTTTGCCCTCTTTTATAATGCATAACGCTTAAATTCTTGCTACACCACTCTTGCGCGCAGCCTCAGCAACTGCTTTCGCAACAGCCGGACCAACTCGCTCATCAAAGGCAGCAGGAATAATATAATCCTCATTCAGCTCCTCATCAGAGATCAAGCTCGCCAATGCCTGTGCAGCTGCCATTTTCATTTCCTCATTAATGTCCGAAGCACGCACATCAAATGTACCGCGGAAAATACCGGGAAATGCTAAAACATTGTTTACCTGGTTCGGATAATCGGAACGACCGGTAGAAACAACGCGTGCGCCACCTGCTTTTGCATCCTCGGGTAAAATTTCAGGTGTGGGGTTCGCACAAGCAAAAACAATTGCATCCTTGTTCATAGTCTTAACCATGTTTGTGGTTAATGTTCCAGGTGCGGAAACGCCGATAAAAACATCGGCACCCTTAATGACATCCGCTAACTTTCCGGTTTCCTTTTGCAGGTTCGTAACTTGCGCCATTTCCTCTTTAATCCAGTTCAGATTCTCACGACCTGCATAGATTGCGCCACTTCTATCTGTCATAATGACGTTTTTGAACCCTGCGCTTAACAGCAGCTTTACTATAGAAATTGCCGCGGCGCCTGCACCGGAGGTAACGATTTTTACATCCTCTTTTTTCTTACCAACCACCTTTAGTGCATTCAGCAGACCTGCCAACGTGACAATGGCTGTACCGTGTTGGTCATCGTGGAAAATAGGAATATCGCATTTCTCTTTTAGCTTGCGCTCAATTTCGAAGCAGCGTGGTGCAGAAATGTCCTCCAAATTAACACCACCAAAAGAGCCGGAAATCATATAAATCGTATTAACAATTTCGTCTACATTTTTGCTTTTGATGCAAAGCGGAAATGCATCTACATTGCCAAACGCCTTAAACAAGACGCATTTGCCCTCCATAACCGGCATGCCGGCTTCAGGACCAATGTCACCGAGACCCAAGACTGCCGTTCCGTCTGTTACAACGGCACAGATATTGTGACGGCGAGTCAAATCGTAGGACTTATTTACATCCTTTTGGATTTCCAAACATGGCTGAGCTACACCGGGCGTATATGCCAAAGACAGATCCTCTTTGGTAGATACAGGAACCGTTGCAACCATTTCAATTTTTCCCTTCCACTCGCCGTGCAGCCTCAGGGACTCTTTTGCATAATCCATCGTAATAACTCCTTAATCTAAGTACTCAGGCAAAAATGCGGTTGAACCGGTATACTCGGCAATCATCTGCATTTCTGCATAGGTTTTATCGTTCAAGTAAACACCGTTGCTAAGAACCCCCGCTCTGGCTTCATACTCTTTTTCACCGTGAATGAAGATACGATCTTGGCCTTCTGCCTTTGCAGAGTCACGCACTTCCTGCAGGTATTTCGAAAGCGAAGCTTCAATGGCTTTTTTATCGCCAAACATACCATGATCCAGAGCAATAAAGCACTGTGCGATATTGGATCGACCCGGAGTCTTATAAATATAATTGGAGGTCGTACCACCAGACAAAATAGCAGTACAAATTTCACACAGCATCGCAAATCCGTAGCCCTTATAGCCGGAAGTCATGTCGCCAGAACCACCCAGGGGCAGAATTCCGCCACCGGTTTTTGCAATGATATTTTTCAGAACGCGGTCTGCATCATCGCTGTCGTGGCCCTTTTCATCCAATGCCCAACCCAAGGGCAAGCCATTACCGCGCTTTACATACACCTCCAGCTTGCCTCTGGGCACTACCGTGGTAGCAGCATCGAAGGAGAACGGCGTAGGCTCCGCCGGCATAGCAAATGCAATCGGGTTCGTTCCCAGCATTGCCTGCTTACCGAA
>JAZSAK010000105.1:0-2072 GCA_045601865.1 Faecousia sp. | reverse complement strand
TGTACCCATACCCTCCACATCAACACCGGAAAGCGGCTCATCCAATATTAAAATGTTGGGAATCGGCTCAAGTGCCAATGCCAATAGCACTCTTTGCAGCTCACCGCCGGACAGAGTGCCAACTCGCTTATCCATTAAATCCGTGGCATGCACGCGGTCTAAACATTCAAAAACTTTCTTTCGCATAGCCTTACCCGCGCCTAAGAAAGCCGGTCTGCGACTCATACAGCACATAAATAAATCCACTACAGTAATCGGATCACCGGGATCAAAAGATGGGCTTTGGGGTACATAGCCGATTTTTGGCTTGCGTCCTCTTTGACTGGGGGCAGTAAAGACAATTATTCCCCCATGTTCCTGCTGCCCTAAAATTGCTTTCAAAAGCGTACTTTTGCCTGCGCCATTTGGTCCAATCAGTGCCACCAATTCTCCGCAATGGACATGCATATTCACATTGTCCAAAATCTTTGTTTGCCCAATGGTCACACAAAGATTTTGCACCCGAAGACAGCAGGAATCACCGCAGCTGCTACCGTGTATCATATGGTTCATCCCAGCGCCTCCTTTATCGTATCAATATTATCATACATGGCAGCAAACCAGCTGTCACCGGACATTGCCATATCCAACACATAGCTTTTGGCTCCGGTCTCTGTGCACACCATTTTTGCGGCAGATGCGCTTGCATTGCGCTCGGTAAAAACAGCGCTTATGTCATGTTCCTGCACCAACTGAATCAGTTCTATCAGTTCGGCAGCAGAAGCCTCGCTGCCAGATTCTTCTTCTATGGCTTTGAGTATCGTAAGGTCAAAGGCATGGGCAAAGTAGGAAAAGCCATCGTGGAAGGTTATCAACTCCCGCGTAGAGAGGTCTTTCAGTTGCTGCCTCCCATAGGTCTGCAGCGCATCAATTCTTCCTTCCAAATCTCGCAAATTCTCAGCAAATATCGTTGCTTTTTCAGGATATTGCGCCGATAAACCGGCACAAATATTTTCCGCCATCATTCGCGCATTTTCCGGTGACAGCCAAATATGGGCATCTTCCTCATGGGCATAGTCGTGGTCATGATGGCATTCCAACCGTGTAATTCCTTTGGAACTATCAACCACTGTCTTTCCCGACAGCAATTCTACCAAAAAATCCTCCAAACCGGCACCGGACAACACCACAAGCTCTGCGTTCTCCACTGCACGCATTTGATTTACGCTTAACGCGTAATCATGCAAGCAAGATATGCTCTCCGAAATCAAACGCGTAACGGAAATATCCGTGTTTTGACACAACGCTGTTGTAAATTCATATACAGGCAAAGTGGTCGCGATCACCTGCTCGCTATTTTTCTGTGTGGTGCAACCGCAAAGCAGCGTGCAAACCAGTACCAAAATGGCAATTCCTTTTCTCATAGCATCAACCCTTAATATCGCGTGTTTACCTTTTAATCATACCATATATGTCAAGAAAAAAGAGGCTGTTTTACAGCCTCTTTTATGCTCAGTGTGTGTCCAACCAGTCATTTACCTTTGCCTTTGCCAGACGCAAAATATCCTCTTGAGGATAGATAGATGCATCCCCACCATTGACATAAAGGAAATACAATCCACCGGGTGTTTGATATAGAATTTCTTCATAACCGGCAGGATCGCCGTAATAGCCATATGTATACTTCTTCACCAAGGTTGCCGTTTCGGTATCATATTCCTTTTTGCAAATTATCTTTTTCATGGGATATCCTCCTTTCTTTTGTTCAACGTCATTATATATCCATTATAATAGGAAAATCAAGGTTTTTTTGTTCTTTTACAAACAATTTACATTTATTCTGCTTGCCTCACGGAGAAAAAGATGATATCATGCCTGCGAGGTGAGGATATGAAGGACATTCCTCTATTTACCACGCAATTTGGTATCGCCAGCTTGACGCTACAACAAATTCCATATAAAAAGCACGCTTATATTCGTTTACACGCCACCGAACAGCCATTACAGTTACTGGAAGAATGTGTGAAATTTTGCCAGCTTTGCGGTGCAGCGCAAATTTACGCTACCGGAGACCCAATTTTACAGCAATTCCC
>JAZSAK010000104.1:0-8467 GCA_045601865.1 Faecousia sp. | reverse complement strand
CCATTATGGTGTGCTGTGCCGTTCCCATTTTTGTAGGCATTATTGTGTACGCTTTTGCCGCTGTGAAGCTGCGCGCCATTACTCGGGAGGACTGTTTACTGCTGCCCAAAGGCGAAAAAATAGCAAAATTACTACATTTATAAAAAACCCTTGCATTTTTTTGAGAATTATGATAATTTTATATTGCCAATGATAATAAAGAAAAGAGGAATCTTACAATGAACAAGACTGAACTCATTTCCGCAATCGCTGAAAAATCCGGCATCACCAAAAAGGACGCCGAGCGCGTTCTCAATGCTACCGTTGAGACCATCACCAACGCTATGGTCAAGGGTGACCGCATCCAGCTGTCTGGCTTTGGCATTTTTGAGACCAAAAAGCGCGAGGCTCGCACCGGCCGTAACCCCCATACCAATAAGACCATCGAAATCCCCGCTACTCGCGTGCCTGTATTTAAGGCAAGCAAGAACCTGAAGGATATCATCAGCAAGTAAATTATGCGTCTTGACAAATATCTGAAAGTCTCCCGGCTCATCAAGCGCCGCACCATTGCCAACGAAGCTTGCGACAACGGTCGTATCAGCGTCAATGGCAGAGTGGTAAAGGCCAGCTATGATGTTAAGGTTGGCGACAGAATCGAGCTTTCTATGGGGCCGAGAACGGTTGCTGTGGAGGTTCTAATGGTTGCCGAAACTGTTCGTAAGGACGATGCCGACACCATGTACAAAGAAATATAAAAATGAGGGAAGCTGTGCTTCCCTCATTTTTATTATATTCTTCCATACAGTCTTGTTAAGAGTCCTCGCAGTGGTTTAAAAAGCACCAACGCTATAACAAAATTGCCACCGCAATGCATCAGGTCAAAGGGAATGCCGGATATCCATTTGGTTACTGCATAGGCAATGCCGCCGATGAAAATATCCGCGATACCGCACAGCGCACCAAACAGCAGCCCAAAAGCACCCGATACAAGTGCCCAGCCAAGTGGACTTTCCATCCGTCGCATAAAGATAGCTATCAGCACCAATACCGCCCAAATATACAGATAGTAAATATTCCAAATGCTAAAGCCATAGTACAGAATCTCCATGGCTACAAACACATAGGTCGGATACAGCGCTTTCCATCCAAACACCACACCCAGCAGCATTACAAGCAAAGATACCGGTTCAATATTCGGCAGCGGTCCCATAACAACCTGCAAGCCGAACATCAGCGCTCCCAGTACGCCGAATAGAACGATTTCTTTTATAGTTAATTTCTTTTGCATATTAAGACAAGGGCGTATACACAAGGCTGTAACTGCCTCCGTCTTGCACCACCACGCCACTAATGCCGGTGGTGGCCGCTTCCTCTCCAATGAAAATATTCCAGAACGCATTGTCCACGGTCCAGTCTGCGCGCTCGCCGTCTACCGTTTCCACTACAAGACCGTATTCGCCTTCTGTTCCGGCAATCAGCCCCTCTGTCAGCAGTACCTTATCCAAATACTCTTCATCCGTATGATAGGTCTTAACCACTTGGGATTCGTTCTTATGCACCACCGTAACCGTAATGGTCTTTTCCCCAGCCTGGGGTTCCGGACGGGTGGCATACCAAATACCAACAAGGGCAGCAGCCACAACTACCAATGCTACAATCGCTAAAATCAATTTCTTTTTGTTCATAAAAAACCTCCTGAAAATAAAATGCTGCGGCGCCCTAAAAGGACGCCGCAGCCGTTTTTCTGCGACAAACGCACTTCTCCATAAACACGCAGAGAAGCGGAGAATCCATAGCGTAGGTCTTCTGACTCGTGCGTTTCGATGCTGGGAACATCTGCAGCTTACGCTCTGCCTTCCCGGAAATTTCCAGTGACTGACTTTCGTCATAAGAGCGTGCCTAGGCACATACAGCGGCGGTACCGTTCGGGATTTGCTCCCGATTATCTTGTTCAGCAGACTGGGGTTTTCGCCTCAGCTGCCACGCAATGGGTTATCAAATTGTCTTGCTTATTATAGCATTGCCTGTAACGCTTGTCAACAGCAAAGCCAGCCACGTCCACAAAACAAATTTGCCAGCATACACAGCCAAAAACCGGCGCAGGGATTTCCACGCATGGAAAAACCGCCAAAAGAGCCTGCCTGCTGGCGATAGGCCGCGCCGCCATGCTCAATTTCATTTAATGCTTGAAGATACGCCATATTATCCGGCTCCATACTTACTGCACGGCGGATATGCTCCAGCGCCGTCACTTGATTGCCCAGAGCGTCATTTGCCAGTGCGCTGAGATAATACCACCGGGCATTTTTATTTTGAGAATTCGACAGGCTGTTCAGCGCCTCTTGATAGCGCCCAAACCGGATGTATTGGTAGGCGGATTGTTGATATGGGTCTGCGCCGGCATCCCCATAGCTGCGTCTATGATACCCGCCAAACGGGTCATAGCCGTAGCCGCCATAATTACCTTGCGTCTGCTTGTTGGCTTTTTCGGGATTTTTAATCTGCTCATAAGCAGCATTCACCTGCTGCATTTTTTGTGCCGCCACTTCGTCCCCGGGATTCAGGTCAGGATGGTATTTCTTTGCCAAGCGTCGATAGGCTTGCTTAATCTGCTCATCGGTTGCGTTGGGACTAACGCCGAGAACCTTATAAGGATCATCTATCATTTTCCATCCTCCTGTTCTTTCTTTTTTCTGTGAAATATGCACCAAACACCGCTATAAAGAATATTGTCTAAAATCGCCTTATCCTGAACCAGTGGAAGTTTTTCAAAAGCTTGGGTGCATCGCCCCATAGCCAGCACCAAATAATCCTGCCAACGGTCCCAAGCTTCCCCAGTGTTCATAGCAAGCAATGGATTATATTTATGTCTGCGCTTATCTTTTCGGTAATCCAACACCGCATCCGCAAGATAAATAAACCTGCCCAATGCCATACCCATTTGCCGCAGTGTCGGTGCCCAAATATCCTCATGATATACAAAAAGCTCTGCCATCAATGTGCCGAAGCAATTGGCCACTGTGTCTGGATTGTCACAGCTTTCCTTCTCCAAGATACTTAACTGATGAATACAGCCTTCAATTGCTTGACACTGCCGTGGAAAGCGTGCCGCAATTTCCCCATAATTCTTTCCGAAAATTCCGGATTTTACCCGGGCAAGGGTGCTTTTGTCATCCTGCCAATCATCCTGCGCCTTATAATAAGCCAAAGCCACATTCATATCTGCAGCATAGCGGACATAGGCGTTATCCACCCAAGGTTTCTTTTTAATGGGATGGAGTATGCAAGCATTGTCCCCTGCCGTCTCTTCCGGCTCATACAAGCTCATTAACAGTAATGCAAGAAATGCCATATCGTAGCTCAATCCCAATCGGGAAAGCTGAGAGGATTGCACACGAATTTGCCGACAAATGCCACAGTAAACTGCATTATAACGCTGTTTCTGCTGCTTTGTCAACTCCGGTATATTTGCCGATACATAGCCAAACATTTCCAATCTCTCCCATTTTTTCTATATAGTAACCCATGGTTATGAACCTATCATGAACACAGAGAAAATAAATTATATCTATATTTTCTGGTCCATCAGCAACTTGTTCAGTGCACCGCCGTAAAAGACAATGCTCAAGCAGCAGTATAGCCACAGCATGCTCAGCGCAACAGCATATACCGACCCATAAATACTGGTATAGCCAGCAAAATGTTCCACATAAAAAGAAAACAAATTGGTAAAGGTCAGCCACCCCAGCGCCGCCAACAGTGCCCCCGGCAGGCTATCGGCAAAGCTGTTCTTTTTATTCGGCAAGCGCATAAACATGGCGCAAAATAATGCTGTTTGTAAAAATAATAGCAAGAAAAACCGCAAATCCACAACTTCTGATAAAAATCCCCCCACAGCGTCTTGCGCCTGCGGAAACATTTTCAGAATTTCTTCGCCAAATATATTTAAAACCAATGTTAACAATAAAACCAACACAAAAAACAGCGTGTATAACACACTGATTCCTCTGGTAAACCAATAGCCCCTTTCTTCTGGAACCTCATAAATGGTATTCAATCCGGTCAGCAGGCCGTAAATTCCTCTGCTTGCTGACCATAACGCGCCTGCTGCGGATACCGACACCATAGTGGTAGATGTATGGGCAAAGGTGCTGATAATAAAATCCTCCGCCGCCCCCATGAGCGCGGCAGGCAAAAACCCCTCCAAAAGCAGCAAAAGGTCTTGGGCATCCAAAACAGTGTAGCGCAGCAGACTGAGAATCAACACCAGTGCCGGAAACACCGACAGCACGATAAAGTACCCAGCATTTGCCGCATGGGAAGGGATTTGCATTTGCTGCAATCGTTTTACCAATTGCACAATTCTCCCAACGAGTCCGCCCTTTGGAAACTGCATACGCTTGCCCCCCTTCTGGATAGTTTATGCGCCAAGGCACAAATAATCACAAAAAAGGAACGAGAGCGCCCGTTGCTTTGGCAACGGGCGCATCAGTGCATTATTCTGCAGAAATGAGATAGTAATAAACAGGCTGACCGCCTCTAAGCAGGTTTACATCTGCATCGGGGCAGATTTTGGAAAACAAATCCGCTGTCTTCTGCGCCTGCTTTTCATTTACATCCTCACCATAGTAGATGGTAATGTATTCCTTACCGGTTTCTTTCACCTTTTCTGCCAGAGATTTCAGCAGCACCTTAATATCCTTGCTGGTGCCGTGCAGCTGGCTACCGTATAAAGACAGATAGTCACCTTCGTGAATCATAAAGCCATCAAAATCGGAATTCCGGGCGGCATAAGTGATTTGCATAGTTTCCACAGTCGCCAAAGCTTGCGTCATAGCCGTCACATTTTCTTCATTGCTGCCATCAGGGTTAAAGCTAAGCATCGCAGTGACACCTTGCGGTATGGTTTTGCTGGGTATCACCACAACATTTTTGGGCGTCAGCGCGTTTACCTGCTCTGCTGCCATGATGATATTCTTGTTGTTGGGCAGTACATACACGGTTTCTGCCGGCACTGTATTTACCACTTCCAAAATATCTTGGGTAGAGGGATTCATGGTCTGTCCGCCGGAAATTAAACCATCTACGCCCAAATTTTGAAACACTTCGGCAATGCCGTCGCCCACACATACGGAAACCACACCAAAGGTCTTTTCCGGCTCGGCAATCTTCGGTGCCAGCTCTTGCTCGCTCATTACCTTTTCGGTATGCTGCAGGCGCATATTCTCGATTTTTACGGTGACAAAGGAGCCATACTCAATCGCCTCATGGAGTGCCTTACCGGGATCATTGGTGTGGACATGGACCTTGATAATTTCATCATCATCCACCAGCACCAAGCTGTCACCCAAGGAAGAGAGAAAATCTCTCAGCTTTTCCGGATCAAGGTCATTTTCCCGAGAGATGATAAACTCAGTGCAATAGGTAAAGGTAATATCCTCAGTGTTAAAATCGCCAAAATCAGCAGCTTCCTTTGCTTCTGCCACCATGCCTTCCGGAACAACGACATCCTCACCCTGCAAGGCGAGCATCATGGCCTCCAGTGCAACAACCCAGCCCTTACCGCCGGCATCCACAACGCCGGCCTTTTTCAGAACAGGGTTTTGGTTTACGGTATTGGCAAGAGCAGCCTTCGCCTCTTCGATAGCGGCCGCATGGACAAATTCAAAGTAGTTGTTTTCCTCTGCTGCACGCATTGCCTTGGCAGCTGCCAAGCGGGCAACCGTCAAAATAGTGCCCTCAGCAGGCTTCATAACTGCCTTATAGGCTGCATCCACGCCCTCTTGCAGGGCAGCAGCCCACAAAACGCCATCACAGTCGTCGTTGCCTTTCAGCTTTTTAGAAATGCCGCGGAACAGCAGAGATAAGATAACACCGGAGTTGCCTCTTGCACCACGAAGCATGGCAGAAGCGGCAGCTGCAGCAGCCTTTTCCAGGCTGGGGTCTTCCAGCTTGCGCAAATCTGTGGCAGCAGCATTGATGGTCATGGACATATTGGTTCCGGTATCGCCATCGGGCACGGGGAATACATTCAGCTCATTGAGTGCCTGCTTGTTGATTTCAATAGACGCAGCCGCATTGATAATCAGCCTGCGCAGGTCAGCTCCATTAATTGTCTGTCTCAAATTCTTTCCCTCCGAATATTAACCAATCATCATGGAATCAATATACACATTAACACTGCGAACCTCAGTGCCGGTGCATTTATTCACAACATAACGGACCTCAGAAATGATGGAATTACCCACCGCATTCAGATTCACGCCATTATCCACCATAATGTGCAAATCAATGGAAATTGTATCATCTTCATGGAATGTCACATTTACGCCCTTGGACATAGATTCCTTCCGCAGCAAATGGTATACACCGTCTTTCACACTGCGGGCAGCCATGCCCTTTACGCCGAAGCAGTTGCTGGCAGCAGTGCCGGCAATGTCGGTATACACATTGGCGCTTACGCTGATAGAGCCATTTTCATTGGTCTGACGAATCATACAGATACCTCCTAATCTAAATCCGGGGAATCAGATAATACTCTGCTCCCAACAAGCCGGGGCGGTTAAGCCCATCATTTTCACAACAGTGGGTGCCACATTGGCAAGCCCATAAGCACCGTCACGGATGGTGTAGGTACGGCTGTTGTCATAGATAATAAAGGGAACGGGGTTCAAAGAGTGGGCTGTTCTGACAGATGTCTTGCCCTTCTTGGTTTCGGTCATCTGGTCGGCATTGCCGTGGTCAGCTGTAATCAGCACAGTGTACCCATACTTGTCAGCCGCTTCCAAAATAGCCTTTAGTCCATTGTCCACACACTCCATGGCATACACAACGGCATCCATGACGCCGGTATGGCCCACCATGTCGCCATTGGGGTAGTTACAACGCAGGAACTGATACTTACCGGATGCCATAGCGGCAACCATCTTTTCGGTGATTTCCTTGGACTTCATGGCAGGTGCCTGCTCAAAAGGAATTACATCAGAGGGAATTTCCTCGTAGGTTTCCAGCTCCTCAGATACCTTGCCGCTGCGGTTGCCATCCCAGAAATAGGTCACATGGCCATATTTTTGGGTTTCGGAGCAGGCGTATTCATTGATGCCCGCTGCCACCAGCACCTCGGTCAAAGTATTCTTGATAACAGGCGGCTGTACCAAATAGTTTTCCGGAATGTTCAGGTCTCCATCGTACTGGAGCATGCCGGCAAACTTCACGCCGGTATAGCCCGGTCGGTCGAACTTATCAAAATCCTTGCGGTCAAATGCCAGAGAAATTTCCTGGGCACGGGCACCACGGAAGTTAAACAAAATCACGCTATCGCCATTGGCAATCTTTGCAACGGGCTCGCCATTGCGGGCAATCACAAACGCGGGCAGATCCTGATCAATACAGCCGGTCTCCTTGCGGTAGGTTTCAATTGCCTCCGTAGCAGATGCAAATATACGGCCCTGGCCCTGCACATGGGTGCGCCAGCCCTTTTCCACCATGCCCCAGTTGGCTTCATAACGGTCCATGGTAACCTGCATACGACCGCCGCCGGAAGCAATGGCATAATCGCAGCCGTCGGCGCTTAGCTCCTTCAAAACCGTTTCCAGCTGCTCCACATATTCCAGTGCGGAAGTGGCAGGCACATCACGGCCGTCCAGCAGAATATGACAATAGGCTTTCTGCACGCCCTCTGCCTTTGCCTGTTTCAGCAGGGCAATCAGGTGGGCAATGTTGGAGTGCACATTGCCATCCGACAGCAGGCCCAAAAAATGCATAGCATGACCTGCAGTGGCATTGGCAATCAAGTCCTTCCAGGTGGCAGACGCATACAGTACGCCGTTTTCAATGGATTCGCCAACCAGCTTTGCGCCCTGAGAATATACCTGACCACAGCCCAGAGCATTGTGACCAACCTCGGAGTTGCCCATATCCTCATCAGAGGGCAAGCCAACGGCAGTGCCGTGGGCCTTCAGGTATGTATGCGGACAAGTCGCCAAAAGATGATCCAATGTGGGAGTCTTGGCAACCACAACCGCGTCGCCGCTGCCACCGTCGCCCTTGCCCACGCCATCCATAATCACTAAAACAATGGGTTTTTCCATTCTCTATTATACCTCCACGCCAGTTGGCATATTTTTAGTTCTATTATTTTACTACATTTCTTCCCATCTTACAAGGGATTTTTTTAATTTTCAGGAATTGTCAAAATTCACCGCTTGCAGAACTTTGTTTTTCGGTACTATACCCACAAATGTTAAATCTTTTTTAACTGTTTTATAACAAACACCCCGCATTTCCAACATTTTTCTATTGCCTAACCTACTATTCCATGATAAAATCAGGGAAAAATATTCTATTCTGGAGGTTGGATTTTGAAGGGAAACGTTATTCTGAAACGACTGTTTTTGGTAGCTATGTTGCTGTGCTTGCTGACGGGAAATACCGTTTATGCCGCAAGCAAGCCCTCCCAGGCAGGAGACAAAGTGCTTTCCGGCGG
>JAZSAK010000103.1:0-2590 GCA_045601865.1 Faecousia sp. | reverse complement strand
GAAAAGGTAAAACGCATGGTAGAAGAAGGCTACGATTGCTCCGAGGTGCTGGTGCAGCTTGCCGCCGTACGCTCCGCAATCGACAACACCGGCAAGGTAATTTTGCAGGACCATATGCGCCACTGCATGGTAGATGCCGTTGCAGCGGGAGATACCGATGCCATTGAAGATTTGTGCGACGCCATTAACAAGTTTATGAAATAAAAGGACTGCGACCGCAGTCCTTTTTGCATACCCGGCGGACAAGGAGCATAGGCTGTACCACCTGAATAATCGGAGGGATTTTTATGAAACGGGTGGGAATATTTATAGCCTTGTGCCTGCTTCTTACACTGCTGCCCTTGCATGCACAAGCGGCACCTTTGGAGGTAGCGGGAAAAAGTGCAATCCTGATGGATGTTGCAACGGGAAGTGTGCTATTTGAGCAGAACGCCCACGAAAAGCTGGCACCTGCCAGCGTTACCAAGGTGATGACCATGCTTTTAATCATGGAAGCCATTGACGCGGGAAAAATCGGCTGGAACGATACCGTCACTACCTCGGAAGCCGCTGCTGCAAAAGGTGGCAGTCAAGTCTATCTAAAGGTAGGCGAAACTATGTCGGTAACGGATATGGTCAAATCCATTGCTGTCAGCTCCGCCAACGACTGCGCCTGCGCCATGGCAGAGCACCTTGCAGGCTCGGAAGCCGCCTTTGTGGAGCAAATGAACGCCCGCGCCAAGGAGCTGGGCATGAATGACACCCACTTTGTCAACTGCACAGGCCTTGACGACGATGAAAGCGCAAAGGACCACCTGACCTCCGCCTACGACATCGCCATCATGTCCCGTCAGTTGATGAAATATCACCCAGATATCCAAAAATTTACCACTATCTGGATGGACACAGTGCGTAACGGCGCATTTGGCCTTGCCAATACCAATAAGCTAGTGCGCTTTTATCCTGGTGCAACGGGACTAAAAACCGGCTTCACCTCTGCTGCAGGCTATTGCCTGTCTGCCACGGCGCAGCGGGACGGCTTGGGCTTGGTGGCGGTGGTGATGGGCAGCAAAACCTCCCAAGACCGTTTTACCGCCTGCAAGCAAATGCTGGATTACGGCTTTGCCAATTACGCGCTCATTTCACCCACACTGCCCGAATGTAGCACTGTCCCCGTCAAATTGGGCACAGAAGAAGCTGTTCAAGCCGTCCCGGGGGAGGATTCTCAGCTCCTCATTGACAAGGCACAGGCAAATACCGTCACTACAGAAATTACCTTGGACGAATCTGTCAGCGCCCCCGTCAGCAAGGGGCAGCGTTTGGGCACACTGACAATCAAAGCTGGGGAGCAGGTTCTTGCACAAGTGCCTATGGTGGCGCAAAAAGGTGTGGAGCGCTTGACCTTTTGGGATTTATTCTGGCAGGTTTTCCGCAGCATCTGCATGGCAAAAGGATGAAAGACTCCCTGAAACGAAACTGCCCCGTTTCTATTCTTTTTTTACAAAAAAATTCGTCAGCATTTAGCGATTCTGACAAATTGTTGCGTATATATCTGAAGTTCTTTCCTTTTTTGTTTTTTCTTGTATAATAAAAGAAATAAACAAAATAGGAGGCAACACCGTGGGACAACAATCCAATACTGACACAAAATTAAATGAGCGAATCCAAAAGCTTGCGAAGCGCGACCAGCGGGTAGAGCACGCTTTTCGCAGAATATTACATTTTATCGAACGGGTGATTGCCGGAATTTCCCTTGTTGTTTTGCTGATTTGTCTAGGCTTGGAGCTGCTGCAAATCTGGAACGACGGTATTTTGAACATCAATATGGACCAATACCTGCATAATGTGCTGACCATTGTGGTAGGACTGGAATTCGTGCGTATGCTCATTGATACCACACCTGCCAATGTGTTGGAAGTGCTGACCGTGGCAATCACCCGCCATGTCATCCTCAGCCATGATGACCCGTGGAGTAATGTTGCCTGCATTGCCTGTATCGCAGGCCTGTTTGCCATTCGCCGTTTCCTCATCCGCCGCAACGAATTGAAGGAAGAAATGGTAGAAATGGAATAACCCACATAAAAAACGCACCGCCCAAGCGGTGCTTTTTCTTTATTCGCTGGCAATTACTTTTGCGCCTTGGAATTCTACGTGCAGTGGAAGCATCTCCCAATTGCGCTGGGTGATTTCGTGGATTTTCTTTTCCAGCCGTGCTTCCAGACCGGGATTGCGGGTAATGCACAACAGGGTCGGACCTGCGCCCGACAGGCAAAATGCCGCACCGGTAGTGCGAATCAAGCCCTCAATTTTCTCGTAATCGGCAATCATACTCTTGCGGTAGGGCTGATGGATGCGGTCCTGCATGGCGTTGCGCAGCAATTTTTCATCACCCAGCTCCAGTGCCTTCAGCACCATAGCACCATGGGCAATGTTATACACCGCATCGGCCCTATCATACTCCGTGGGCAGCGCCTCACGGGCAACCGATGTGGAAAGGGTAAAGTCCGGCACCAACGCCAAAAATTCCCAATCGGGATGCAATGGGAAATTCACCGTTACCGGCAAGCCGTTATCCACCATGGATGCAGTCAAGCCGCCAAAAAAGGCAGGC
>JAZSAK010000102.1:0-3191 GCA_045601865.1 Faecousia sp. | reverse complement strand
CTGTCCGTATGGACAGAGGGTTTTATTTTTGGAGGTTTATAATGAAATTATATGATGAGCTGGTTGCCCGTGGGTTAATTGCGCAGGTAACCAATGAAGCTGAAATTCGTGAAATGATTGACAATGGTAAGGCAACCTTTTACATTGGTTTCGACCCAACCGCCGATTCTCTGCACGTCGGTCACTTTATGGCACTATGTCTTATGAAGCGCCTGCAGATGGCAGGAAATAAGCCAATTGCATTAATTGGCGGCGGTACTGCGATGATTGGAGACCCTTCCGGCAGAACGGACATGCGTTCTATGATGACTCGTGAAACCATTCAGCATAACTGTGACTGCTTCAAAAAGCAGATGGAGCGTTTTATCGAGTTTGGTGAGGGCAAGGCGCAGATGGTTAACAATGCCGACTGGCTGCTGGATTTGAATTATGTTGATGTCCTGCGCGAGGTGGGCGCCTGTTTCTCTGTTAACAATATGCTTCGTGCCGAATGCTACAAGCAGAGAATGGAAAAAGGTCTAAGCTTCTTGGAGTTTAACTACATGATTATGCAGTCTTATGACTTTTACCATCTATATCAGCACTATGGCTGCAATATGCAATTTGGCGGTAACGACCAGTGGAGCAATATGCTGGGAGGAACGGAGCTGATTCGTCGTAAACTTGGAAAAGACGCGCACGCTATGACGATTACATTACTGCTCAATTCAGAGGGTAAAAAAATGGGAAAAACTGCATCAGGTGCGGTGTGGCTCGACCCCAATAAAACCAGTCCCTTTGAATTTTATCAGTATTGGCGTAATGTTGAGGATGCGGACGTTCTCAAGTGCATTCGCATGCTGACATTCCTGCCATTGGAGCAGATTAACCAGATGGATTCCTGGAAGGATGCACAGCTGAATACTGCAAAAGAAATTCTTGCCTATGAATTAACAAAATTGGTCCATGGCGAAGAGGAAGCAGAAAAAGCGCAGGCTTCTGCCAAGGCATTATTTGCCGGCAATGGTGATGATGCCAATATGCCAACCACGGAAATATCTGCGGATCAGCTGACTGACGGCAAAATCGGCATCCTTACATTAATGGTTACCTGCGGATTGGCACCTTCCAACAAGCAGGCACGTCAGCTTGTGGAGCAGGGCGGTGTATTCGTGAATGATGAAAAAGTACTGGTAGCAACATATACCGTAACAGAGGCTATGCTGAAGGACGGGGTAAAAATCCGTAAAGGCAAGAAGGTTTTTCATAAAGCTGTTCTTGCATAAGTGAGGTATGCATGAATTTACGCGAAGTTGGGGAAATTCGGCGGCATATACGCCGTGACCGAAGCAATATGACGGCTATTTATGGCTGTTATGTAAATAATAATAAAGAAATCATCTCACAGTTCAAACAAAGCGCAGGCTTGATGTCGGAAAATGAAGGGGAGAAGTACTTTTCTCTCTTCAAACGTGTGCTTTCCGGCTCCATTGGCAAGAATTTGATTGACATTAATTTCAATACAGCGCAGGTTGCCAACGGTGCAGAGCATAAATTTTTAATGGATTTGCGCAAAAGCGGGTTAACAGATGATTCCCTTAGAACGCAGTTTTATCAAAAGGTCATTGAAGCGGTCTCATTAAAGGAAAATTATCTCATTTTGATTGGCTGCGATCACTATGATGTACCGTTCAAAGGTAAAGACGGGCAAACGGATAATGCCCGGGGGGATGAAACGTTTTCTTTCTTGCTATGTGCGATTTGTCCTGTGAAACAGCTGCAACCCCGATTGCATTATTTGCCGGAGGATCAGCTGTTCCACGATGGCGGAATTACCAATGCCGTCTGTGCGCCGGAATTAGGATTTCTTTTTCCGGCTTTTGATAACCGCAGCACCAATATTTACAACGCACTTTACTACACCCATAGCCCAAAAGAGAATCACGAGGCATTTGCACAGGCGCTGTTCCATGCGCCGATTCCAAAGCCGGCATATGAACAGAAGAAGTCATTTGAGGCAATTATGGAGCGTTCATTAGGTGAGGAATGTAGCTTAGATGTGATGCAAACTGTTCACGAACAGATCAGCCAGCGCATTGCGCTACACAAGGAGAGCAAGGTGCCGGAGACGTTGCTTGTTAGTAAACAGGAGATGAAGGAGGTTTTATCGTCCTGCGGTGTTTCTGAGTCCCGTGTTGCCAAGTTTAGCGTAGATTTTGATACAGAATTTGGCTATGAGGCAGACATCTATCCTAAAAATGTAATAGACAATCGTCATTTTGAAATAAAAACACCGGATGTTTCGATTCAGATTTCCCCTGAACGCACAGATTTAATACAGACGCGTGTAATCGGTGGCGTGAAGTACATTTTAATTTGTGCGGAGGAGGACATCGAAGTGAATGGTGTCCGTGTTCATATTCAGCAGAAAGAAACCGCAGAGGTTTAATGTTCAATAGAACTGGAGGTTTACAATATGGCGAAAAGAGCAGTCCGAATGAATGTGAATTTTAGTGGCAATTGGGTTCGCAATGCTACGTTATGTATGGCCGCATCGCTCTTCTTACGTGCAGTGTATTATCTTGGCCTTACAAATTTTATGGATATTGGATTTTTTGAAACCGTATTTTGCGCACTACTTCCGCTGTTTCTCAGCGGGGCATTTGTTGTTTTACTGTCAGGGCTACGCAGAAATGCACCCCAGCTATATGGCTTGATGGGAGCTTTGTTCTGTTTCTTCGCGATTATTGCCAGTTTTTATACAGGAAATGTCTTCCGAATTATTTTAGCTGTTGTTTGGTATGCAATTGCTGCCGGTGTGGTCTATTTATCATCCATCGGTAGGCTTCGGAATAAGTCCTTAAGTGTTGCGGTATGTGTCATTCCGATGGTTGTTCGTGTGGTAATTTTTGATATTGGAAGGCTTGGCATCGTGCAGTGGATATTGGAGCTTTCCGGCCTGTTTATGTTGGCAGCATTGGCTTTCTATCCAATGATAATACAAAAGAAGAAATAACAAATGCGGCACCCAATGGTGCCTCATTTGTTATTCATCCGTTAAAATGGAAACGATAATTTTGGCTGCATTTTCAACGCCGGTTACGGCTGTGTTTAAGCTGATATCATAGTTTTCTGCATGTCCCCAGTTTTTGCCGGTGTAATGTTGATAATTCAGCTTGCGCCGTTTGTCCTTTTCCTGCAAGCGTACATGG
>JAZSAK010000101.1:0-2740 GCA_045601865.1 Faecousia sp. | reverse complement strand
CAAATCATAAGGAGACATTTGAACGGTTACCTTGTCACCGGGCAAGATTTTGATAAAATTCATTCTCAGCTTGCCGGAAATGTGTGCCAAAATAGTATGTCCATTGCCAATGTCAACGGTAAACATAGCATTCGGCAGTGCATCAACCACGATGCCCTCAATCTCGATTACGTCGTCTTTTGCCAAGATGTTAACCTCCTAGGTTGTTTTCTTGCATACACCTGCTAAAATAAGCCAGGTCTCTTCGTAATTCGCTGTTGAGCACTTTGTCGCCTACTCTTATTTTTTCAGCGACTCTTGTCTCAGAGCGAAGGACCTTTTGTATGTGCCGATGTTTCTTTCGCTTCGGCTTGTCCAGAGTGCGGTCCTCTCCATTTACCAAGGTTAGATAGAGCGAGTCAGTTCCAATTACATAGAACAGCTTCCCCTTGTCCCGACCTGCAGTGGAAATTACCACATCCGCAATGTTAAAATCCGATATTCGTTCTGGGTCCATAATTAAAGTCCTTCGGCGACGGTGAGTATTTCCGGCTCGCCGTCGGTGATGAGTACAGTATTTTCATAGTGGGCCGAGAGTTTTCCATCGGCAGTGACAGTTGTCCATCCATCACCAAGAACCTGCACTTGAAACGTGCCCTGGTTTACCATGGGTTCGATTGCCAATGTCATACCGGGAATTAATCGCGGTCCACGACCGGGACTGCCATAATTTGGCACTTCCGGTTCCTCATGCAGCTTCGCACCTACGCCGTGACCTACGAAAGCACGAACAACTGAATAACCGTTAGACTCCACATACGTCTCGATGGCGTGGGAGATATCGGACACTCTGTGTCCACGGGTCGCGAAGCGGATACCCTCATAGAAGCTCTGCTTCGTGACATCAATTAGGTTTTGGGCTTCGGTGCTAATTGCACCGCATGGAAATGTTGCTGCGCAGTCGCCATGAAATCCCTTAAAATACGCTCCCACATCCACAGAAACGATGTCCCCTTCCTTCAGGACATATCCATCCGGAATTCCGTGAATCACCGTATTGTTGACAGATATACAAGCGCTTGCAGGGAAGCCGTTATAGTTTAGGAACGACGGTTTCGCGCCCTGACTTACGATATAATCGCGCACGGCTTTGTCAATTTGCCTAGTAGATACGCCAGGTCTTACCATCTCCCCTGCCAAAGCACGGGCTGCCGCGGTAATTTTACAGGCCTGCCGCATCAGAATAAGCTCTTGCTCATTTTTGACTGCAATCATAGCTCCACTCCCAAAGCACTCAGGATATCATGATAAGCACCCTGGAAAGACTGATCGCCGTTAATGCTGGAAAGTTTTCCCTGTGCGGCATAATAGTCCTTGAGAACCTCAGTGGACTCATGATAAATCTTCAAGCGATTGCGAACCGTTTCCGGTGCATCATCCTTGCGAATTACCACAGCTTCACCGCAGTTATCACAGATGCCTTCCTGTTTAGGAGGATTGAGTTGAACGTGGTAGGTTGCGCCACACTTAGTGCAAACCCGACGGCCGGTCATGCGAGCCTCAATCACGCTGTCCTCAATTTCAATGGAAACCACATGGTCAATTTTAACACCCTTTGCATCTAAGGCCTCTGCCTGAGACAGGGTGCGAGGCACCCCATCCAGGATAAAACCATTTTTGCAATCCGGCTGTGCAGTACGCTCTGCAACCAAGTTTAGCACAAGGTCATCAGAAACGAGCTTGCCCTCATCCATGCATTGTTTCACTTGTTTACCCAACGCGGAGCCATTGGCCATGGCTTCGCGAAGCATGTTCCCGGTTGAAATGGCGGGGATGGAGAGTGCCTTAGTCAGCAACTCCGCTTGTGTCCCCTTTCCGGCGCCGGGAGCGCCCAGTAGGATAATGTTCATCCTGCCACACCTCACATCAGTCCAAGAAACCTTTATAATGACGCATCAGCATCTGTGCTTCCAATGCCTTCACAGTCTCCAGCGCAACGCTGACAACGATGATGACAGAAGTACCGCCGATGGCCAGATTCTTCACAGAATCCACAAGGTTACCTGCAATGATTGGCAGCAACGCCACAATACCAAGATAAATCGCACCAAATACGACGATTTTATTAATGACCTTTTTAATGAAGTCAGCGGTAGGCTTGCCAGGCCGGAAGCCGGGGACAAATCCACCGTTTTTCTTCATGTTGTTGGAGATTTCCACAGGATCATATTGAATTGTAGCGTAGAACCAGCTAAAGAAGAAGATCAGCAGGAAATAGATGACTGCGTACAGCCAGCTCTCAGCACTCCAAACATTGTTGTACCACCAGCCCTGCTTCATGCCGGAGAAGGCATAAATCGTTGCAGGCAGAGAAGCAATGCTCTGTGCAAAGATAATCGGCATAACACCGGTCATGCTCACCTTGATGGGCAGGTTGGTGTTTTGACCACCGTAAATCTTACGGCCAACTACGCGCTTAGCGTATTGGACAGGAATACGGCGCTCGGCATCATTCACATAGATAATCAGCAAAACCAAGGCAGCAACGCCAAGAATTACCAAAATGCCGATCCACCAAGTTGCCGCAGTGAACATTGTGACAATGCTACCGACCATGGACGGGAATCGAGAAATAATGTTGGCAAACAATATCATAGAAATACCGTTACCAATACCATGCTCAGTAATTTGTTCACCCAACCACATAACGGCTGAAGCACCGGCAGTAAAGGCCAAGATGATAACCAGCGCCTGCAGGAAA
>JAZSAK010000100.1:0-4617 GCA_045601865.1 Faecousia sp. | reverse complement strand
AATAATACGGGTGTTGTCATAGACACCCTGCGCACGCAGGAAGTCAAACCATTCGCCCAAACGCATCAGCACCGCCAGATTGGTGTGGTAGTGACGCATTTGCTCCGCAGTGCCCGTTGCCAACGTGCTCCCGTTCACATGGAAACGGTCGGTATTTTCCGCGTCATATTGGGTGTTGTCCACATTCTGCTGAGGAACATAGTTGGGTGCTTGCAGCAAAGCGGGCTCGTGAGTGGCATCATTGGAAAGCATCAGCATACCGCCTTTGCCGCCCTGGGAGATTTGGGTCATGCCGGGTAGATTCACCAGCACATTGTACGGGTCCATAAAGCCTGCGTGCAGGCCGGTTGCTGTGTGCATATCATGGATGGTTTGCGTGCCATAGGTAGTCCCGTTATAGGTTTTTGCAATATGATTATAGTTACCGCCATTGTACACAAGCGGCTGCATAACCAATGGCAGAGATTTCATAATGCTAAAGCAGAAGAAATTCCGGTGGTTGTCTGCAATAGTTAGTTGTGTTTGGCCATCGTCGATGAACATGCCGTCAGCATTGAAGGCCTTGATTTCCGGATAGGCATCAAAAATCGACAAATCAGGAATCCACTGATAATTAGCATAGGGAGGGTCGCACACGGTTACATCAAAGCCGTTCTGGGAGAACAGCAACGGCATAACGGTCAAAGCCTCGTTGTGCTTATCCACCAGCAATTCGTCATCCCGCTTGTTCATTTCTACTGGGGTGTACTCATATCCACCGAAAATCGGCGGTGCGCCAAAGTTGGTGCAGTTACCAAAGGAGACGGTGTTGCTGTAATAAGTAAAGCCGTCAAATTGGGCCTGCAGCTCCGGCTTTTCCTTCATCATAAAGGGGACGTATTCGCCCAATGCCCGGTCCAGCATAATAACCACAACGTTTTGCTCCGTGGTGCTGAGCTGGAAGTGCGCGCTGTCCTTATCGTCGATACTAATTTGTCCTTGCTGAATTTGGTTAATGGAGTTAATGGTGGCAACCATATTTACAGCGGTCATTCCACCCAAGGCGATAATGGCAATCAGCAGTACAGAGGCAGCCACCTTTTTCCACTTAACAGCACACAGATACATCCCCACAGCAATTACCGCAATGACAGCCAGGTTTATTAGCTTTTCCATGCGCGTAAAGGCCAAGCCGGATTCATACTGCAGACGGAAGGAGATAACGCCCAAATCCGTTCCAAAGAACATATAGTTTACCAGCATAATGCCGCACAGAATCCAAACCAGTCTGCTGAACAGCACCTTGCCCTTGGGGCTTGCCAGCCAGTAGAATACGCCCATCCAAACCAAGAAGAATCCGGCGGCTAAGCACAGGGAACTGACCACATACCACGCAGGATTGTGGAAATAATTCAGCGATACATATTCCTGCGGGGAGGCGGCAATAAAGGTGGAGGGAATCAGCCCGCCAATAAGCACGGTCAAGAATAGGCAGCCCAAGGTGAACAGCTTTTTGTCCGGCTGCGGCTGGACATCGGACTGCATACGGCTAAGCTTAGCACCAAACAATTGCACCACCAGGGGTGTCTGCAGACAAATGCCCAGTGCCGCCACAAACACTTTCCGTTTCATGCTTGTGTCATAGAAGCCCAAGGCAAAAATAAGGGCGAAAAGACCCACGGCAGAAGCCAAAAGGGCAACCACTTTCTTGGGGTTTTTCAGTTTGTAGAAAATTGTTTTTACTAGAGAAAACACATTGTTCAGTGTCCAGTAGAACACCAAGCCGGAGGGAGAAGTATACAAAAACACAAGGAAGAACGCTGCCATAGCATACAGCTGAACCTTTGTTTTTGCAGGGAAGCCCTTGAGATAGATGGCGCTGGAGATGACATTAATAAGGGTCATCAAAACAGGCAGAAGGTTAATGGCAACGCCGCCGATTACCAAAAGCCCGTCAGGTGCGCCTAAATTTGCAATAGGCCCCAATGCAGCACCGTTCAGGGTTTCCAATGAGGACAAAAATTGATATGCCGCCATAAAAAACGGGATTTCCAAAAGCAGGGAAACCGAGCCGTTTAGGGCATCGGTGGGCTTATAGTTGTTTTGGCGATAGTAGGCTTGCAAAATCATCATGCGCTCATCGCCGGAGAAGGTTTTCTTAATATGGGAGACGCCTTTGCTTAGCTTGGCGTCGATATCACGGGCGGCTTCCTGCATGGCATCGGCACGGCGATACAGAGGAAGCACCAGAATGTTCATAACCAGGCTTAAAACAATGATGGATAAGCCCGGATTGCCAATAAGCTGATTTGCCACATAGAAAATAATTTCAAAAATCAGCTTCAGCGGGCCAATTAGCAGAGTCTCTAAAATGGTTATAAAGGACATTATGCCTCCTCCTTTCCTTGGGTTAATTCGGCATACTTGTTCATAAGATAATCCGCTGTGCGCACAGCACCCTCGCCTGCGTGCTCCCAAGTCTCGGCCTTTACCTGCCGGCGACCGTCTGCGTATTGCGGGTCGGTTAAGCAGGAGTCAATCAGCTCCTTCAGGTTTTCGGCACTTTGGGTCGTTAGCTCACGCCCTAAGCGGGGCAGGGCGGAGATGGTCCAAAGAGGGCTTTCCAACCACCATGCATCATAAGGGCTTAGATCGAATTTGGGGTCGGTGTAGATAACAGGTTTGTCATAAATCAGAGAGAACTCAAAAATAACGCCTGAGAAGTCGGAAATCAAAATATCCGAACGGCGCAGTACATCAAAATTGTCGGTATCTCGATTCCATTCCAACTGCTGGGATTCTGGGTATTCCTGCATCAGCTTATCCAGCATTTCTTTTTCCGAGGCAAAGGACTGGGGGTGGGGACGGATGATGACATGATAGCCGGTTTTCAGCAGGGTATCAATAATTTTACCGCCGTGGACACTGAGGATAGCGCTGGGACCCCAGGACGGAGCCAGCAAAACGGTTCGCTCGTGGGCAGGTGCGTCGCCCTCTTTTTCCAGGCGCTTTGCCATTTCGTCCATGTAAGGGATGCCCACCTTCACCAATTCCTTGGCAGGGAGCTTGCGCAACGCTTCTAATTCCCGAATAGCCTGCACCTGATATTCACCGGATAAAAGCAAGGCATCGTAATAGTCAATGCCGAACATTCTGTAAAGGGTAATGTCGTTGGCGGCGTGGGGGATGTGGACATAAAACTGCACGTCTTTTGCCCGCTTCCACTGATAAACATCCAAGCCGGGGGTTGTAGACAAAACCATTGTGGCGTTTAGAAAGTTCAGCCGTGCAAAGGAGCGATTATCCTTGCCGATGCATTCTGCCTGCATATGGGGCAAATTGGCGTTTAGCGCAGGGTCATCTTCTGAGGCGGTTAAATAGAGCACATGCACACCGCGCCTGTCCAACTCTTTGCAGATGGGCGCAAAAATGCTCCAATAACGCTTGTCATCGGAGAAAATAACGAAGGGTATTTTTTTGTTCGTGATTTCCACTTTTCCTCCGCTGATTTTGTAGCGCAATTTAATAATTAGCATCCGCAATGAGTAAAAAGCGGCACCGATTACACCAATTAAGATTGTAAACAGCATACTTCCCGTGCCAGGGTCAATATACAGTGTCATAGTAGGTCTCCTTCAATTTGGAATTTGCAGTATATATTCGCCAATATCATACCATGCAGCGTGGGAAATAGCAAGCATTTCCACAGAATTCGACAACAAGAAAGCCGGCATCCACAATGCGCGGATGCCGGCAGATTTCTTATGTAAGCATTAGATTTCCTCTGCTTTAATGATTTCTTCCTCAGTGCCGTTTTCGTAGGAACGTATTATAGCGCTCATAACAGAAACAGACGCTATGAAATCGTTGTAGGACAGGGGTTGCGGCGCACCGTTCAGCATAGCGCGGAATTCCATAAACTCGGCGGCGTAACAGCCGTCCACGTTGTAGCTATCAGCACGAATACCCTTATCTGTGCTGACACACGCATAATAATAAGTGTGGGGGCCGAAGTCTAAGGAGACGTTGTAATCGTCGTAATGTAAAATCGCCATTACATGGTCGTCATTGCGGTAAGCTTTTACAGCCTTGGGATAATAGCCGAACACATGCAGGGCGGCCTGCACCAAATGCTGGGAGTAGAAGTAGAAGCCGCCGTAAGGGCTTCCCATCTGCACAGGGGAACGGAAATAGCCACCGTAGACCTTTCTGTCAGGCTGATTTTCCACAACCTCTTTGAGTTCCTTGATCCAGCCGGCATGGATTAAGCTTGAGCCACCGTTAACCTTAACGCCAGCTGCCTTTAATTCCTTCATAAAGGCAACAGCCTCCTGCTCATCGCAGGTAATGGGCTTGTCAACAAACATGGGAATACCGCTTGCGATATAGGGCTTTGCATATTTGTAGTGATTGTCGCCATGCCGTGCGGTAATGATAATGCCATCTACCTGACCGACCAAGCTGTCATAGCTTTCCATAATCGGCACGCCAAATTTCTCATTCAGGGCTTTGCTGGCTTCCGGATCGTCACTGTAAGCACCGACAAATTGAATATCGTCTAATTTTTGCTCGTTGGCGATATTTATAAAATGAATGGCGTGGGAGTTTTCACAGCCTAAAATAGCTACTCTGAACATG
>JAZSAK010000099.1:0-4712 GCA_045601865.1 Faecousia sp. | reverse complement strand
TGGTCGGTCAAGCCCTCCATGGGGGCAAAATAGTAGCGCATAGACGGCTCCTCCTTATAAAGCATAAAAGAAGATGCTCAAAAATTGCAACAAACTGCCTAATACCACAAAAATGTGAAAAACAGAATGGAACCATCTTTTCTTAGAGCCGATTCCGTAGAGAATGGCGCCTAAGGTGTAGGCGATTCCTCCGGCAAGCAACAGGTAAAAGCCGTTAGGGGACAATACCTGCATGGCTTGGGAAACAAAGGGGACAACAGCCCATCCCATGCCGATGTAGCAAATCATAGAAAAGACATTGTATTTTTTTAGGTCAATGGCAGTAAGCGTAACGGCCAAGGCGGCCAAAGCCCACTGGAAAATCAGCAATCCCCAACCGATGGCCGGATACACAGGGCGAAAGGAAGATAATGCCAACGGCGTGTAGGTTCCGGCAATGAGAAAATAGATGGCGCAGTGGTCTAATACCTGCAGAACCTTCTTTCCCGTACCGCGGTGCAGTCCGTGATAGATGCTGGACATAGCATACAATCCCACCATACAAACACCGTAGATTACGGAGCCAACAAGACCGTATATATTACCCTTAAAAGCACAGCGCAGGGTGCAAAGCACCAAGGCGATAATGGCGATGCCACCGCCGACGGTGTGGGTGACCATGTTCATAATTTCCTCACCCTTGGTATAATCCGGCAGCAGTCGGTCGCGTAATTTGATTCGTTTCATAACAACACCCTCTTTTGAACCATAGCATATCATATTTTTTAACAAAATGCACACTACCGATGAAAAAATATTCTCATCTCAGGCGAAATAAGCGCTCTACATATGGGAGAGAAAGAAATAGGTTGACAAATACTGCCTTATGCACTAAAATGCAGTCATAACCATGGCTGAGGTTGCGGTGCTTATCAGTACCAGCAGGGTTTGGCAATTGCTCTGTTGGGAAAGGAAGTACTGCCGAAGGATTGCTCTGTTGCCAAAAGGAGCAGTTCTGGGACTGTGCAGAATATGCACTGGACTGTCATCTGAAAGGATGGAGTGCGGACCAGGGGAGAGACGGATTGTACTTGCCCTTTGTCTTACGACATGGGGTCTATTTTTTTTGAAGAGGGATACAAAATGAAAAAGACACCTTTTTTAACACTGGAAAAGGCAAAGGAGATTGCACAGCAAATCCCCACGCCCTTTCATATTTATGATGAGAAGGGAATTCGGGAAAACGCGCGGGCGCTGAAAGCCGCGTTTTCTTGGAATCCGGGCTTCCGTGAGTATTTTGCGGTGAAGGCCACGCCCAATCCGTACATATTGAAGCTTCTTCATGAGGAGGGCTGCGGCTGTGATTGCGCCAGCTATACAGAGCTTCTACTGGCAGAGGCTGTGGGTATCACCGGCAAGGATATCATGTTTTCCTCCAATGTGACACCGGAGCAGGATATGCGTAAGGCATACGAATTGGGAGCATACATCAACTTGGATGATGCTACCCATGTGGAGTTTTTGCATCAGGTGGTGGGTGCTGTGCCGGAAACGGTTTGCTTGCGGTATAACCCCGGCGGTTCTTTTAGTTTGGGCAACACCATTATGGACATGCCCCGAGATGCCAAATACGGCATGACCGAGGATCAGATGGCAGGCGCGATTAACCGGTTAATGAACCTGGGCACAAAGCATTTTGGTATTCACGCATTCTTGGCATCCAACACAACCACAAACGAGTATTATCCGGAGCTGGCGGCAAATCTGTTCCGCCTGGCAGTGCGTCTGCACAATGCCACCGGCGCCCACATCTCTTTCATCAACCTATCCGGCGGTATTGGTGTGGACTATCGTCCGGAACAGCCGTGCTGTGATATTAGTGTTATCGGCGAGGGCGTGCGCCAGCGCTATGAACAGATTTTAACACCGCTGGGCATGGATGATGTGGCCATTTATACGGAGTTGGGACGGTTTATGCTGGCACCCTACGGTCATTTGATTTCCAAGGTGCTGCACCAGAAGCATATTTATCGGGAATATGTGGGCTTGGATGCCTGCGCTGCAGATTTGATGCGCCCGGCTATGTATGGCGCGTATCATCATATTACCGTGCTAGGTAAGGAAAATGCCATCTTGGACCATGTGTATGATGTAACCGGCGGCTTGTGCGAAAATAATGACAAATTTGCCATTGAACGCAGTCTGCCGGAAGTGGAAATCGGAGACATTTTGGCAATTCATGATACCGGCGCTCACGGACATTCCATGGGTTACAACTACAACGGCAAGCTGCGTAGCGCAGAAGTGCTGTTGCGAGAGGATGGGAGTTTTCAGCTGATTCGCCGTGCTGAGACACCGGCAGACTATTTTGCGACATTTGACGGAACAGAATTCCATTTTGGAAAATAAAATTAGTGAATATGCACAAAACGCGTGCCGTTTTTTCGGCACGCGTTTTTCATCTTTTACAATAAATTAACATGATATTGGGAAAGGAATGTGATATAATGTACTCAGGCGGCAGGATCGCTTGTAACATTGTTTTAATAAAGGAGTCTTTATGAACAATATATTATTTTTCTTAATGCCAAAGGCAATGTGTGCGTATCTGTATGATGATTATACTATGCGTCAGGCATTGGAAAAGATGGAAGCGGCAGGTTACGCGGCATTGCCGATTTTGAACAGACGGGGAGAATACCGCGGCACACTTACAGAGGGTGACCTGCTGTGGGGTATTAAGAATATGTGCTATATGGATATGCGCCAGGCAGAGGCACACCGTATTATGGAGATATCCAGACGCAGGGACAATGTTCCGGTGCGGGTCACAACTTCCATGCAGGACTTGGTGGAGCGTGCCAGTACGCAAAATTTTGTGCCGGTGGTTGATGATAAGGATACCTTTATCGGCATTGTAACGCGGAGTGCAATTATCAAATACTGCCGACAGCACCTTTTCTCAGAGGACTGAATACATAACACCCTGCTTTTGCAGGGTGTTATTTCTTTATGGTTGCAATATGAGCAAAAATTTGGTAAAATAACATGAGTATACCTTGGAGGAATGTTATGGATGGCGAAAAGTTGAAGGATTTAATAGGCAAAAATATAGCAACATATCGCAAGCGTGCCAGCTTGACGCAGGCAGGGCTTGCCGCAAAATTAAACTATTCCGATAAGGCAGTTTCCAAATGGGAGCGCGGGGAATCTATGCCGGATGTGCAGACGCTTGTGCAATTAGCAGAGCTGTTTGGAATCAGCGTAAATGATCTGCTGACTGACCCGAATGCGCTGCCTGAACAGGCCGGTGCCGTGCAGCAAACCATGGAGAAGGTAGTAGAGCGCACATTAAAGCGGAAAGCCAATAAGAAGATTATCTTAGGTCTGTCGTCTGTGCTGGTTTGGTTTGTGGCATTGTTTGTGTATGTAATACTTGCCAGCGCAGATATACTGTATAGTTGGTTGGCATTTTTCTTTGCTGTACCGGCCAATGGCATTGTGCTGCTGAGCTTACGTTCTGCATGGCGTGATTTTCGCTGGAATCGCGCCTATATCAGCGTGATTATGTGGGGCAGTTTATTAAGTATTTATATGTTGCTGCTGGTGCTGTTCCGGTTAAACATTTGGCGGATTTTTTTGCTGGGGATTCCCGGGCAGGTGGCAATTTTTCTGTGGTTTCATATGTTTCGCAGCGAAAAATGCAAGGGTGATTCGGATGGAAAAGAAACAGCTGCGTAAGCAGATTCGCCAGCAAAAGCAGGCAATGACACCCAGCCAGATTCAGGAAAAAAGTCTGTGCTTGGGACAACAGCTTTTTGCTACGGATGCGTATCAAAACGCAAAAACCATTTATGGCTATTTGCCTTACAATCAAGAGGTGCGCACGGAGTTTATGCTGGAGCAGGCGCTTCGGGATGGAAAACGTGTGGCAGTGCCGAAGATTTATGGTGCAGAAATGAAATTCATTTATTTGGATGATTTGTCGGCAGTTGCGCCGGGCTATTGCGGCATTCCGGAGCCCATTGCGGATGCACCGGTGGCAGACGATGCCCATGCGCTGGTGCTGATGCCGGGTCTTGCCTTTGACAAGCAGGGACATCGCATTGGCTATGGCGGTGGATTTTACGATAAATTTTTGGCGGCAGAGCCGAAACATCCTACGCTGGCGCTGTGCTATGATTTTCAAATGCTGCCCGAGCTGGAAACAGAGGAATTTGATATTCCCGTGGATTTGGTACTGTGGGCTTAACTTAGGAGAATGAAATGGAACTTCTTGGCGTTTTATTGGTGGCGGCAACTGTGTTTTTGGTGTGCTTTCTGATTGATAAAGGCTTTACAATACTATTTCGCAGCCAGTCGGTGCACCATAGTGGCTTAGCGGTACGCTTGAACAGAAAATATGGCGCTTTTGGACTGATTTTGGCAGTGTTGGGCGTGGCTACGGTATTTACCGGTTTGGATATGCACCCAATTGTATTGGTCGCAGGCGTGTTGGTGATTTTAGCAGGGGCAGCTTTGGTGGTATATTACATGACTTTTGGCGTGTTTTATGATGACAACGGTTTTCTGCTCACCACCTTTGGCAAGCGCAGCCGTTCCTACTGCTATGCGGATATTCAGGCGCAGCAGTTGTATAACAGCTACGGAAGTGTGATTATAGAACTGCACTTGACAGATGGACGCACGGTGCAGTTACAATCCGGTATGACGGGGGTATATTCGTTTTTGGA
>JAZSAK010000098.1:0-2648 GCA_045601865.1 Faecousia sp. | reverse complement strand
AGCAGGGTTTCATTATCACACCACATGGGGTGAATCACCTTACCCTTGCGAAGGCTTCTGCCGCGGTCATAGTAAAAAGTGAAATAAATCTTATTCTCCACCATATACCGAACGATATCCAGCACATCCTCCTTTGGATACAGGGTGTCCTTGGGATACTCGAAGTCCGCATAGTTCATGCCGCGCAAAATTATATTTCGATAGATTCTGTCTTTCATGATTTCCGTATTCGCACCGCGGATACGAACGCCGCTAATAAAAAAATCTCTTTCCATTGTCATACCATCCTTTTTCATAATGCGTTAGCATGCATTTTCTGCACCAATGTACCCACATAAGCTTGTAGCCATAATAGCACAGTCGGACCGATTTGTAAACCATAATTTGCCAAGCGTTGGCTGCAATTTCCTGTAAAGAAAGCGTGTTGCAATGCAACACGCTTTCTAATAATTGTATTATTCCTCAAAACCAGTTCCGCGATCTACAATACCAACACCGGTATTTGCAAACTTGGAATTCGTATACTCAAATACAGAGGAAATGAACATTACGTTTTCAGAAGTGATTGTATAAACAGAGACTTCTGGCTTTTGAAAATCTTTTTTCATAATAATCACTCCAATCTTAGTTTGTAACACCCGTGTCAATGGTGTAAATCAGCAAATTCTCAATGGTGTAGTCACCGAAAGTATCAACGCTATCAATCGCAGGTGCAACGAAACGGAAATCCTTATCCCCATCAAACAATCCAGGCAGGTTGGCATTTGTACCACCCTTGAGAAGGTCATCAAATTGATAGGTATACTCGCCAGTTTCCATGTCAATTGCAAAACGCACATTCACCTCAGGATTTGTGGAGTTTATACGTCTTTCGCATGTGGCGAGCAGTGTATAATCAGTTTGCTTTTGATATCCATTAGCGCAGAAAATTGCATTGTTCGTCGCAGTATCATAATCTCTGACAGCAAAGCAGAATTCAGGGTCGTAATTGCCGTTGAAATGGAAATCAAAGTCTATTACCAGGGTTTTACCTGCGCCGGTAGTAAATACACCTCTATCAGTCAACTTAGTATTTGCTCCTGAAGGTGTAAAAGCATGGCCTAACTGATGGTAGGTCACCTTGTCATTTGTGAAAGTCATGGGGTCAAGCACACATCTTACACCGCAGGATTCAATAGAAACAATAACCGAAATATCCTTATATTCCTGGGCGCCTGTGACGGAGATTTGACCACAAGCGGAATCATTGGCATACATTCCAAGCAGAGTGTCTGCATTATACACTACATCACTGTTGCCTGTTGTGTCAAATGCATCCTTCCAGCCCAATTCCACATCCATGGTAATGCCGGATTGACCATTATAAAGATATTGCCCACGGACAGAATTGCCATTAACTTCGCCAAAGCCGGGACGGAACTGCAGGGTGAATCCATCGTAAGAGGTGTTTGTCAGCTCATAATGGTCGCCTGCATTTAATTCGGGGGCGCCAACAAATACATAGCCGTCAACACCGTTGTAAAGCGGAAGCATGGTATTGTCAGGATTGGCAATTTCAAGAGTGCCCTTCGCCATTACCAGCTTGCCCTTGGTGGCGCCATTGTCCACAACCTGGGAAGTAGGCATGGTGCTCAGAGCAGGTGCAGTTAGCGTATGTCCATTCAAATCCAGCACTGTGTCATTTCCCAGACTCAGAGTATCAGAGACGGTAACATCCTCATTCAGTGTAATATCGTAACCGTTCTGCAGGCAATAATTAAGTGCAGCGGTCTTATCGCCCGTGGGTACCAATGTAACTTTAACATAGTCAATGGCGATTGCACAACCTATAGTAGCCTTAGGACGGAAATTGATAGATATGCTGTCCTGGGCAGAATTTGCAGTCATGTTGCAGTTATATATTACAAAGTTATCTACTGTCGGGTTAAACTGCGCTTTTCCAACTAAATCTGGGATAGTAAAATCCGTGTTAGTCGCAATGCCTGTCGTGTTGCTAGAAAACTGAAAACGCACTGTGCCTGCAGTACCGACTGATTTTGCACGAACTTCAATGTTCACGCCCATGCCGCTTGTGTCATATGCAGGAATATTAACCGGGAACGTAAAAGTGAAGTCAGTGTTAGCTGCCTTTAACAACGTACCAACGACGCATCCATTTTCAAAAGTAAGCGTGTAATTAGAAGCTCCTTGAGAAACTGCGCGACTAGCGCCGGTAGCTGTAAATTCCGATAAACTCGCATAATTAAAATCTTCCTCATACAGGACGATGTCAAAGCTACCTGCAGCAGCTGCGCCCTCTAGTACCTCAGCGGAAGCCTTGGGTGCTACGGCAGGCAAAACTGCCTGCGCCAGCACCAATGCCAGCATTAAACAAATGCCTTTGTGCAAAAACTTACTCATAAAACATTACCCCTTCTTGATATTTTGCTAAAGACTGGATGATATACCAATACTTACTGTAGATTATAGCGCGTAAAATCTTGAATGTCAATAGTAAATTTAAAAATTTTTTTAAGTTAATAAACTTTATGCAATATTCTTCCGTTCATTCCCATTTTTCTGCCATTTTGGAAGGACAAAGCAGCTGGAAAACGTCACTTTATATGCCCTCTTTTGGGTTATTTTCTGCTTTTTGGTTGGCAGTACGG
>JAZSAK010000097.1:0-14407 GCA_045601865.1 Faecousia sp. | reverse complement strand
GCTTTACTGTCCGATATCATGTCGGCACGGATGACGCGTGAGCACAATGACACCAACATGATGGCCATGGGTGCCGGTGTGGTGGGACAGATGCTGGCACTGGAGATTTTGGACACGTGGCTAAATACGGAATTTTCCCATAATGAACGGCACCAGTGCCGGATTGACAAGGTTATGGCACTGGATGAGCAATAACAAAAAAACCGACGCGAAAAGGCGTAATGTCCCAAGCGGACATTACGACAACCATATTCGACTCACGGCAAATGATATTTCTACGCTGACTTCAGTCTGCACATCAGATAACAAGAAGGTATTAACAAACTGATTGTTGAAACAGACAAAATCTATAAATGGGGTTTATACAATGAGTAAGGATATTTCTATCATTCGACGCGCCGCTGAATCAGGAAATATTAATTCCGCTGTAGAATTAGCAAACATGTATTATTTCGGCGATGATATCGAGCAAGACTATACTGAAGCCGCTAAATGGTTTGAAATTGCCGCAAATGCGGGAAACATATATGCGGAAGCCTTTATGGGAAATATCTATTATGGAGGAAAGGGCGTTGAACGCAATTATTGTACAGCTGCTCGTTATTATAAATTAGCTGCAGATAAGGGAGATTCGTTTGCGCAAAGAAATCTTGGGGAATGCTATTTTTACGGACGCGGAGTAGAACAAAATTACAGTGAAGCAATCAGGTTATATAAACTTTCCGCTGAACAAGGAGATTCGTTTGCACAATTATCTTTGGCGGATTGCTATTATGAAGGAAAAGGCGTAGAAAAAAATACTGCCGAAGCAATCAAATTGTATATGTTGTCAGCAGATCAAGATAATTCGTTTGCAAAGGAAAAGTTAGAAAGAATTAAAAACCCAGTTTCAACGCATTCCACAACCGCAGGCCTTGATATGCAATTTGATCAACAAGAAATCGCTAGTCCCATACCGGAACCGTGGCAACCGCCTCAGCCTATTTTGGCAGAAAAGACCATTTATTATGATTGGCGAACCGGGGAACCTTTATATTATGATAACAACGGAAATATTGTAAACAGCCAAGGAGAAGAAGTGGCCGCCTGTTGGTGGGATTAATTTATGCACAAAAAACCCTCTCTTATCGTCAGATAGGAGAGGGTTTTGTAATAAAAAGAATTGTACTATTCTGCGAGTTATTTCTTTTTTGCTGTTGGTCGGTTTGGCTTCTGCCCAAAGATGTTTGTACTTACAATTGCAATATTGGTTCTTAGCAATAATTGATAAAATTTTCAAATTCTCCGATAAGAACAACACCCGAAACCACGCCGGTTTTTTAGAATGGATAACCAGCCGACAACAGACGACTAAGCGCCTCGTTGGCTTCTTCGTCGGTGAACAGCGATGTAAAGCGCTTGTCCACCGCCAATGCCTCCAGGCTTAATTTTAACTGCCCCTTGGCAGCAAGGTTGTTGAAACCGTCACTCAAGCGACTGCCGCCAAGGCATCGCTTTGCACCGGCAACATCCACAGGGCGCATGCGCACCCCAAGCGCTGCGGCTTTTTCCCGATTTGCCGCAAATGCGGCAAGAAACTTTTCTTCCATCTTACTTTTCCAGAATCACAGGCCCGTTGTTGGCGCGCAGGGCTTCCTGAATATAGGCAGCCGCTGCGGATGCCTCCAGCTTTACCTGCTCGCCGGTTTTCATGTTTTTCACAGAGCATACACCCTCAGCGATTTCATCCTCACCTAACAGTACAGCAAAGGGCACGCCGATTTTATCGGCATATGCCATTTTTTGCTTGAATTTTTTTTGCTCGCCGTAAAGCTGCACACGCAAACCTGCATTGCGCAGGACCTGTGCCAAAGTAATTGCCTTTGTGATGTCCTCCGTCATAGGCAGCACCAGCACATCCGCAGGCGCATTGGGCAGCTCAGGGTTCAAAAGACCCTGTTCGTCCAACACATAGAACAGACGGGTTAAGCCAATGGAAATACCCACACCGGGTAACTGCTTGTCAATGTAATAACCTGCCAGATTGTCATAACGGCCGCCGGAGCAGACAGAGCCGATTTCCGGATGATCCAAAAGGGTGGTTTCATAAACTGTGCCGGTGTAATAGTCCAAGCCTCTTGCGATGGTCAAATCCACAGCAAAATTGGATTCAGGAACACCAAATGCCGCCAAATTTGCTGTCACAGCCTTCAGCTCTGCCAAGCCCAGGTCAAACAGTTCATTTTTGCCGGCGTAGCCTTCCAAGGCGGCAATAACCTGGGCATTTGTGCCACGGATGGCAATGAATTTCAGTATTTCTGCGGCTTGGCTTTCGGACAAAGCACAGTCATCCACCAAAATGTTAGATACCTTATCTGCGCCGATTTTGTCCAGCTTGTCCACTGTGCGCATAATATCACCGCTTTTTTGGGACAAGTCCAGCATGGCATAAAAACCGCTTAAAATCTTGCGGTTATTTACACGAATCTGGAAACGCTCCAAGCCAAAACCCTTAAACACATTGTAAATAATGGCAGGGATTTCTGCCTCGTTAAGAATGTCCAGCTTGCCGTCGCCGATGATGTCAATATCCGCCTGATAAAATTCCCGGAAGCGGCCACGCTGGGCGCGCTCGCCACGGTAAACCTTGCTGATTTGGTACCGGCGGAAGGGGAATGCTAAATCATTGCAATGCAGGGCAACATATTTTGCCAGAGGTACGGTTAAATCAAAACGAAGCGCCAAATCGCTGTCGCCCTTTTGGAAACGGTAAATTTGCTTTTCTGTTTCCCCGCCACCCTTCGCCAAAAGAATTTGGGCATCCTCAATTACAGGGGTGTCCAAGGGTGCAAAGCCGTAGGAAGCATACGTATTGCGTAAAATGGTAAGCATACGCTCAAACTGCGCCTGCTTGGCAGGCAGCAATTCCATAAAACCGGACAAGGTCCGGGGCTTGATAATATCCATAGTCAAAAACCTCTCCTTATAAAGCAAAGTCATTGCGAAGCCTGCGCAGCAGGCTGCGGCAATCCGTTCTTTCACGGCGGATGCGGATTGCCCTCCTCGCAATGACAGTAAGAATCAATATTTGGGCTTATTGTGCAGCATTTCCCGCCAATCCAAATCGCCCCGTTGCAGACCCATAATGGACAGCTCGGCGCTGGCCAAATTGGTGGCAATAGGCACATTATGCTTATCGCAATGGCGGATGGTTTCGATCATTTGCGCATCGTCCCAAGGATCGGTGGTGTTGGGATCTGTAAACAGAAGCACCAAGTCGATTTCGTTATAGGCGATGCGAGCGTTTATTTGTTGATGTCCGCCTTGCTTATGACTAAGCAGCAGCGTAATGGGCAGATTGGTATGGTCTGCAATCAACCGGCCGGTGGTGGCGGTGGCAAAAAGTTTGTGCTTGCTAAGCACGCTTTTATAGGCAGTGCAGAATTGAACCATCAGTTCTTTTTTCTTATCGTGAGCCAAAAATGCAATATTCACGTGCTTTCTCTCCTTTTCTATCTCAACGTGTGGGAACGGCAACAGACAATCCCTGAAGCCGCTTGGCAATACGACGGCAGGCAGCAGCAGCGCCCTTTTTCGTATAATGCAGCAGCGGTTTTTCAAAGGATGCCGCCAAAACCACGTTGGCATCCTCCGGAACAATGCCCAAAAGAGGCAAGCCGGCTCTATCCATCACATCGTCTACCGTAATTTTGACGGTGTGATACATCTTTTCGTTTACACGGTTAACCACAAGGCGGACATTCTGCTTGCCCATCTGCTCCAGCATTTCCCCTGCCCGTGCGGCATCCCGCACAGAGGCTGGATCGGCACTGGTGACCAAAATCACCCGGTCGGCAAACTGGGCACAAAGCCGAAAACCGGCGTCGATACCTGCAGGGGCATCTAAGAATAAGTATTTGTATTCTTTTCTTGCTTGCTGAAGCATTTGGCCAAAAGCCTCGGCGGAAATATCTTCTGGCTTGCAGTTAACAGGTGCGGTCAAAAAGGACAATGTGGGAAAATGCGGATGGCGCATTGCCTGGGATAGTGCATATTCACCGGAGCAAACATCCAAAAAGGACAGCGGCGCACTGTCTGCCAAGCCCAGAGAAATATCTAAATTCCGCAGGCCGATATCGCAGTCGATGCAAAGCACGGATTCACCCAGTGCCGCCATTGCTGTGGCAATGCCGGCGCAGACAGAGGTTTTCCCAGTGCCGCCTTTGCCGGATAGAATGGCAATCAATTCACCCAAAACGCCACCTCCCATTCTTATTTTTTCTCATTATACAGAAATATTTCACAAAAGGCAAGAGGAAAGCACTCCTTTTGTTAGATTTTTTTCATCATTTTAACCAAAAGCTGCCCCAATTTATGGGAATATTCTGTCCGGCTTTGTGGGGTAGACGGCTGCATATATGTTCTTGGCGGATAATTCATAAATTATTTACGCTTTTTTCCAAAATAGCTCTTGCTTTTTTTTGTAAGTATGGTATTATATATTAGCACTCGGTTATTAAGAGTGCTAAAACAAAAAGAAAAGTGACGGTATATCCGTTGCACACTAAATACTATCTAGGAGGCAAATACAATGAAACTCAGACCTATGGCTGACAACATTCTGCTGAAAGCCGCAGAAGCAGAGGAAACCACCTCTTCCGGCATCATTTTGGCTACCGCCAACAAGGAAAAGCCCGGCTTTTTTGAAGTCGTTTCTGCGGGCCCCGGCACCAAGGATGTGGAAGTGACGGTAAAGCCCGGCGACAAGGTTGTGGTAGGCAAGTTCGTCGGTACCGACATTACCTTGGACAAGGAAGAGTACAAATTCGTTAAGCAAGAGGATATTCTTGCTGTTGTGACTGACTAAGGAGGAATACCACCATGGCAAAAATGATTATTTACGGCGAAGAAGCCCGCAAGAAGCTGCAATCCGGTATCGACCAGCTGGCAGATACCGTTAAGGTTACGCTGGGGCCCAAGGGTCGCAACGTGGTGCTGGGCAAGAAGTTCGGCGCTCCCCTGATTACCAACGACGGCGTGACCATCGCCAAGGAAGTGGAGCTGGAGGACGCTTTTGAGAACATGGGCGCACAGCTTATCCGCGAGGTTGCTACTAAGACCAATGATGTTGCCGGTGACGGCACCACCACTGCTACTGTTTTGGCGCAGGCCATTACCCGCGAGGGCTTGAAGAATCTGTCCGCCGGCGCAAACCCCATGGTTATGCGCAAGGGCATCGACAAGGCTGTGGAGGTTGCTGTTGCTGCCATTAAGGAGCATTCTGTGCCCGTCAACGGCTCTGAGGATATTGCCCGTGTCGGCACTGTTTCCTCCGGCGATGAGAGTGTTGGCAAGCTGATTGCCGAGGCTATGGAAAAGGTGGGCACCGAAGGTGTTATCACCATCGAGGAAAGCAAGACTGCCGAAACCGGTCTGGAAGTGGTAGAGGGCATGCAGTTCGACCGTGGTTATATCTCTCCCTACATGGTCACCGACACGGACAAGATGGAAGCCGTTGTGGACGATGCTTACCTGCTGATTACCGATAAGAAGATTTCCTCCATTCAGGAAATTCTGCCTATTTTGGAGCCGGTTGTAAAGGCTGGCAAGAAGATGATGATTATTGCCGAGGATGTAGAAGGCGACGCACTGGCAACTTTGCTGGTCAACCGTCTGCGCGGCACTTTCAACTGTGTCTGCGTCAAGGCGCCCGGCTTTGGCGACCGCCGCAAGGAAATGCTGCAGGACATCGCCATTTTGACCGGCGGTACTGTGATTTCCAGCCAGCTGAATATGGAACTGACCGAAACCCAGCTTTCCGACTTGGGTCGTGCCCGTCAGGTTGTGGTTACCAAGGACACTACTACCATTGTTGACGGCGCAGGCAATGCCGATGCCATCAAGGCCCGCGCCCATGAGATTCGCTCCGCAATCGCCACCACAACCTCCGACTATGACCGGGAAAAGCTGCAGGAGCGTTTGGCAAAGCTTTCCGGCGGCGTTGCGGTTATTAAGGTTGGCGCACAGACCGAGGTTGCTATGAAAGAGCAGAAGCTGCGTGTTGAGGATGCACTCAATGCTACCCGCGCCGCTGTGGAAGAGGGCATTGTTGCCGGCGGTGGTACTGCTCAGGTCAACGCCATTTCCGCCGTGGAAAAGCTGGTTGCTAAGCTGAGCGGTGATGAAAAGACCGGTGCGAAGATTGTTGCCACAGCCTTGCAGGCCCCCATCCGTCAGATTGCGGAGAACGCCGGTGTGGATGGCAGTGTGGTTTATGAGAAGATTCGCTCCTCCAAGAAGGTTGGCTATGGCTATAATGCCTACACCGAAAGCTTTGTGGACATGATTGAATCCGGTATTGTCGACCCCACTAAGGTTACCCGTTCCTCCTTGGAAAATGCCGCATCCATTGCCGGTTGCGTGCTGACCACAGAGAGCCTGGTGGCGGATAAGCCCGACCCTGCCGGTGACGCGGCTGCGGCAGCAGCTGCTGCTCAGGGCGGTATGTACTAAGAGGCAAAAGCGCTCCCTCCTGCGAGGGGGCGCTTTGCAGTGCTGCCATATTCTAAAGGAATGTTTACCATGAGCTATCAAAAATGTAATCTATGCCCGCGGCAGTGTGGAGTTGACCGCACGCAGAGGCAAACAGGCTATTGCGGCTGTCCGGATAAAGCCTTGGTTGCCAAAAGCATGCTGCACATGTGGGAGGAGCCTGCCCTGACGGGAGGTGGTGCCAGCGGTGCGATTTTCTTTGGCGGATGCACCTTAGGGTGCAAATATTGTCAAAATATTGCCATCAGCGCTTGCCCAAAAGGCACGGCAATGGACAGCGCACAGCTGCGCGCAGAAATGGAGAGGCTAATTGCCCAGGGAGCAAAAAACATAGATTTGGTGACCCCAACCCAATATTTGCCCACCATAATCCCCGCATTAACGCCCAAGCTTTCTGTGCCGGTGGTGTATAACTGCGGCGGCTATGAGCGGGTGGAAACCTTACACAAATTAGAAGGCTTGGTGGATGTTTATCTGCCGGATTTGAAGTATGCGGATAATGCACTGGCATATCAGATGTCGGGAGCAGGGGACTATTTTCAGGTGGCTACGGCGGCGATTCGAGAAATGGTGCGGCAAACGGGGGCAGTGCAATATGAAGATGACCGCATCACCCGCGGCGTGATTGTGCGGCACTTGATACTTCCCGGACAGGTGGAAAATTCTTTAAAGGTGTTGGACTGGCTGGGAGAAACCTTTTCCAAAGGGGAAATTTTGGTGAGCTTAATGCGCCAGTATACCCCCATGGGCGGTTTGTCTGCGCCCTTCGATAGACCAATCACCCAGCAGGAGTACGAATCGGTGCTGAGCTGGATGTATCTCAATGGCTTGCAGGGGTTTACCCAAGAAAAAGCGGCAGCGGACAAAGCTTTTATTCCTGATTTTTAAGCAAAAAAGGGTACAGCCAAACGGCTGTACCCTTTTTAATGATGCGGTTATACGGGTTCTTCTGCTGCAGAAGCTTCTTCTGCGGGAGTTTCCTCGGTAGGAGTTTCCTCGGCAGGTGCTTCCTCAGTGGGAGCTTCTTCAACAGGTGTTTCGTCAGCAGGAATTTCTTCTGCGGGGAGTGCCTCCGGCGCAGCCTTGGCTTTCGCCCATTTACGCATATACACACCCAGCACGATACCGCCAACAAACAGAGCAATGCCCAGGAAGGTAACCGTACCGCAGACAGCGCCGGTGAGCATTAGGATGAACCGGCTGACCATGCCAACCATAGGCTCAAAGGAGAATAGCTCCAGCCAGGTGCCGGGAGCCAGCCAGGCAATCAGCGTGGGTACCAGGAAGAGGCTGCCTGCAAGAAATACCGGAACACCGGCATAAATCATTGCTTTATAGGGCTTGTTCCAAGCGCACAGGAAAAGCAGTCCGATAAGCACAGCGCAAGCGCCAATGCAAAGCAACAAGGCGGTGGTGGAGGTGTAAAAACGAACCGCTTCCAAAATCGCTGCAGGAGAATCCATTTGAGACAGGTTAGGTGCTTGGATGCCGGGATCGCCGCCTTCTTCATCCGGAGAGACAGGATTGCCGCTGCTTAAAATCACGGCGGCTACGCCTTGCTCTTGGATTTGCTTAATAACGGGTACTTCCTCTATCATTGTGGCAATTTCGGCAACTGCCTCCGCTGGGATTTCAATTTCAAAATGCTCTTTAATAACCGCGGTATTTTCGTTAATCAGCTGCTGAATTTCCGCGCCGGTTATGGTGGTGGTGTTCTCACCGGTATAAATGTCGCTGACAATGGAGGCGGCTTTTTCTGCCAAAAAATCCTTGATGGTGGAGTCTTCTACAAAGGCTTGCATATCCTCCAAGCCTATGGTCATTTCGCCGCCGCTTTCTTCTTGCATCACATTGTAAGCGTATTCTACCAACTGACCGGATAAATTGCCGCTGAGGTCAAACTGAAAATCGGTGCCGGCAGCGGCGGTAACGGGCCCCAGTTGCATTTGCTGGGTGGGGGCGGAAAGGGTCTGCTTTAATAGATTTGTCAAATTGTCCTTATTTGTAGCAACACGGACATCTGCAACCAGCATGGTTACCAACGTGGTTGCAAATAGGGCAATGCATAAAAGGACGGAAATGATTGCCAGCAGAATTTTGCCAACAATGATAGCGAAACGTTTCATAAAAATCCCTCTTTCTTCCTGTTATAATGCCATTGTATACCATGTGCGGACAAATGTCAACCGGCTGTCAACGACAGCAGAATCCCCCCATAGGGGATAGAAAAATGTAATAAATTGTGGCAAAATGGCGATTGACTTTCCATGGTTATAAGAGTAAAATAACATTGAAACGCTATGCACCCAGTGCGCCCAAAACGCACTGGAGCGAATATAATTTAGGAGGAAACAAGATTGAAGGATTGGGCATTTACAACAACCGTCGAGGAGATGGAAGCTGCAACCAATTCTCTGCTGGAAAATGCACAAAAGGTTGGTGCAGATACTTGGCAGCAGAGAGTTAAGAACCAGACTCCTCACTGTGGCTTTGGCGAAGCCGGTACTTGCTGCCGCATTTGTTCCATGGGCCCGTGCCGTATCACTCCCAAAGCACCCCGTGGTATCTGTGGCTGTGACGTGCATGGCATCGTCGCCCGTAACTATCTGCGTTTTACTGTCGGCGGTACAGCAGCGCACTCCGACCATGGCCGTGAGATTATGCACACCCTGCACCAAACCAAGGAAGGCGGCAACTACCAGGTCAAGGACCCGGAAAAGCTGATTCGCATTGCCAAGGAATGGGGCGTAGAAACCGAGGGCAAGGACATTTACGACCTGGCTCACGAAATGGCAGAAGTGGGTCTGCTGGAATACGGCTTCCCCTTCGGCGAACAGAAATTTGCACAGCGTGCACCGGAGCACACCAAGCAGCTGTGGAGAAATGCGGAGATTATGCCCCGTGCCATCGACCGGGAAATTGCTACCGCTATGCATATGACCCACATGGGTTGTTCTTCTCTGCCCGAGGCTTTGATTCGTCAGTCTCTGCGTGCCGGCCTGTCTGACGGCTGGGGCGGCTCTATGATGGGTACCGAGTTCTCCGATGTTATGTTCGGTACACCCAAGCCGGTGGACACCGAGGCAAACATTGGTGTTATGGAAAAGGATAATGTCAACATCGTGGTTCACGGTCACGACCCCTCCCTTTCCGAAATGATTGTTTACTACGCAAACGACCCTGAGATGATTGCCTACGCCAAGGAGCTTGGCGCAAAGGGCATTACCGTTTCCGGTGTTTGCTGTACTTCCAACGAAGTTACCATGCGTCACGGTATCCCCATGGCCGGTAACTTCCTGAATCAGGAAAATGTGGTACTTACCGGCGCTTGTGAAGCCATCGTGGTGGACGTGCAGTGTATCTTCCCTGCATTGGGACCTCTTTCCAAGTGCTTCCATACCAAATTTATTACCACCTCTCCCATTGCCCGCATGCCCGACTCCGAGTTCATTCAGTTCCATGCTGAGACTGCCGGCGAGAACGCCAAGGCAATCGTAAAAATGGCTGTTGAGAATTTCAAGAACCGGAATCAGGAGCTGGTAAACATCCCCAACCAGAAGCAGAAGGCAAGAGTCGGCTACTCTGTTGAGGCTATTAAGAAGGTTCTGGACGGTGTTGCCAACTCCCAGGTGGACGAGTTCGGCACAACCAAGCCTCTGATTGAATGTGTGCACTCCGGTGTTCTGCGTGGCGCAGTAGCAATGGTTGGCTGTAACAACCCCAAGGTGCGTCCTGACGCCGCACACATCGGACTCATGAAGAAGCTGTTGGAGAACGACATTATTCTCATTGTTTCCGGCTGTAGTGCACAGGCTGCTGCCAAGGCAGGCTTGATGGACCCCGAAAAGGCAAAGGACTACTGCGGCGCAGGCTTGAAGCGTGTTTGCGAGCTGGCTGGCATTCCTCCTGTTCTGCACATGGGTTCCTGCGTGGATATTTCCCGTATGATGGTTCTGGCATCTGACATTGCCAAGGACTGGGGCATTAACATTTCCCAGGTTCCTGTGGTTGGCTGTGCTCCCGAGTGGATGTCTGAGAAGGCGGTTTCCATCGGTAACTATGTTGTGGCTACCGGTATCGAGACCTTCCTAGGCGTTGACCCGTATTCCAAGGGCTCCACCGAGGTTACCGAGCTGCTGCAGGGCGATAACGGCATCAACAAGTGGGTTGAGGCTAAATTCGTTGTAGACACCGACATCGATGCACTGGGCGATAAGATGATTGCCTGCATCGAAGCCAAGCGTGCCGCGCTGGGTATCTAAGGATTTAAGAGGAATTTCCCAATGAAAGTTGCGATTACCGGCAAAGGCGGTGTGGGCAAAACCACATTGTCCTCTACGCTGGCAAGGCTCTATGCCGATGAAGGCAGAACCGTCTTGGCAGCAGATGTAGACCCGGATGCCAATTTAGGATTGGCGCTGGGACTAACCCAAGAGGAAGTGGATTCCATTACACCCATTTCCAAAATGCGCACCTTAGTGGAAGAACGCACCGGTGCAAATGCTGCCAACAAGTTCTTCAAGCTCAACCCGTATGTGGCGGATATCCCCGATACCTTCTCCAAGGATATCAACGGCGTAAAGCTGCTGGTGATGGGAACGGTGGATGTGGGAGGTACCGGCTGTGTTTGCCCCGAGCATGTGATGCTCAAGTCTATCCTCTCTGCTATGACCTATCGCAAGGACGATGTGGTGATTATGGATATGGAGGCAGGCTTGGAGCATTTGGGCAGAGGAACGGCGGCAAATATGGACCAGTTTATTGTGGTCATTGAGCCGGGTGCCCGCAGCGTGCAGACCTACCGCAACGTCAAGCGCTTGGCTTCCGATTTGGGCGTGAAGCGTGTTCGGGTGGTTGCAAACAAGGTGCGGGATGCGCAGGATGAGCAATTTGTGCAGGAAAACATTCCCGCAGAGGATTTGCTGGGCATGGTGCATTATAATTTGGAAATTATGGACGCCGACCGCAACGGAAAATCCCCATACGATTTCAGCCCCAAAGCAATCGAAGAAATTCGGAAAATCAAAATGATTTTAGACCGTGACGAATAAGTCATAGAATATGAACATAGGAGGAAATACCGTGACACTTTTTGATAGAGTTTTTGGCGGTAACGACTACAATTATGAGCGTACCGTAGCCGCTATCGATGCAGCCATTGCCACCTACGGTGAAAATGAGCCTGTCGCATTCCCCGACACTGCTTACTCCCTGCCCTGCTACTACGGCGTGACAGGCGTAAAAATCAACAATTTGGGCGAAATGAAGGCCGCAATGGATACCATTAAGGCCAAAATGACCCGCAACAACCGCTTACATGATGCTTTTGAAAGCGGCATCGCTTCCGCACTGTGCGCAGAGTTCCTGGAAGCTCTGAAGTATCTGCATGGCGCAACTCCCTATGCTGAGCCTGAGATGGGTCACTTGACCGATGCTTTCGTGCGTAACTTGGGTGTTCCGCTGGTTACCGGCGACATTCCCGGTGTTGCCGTTATCATCGGCGGTGCTGATGACCCGGCTGAGACGGTTGCTCTGGCAAAGTCTTATCAGGCACAGGGCATGCTGGTCTCCTTGACCGGTGACGCAGTGAAGCATTGCGCAGATGCCGGCATGAAGCTGGGCGAGGGCGTGCGTGTTGTACCGCTGGGCTATGAGATGCAGTCCGTTATCCATATCGTTTCCGTGGCAATCCGTGCCGCTTTGATTTTCGGCAATGTGACCCCCGGCGACTTTGACACTCTGGCAAAGTACACCATGGACCGTGTGCGTGCTTTCGTCAATGCTTACAAGCCTTTGTCTGACGAAATCGTCTCCTACGGTGCCGGCGCCATTTGCCTGGGCTTCCCCGTTGTTTCCAACGAAACCGAGAATATGTTCCGCGTGCCCAAGAGCCTGGTTCAGCAGCTGGACACCGAGAAGTGGAATGCCACTTCTTTGGAAGCTCGTGATATTAAGATTAAGATTACCAAAATTGATATTCCCGTGGCTTATGCTACCGCTTTCGAAGGCGAAATTATCCGCCGCGGCGATATGCAGGTGGAAGTGGACGGCTCTCGTGTGGACTGCTTCGAGCTGGTGCAGACCAAGGAAGCTGCCGAAATCGAGGACCACAAGATTGAGGTCATCGGTCCGGAAATCGACGAAATCCCCGTTGGCTCCAAGATTTCCCTCAGCTACACCGTTGAGGTTGCCGGCAAGGCAATGCAGGCTGGCTTTGAGTCTGTTATGGAGCGTAAGTTCCATGCTTACCTCAACTGCATCGAGGGCGTTATGCATACCGGTCAGCGTGATATGATTCGTATTCGTATCAGCAAGGCTGACTTTGAGGCTGGCTTCAAGTTCCGTCATCTGGGCGAGGTTCTCTACGCCAAGATCAAGAGCGAGTTTGAGGCAGTTGTTGACAAATGCCAGGTTAAGATTGTAGTGGACGCTGAGCAGAACAAGGCTTTGCGCGCCGCTGCAAACGAGGTCTTTGCAAAGCGTGACGATCGTCTGAGCTCTATGACTGACGAGTCTGTTCCCGTTTACTATACCTGTATCATGTGTCAGGCATTCTCCCCCAGCCACGTTTGTATCGTTACACCCGAGCGTTTGGGCTTGTGCGGTGCTGTGTCCTGGCTGGATGCGAAGGCAACCAATGAGCTGGATCCTGCCGGTCCTTGCCAGGTAGTTCCCAAGGAGCGTTGTGTGGATGAGGCACTGGGCCGCTATGACGATGTGGACGAGGCTATCCAGAAGTACTCTCACGGTGCGTTGGAGCGTGTCACCCTTTACTCCTTGTTCCAAGACCCCATGACCTCCTGCGGTTGCTTCGAGTGTATCTGTGGTGTTGAGCCCTGCTCCATGGGCGTTGTTATTACTTCCCGTGAGCACGCCGGTATGACCCCTCTGGGCATGAGCTTCTCCGACATGGCTTCCATGACCGGCGGCGGTGTCCAGACCCCTGGCTTCATGGGCCACGGTAAGCAGTTCATCTTCTCCAAGAAGTTCATCGCAGCCGAAGGCGGCCCCGGCCGTATCGTCTGGATGCCCAAGGACCTGAAGGAACAGGTTCGCGAGAAGCTGGATGCTACTGCTTTGGAGCTGTACGGTGTGGAGAACTTCACCGACATGATTGCAGACGAAACCGTTTGCACCGAGGACCCCGAGCAGCTGCTGGAGTTCCTGGGCAATGTTGGCCACCCCGTGCTGGGCATGGAACCGTTCGATATGTAAGAAACCCGACAGGGGGCGGAAATCCGCCCCCTGTTTTTTTACAATAAAAAACCGGAGCGATATCGCTCCGGTTTTCTTAATCAAAAAAGTCCTTTAATGTTTCAAAGAATTTCTTTCCCTTAGGTGTGGACTTGTTATCCAGTGAGCCGTCCAGCTGTCGCAGAAGCTCTTTCTGCTCCTTGTTCAGCTTGGTGGGTGTTTCCACTACCACAGTAAATCGCTGGTCACCGCGACGACGGCTGCCAACCACGGGAATTCCCTTTTCCTTTAGGGTAAAGACAGTACCGGTTTGTGTACCCTCAGGTAAATCAAACGCCTGCTTGCCGTCCAAGGTGGGTACTTGAATTTCTGCACCTAGAGCTGCCTGGGAGAAGGTGATGGGCACTTCACACAGAACCGTGTAGTCCTGACGGGTGAAGATGGGATGCCGCTTGATGTAAATATCCACCAGAACGTCGCCGTTGGGCCCGCCGTTAGAACCCACACAACCCTCACCGCGAACGCGCACGCTCTGTCCATGGTCCACACCGGCGGGCACACGCACCATAATTTTTTGGGTGCGGCGCACCTTGCCCTTGCCCTTGCAGGTGTTGCAGGGAGTTTTGATAATCTTACCTCTGCCACTACATTGGGGGCAGGTGGTGGTGGATTGCATTGCCAT
>JAZSAK010000096.1:0-2829 GCA_045601865.1 Faecousia sp. | reverse complement strand
TGTATGGGTACGGGCAATAAACTAGACCCTACGGATTTCCGCGTTGCAGACATTTCCAAAACCTCAGGTTGCGGTTTGGCACGTGTTATGCGTAAGGAGTGCGCTAAGCGTGGAATCAAGGGCGTGAAGGTGGTTTATTCGGAAGAACTGCCGATGAATCCGCAAATTCCAGCCGATGAGCCCATCCCTGCGGATTCCTCCCGCAGAAGCCTCCCCGGTTCTACCGCCTTTGTCCCTGGTGTAGCAGGACTTGTGATGGCGGGCGAAGTAATTCGAGACTTAATAAAATAATCATTGGGCACGCAATTTTTGCGTGCCCAATGGTTTGCTTGAAATTACCGCCGAATAACGCCGCATTTGCCTCCTCTTAAACCGAGGAGGCATTTTTCTGACTGTTCCGGAAAAATACTTGACATCTCCTGTTTGCTATGCTATAATCCCAAAGGAGTCAAGGAATGTTACTTGACAGGAGGTGCTCTATGGACGCTTTGGAAATGACACTGCTGTTTGACTATTATGGCAGTATGCTGACACAAAAGCAAAGAGAGTGCTTCGATATGCGCTATAATCAGGACCTTTCTTTAAGCGAGATTGCAGACGCACTAGGCGTCAGCCGTCAAGCGGTTTGTGATAATCTCAGCCGCACAGAAGCACTATTGCGAAAAATGGAGCAGAATATCGGCTGTATCCGCCGCAGCGGGGAAAACCGCAAGACACTGCATGCTATTGCAATGCAAGCAAAATCTCTGCTGCCATATCCTGATCCTGTTGTAGCAAACACTGCGCAACAGATTCTTGCCACCGTTCAACAAGTTGAGGAATAAACTATGGCATTTGAAGGCTTAACCGAAAAAATCTCCGCCACCTTTAAGAAGCTCCGTGGCAAAGGCCGTCTGAAAGAGGCAGATGTCAAAGAGGCAATGCGTGAAATTCGCATGGCTTTGCTGGAGGCGGATGTAAGCTATAAGGTTTGTAAAGATTTCACCAAAACCGTTACGGAGCGTTGCATTGGCAATGACGTTTTGGAATCTTTAACTCCTGCCCAGATGATTGTAAAAATCGTCAACGAGGAGCTTTGCACCCTCATGGGTAGTGATATGAAGCACATAGCCATTAATCCTAACGGACCAACTGTGGTTATGCTGGTAGGTCTGCAAGGTGCTGGTAAAACCACCAATGGCTCAAAATTGGCGGGTCTTATGAAACGCCAAGGCAAAAAACCGCTGCTGGTTGCCTGCGACATTTATCGCCCTGCTGCCATTCAACAGCTAAAGGTTTGCGGTGAAAAGCTGGGAATACCTGTTTTTGAAAAAGGACAGATTGACCCTGTTACCATTGCAAAGGATGCCGTTCTGTATGCCCGCCAGCATGGTCATGACATGGTATTTTTGGATACCGCTGGTCGTCTTCATGTGGACGAGGTTCTAATGGATGAGCTAAAAAATATCAAAACTGCAGTTAACCCCAGTGAAATTATTCTGGTAGTAGATGCCATGACTGGCCAAGACGCAGTAAATGCCGCAGAAAGCTTTAACCAGTGGTTGGATATTGATTCTGTCATGCTTTCCAAGTTGGACGGCGATGCCAGAGGCGGTGCCGCCCTTTCTGTTCGCGCTATTACCGGTAAGCCTATTAAGTTTGTTGGCATGGGCGAAAAGCTGGAGGATATCGAGCCTTTCCACCCAGATCGCATGGCAAGCCGCATTTTAGGCATGGGTGATGTGCTTTCCCTTATTGAAAAGGCAGAGCAGGCTTATGATGCCAAAAAAGCTGCCCAGATGGAGGAAAAGCTAAAATCCAACAAATTTACTCTGCAGGACTTTTACGACCAAATGGTGCAGTTAAAGTCCATGGGTTCTATGCAAGATATTTTGGCACAAATGCCCGGCGGTGCAGGCCTAAAAAATATAAATGTGGATGAAAAAGCCATGTCTCGCACAGAAGCGATTATTTTGTCCATGACACCCAGGGAGCGGGAAAATCCGGAAATCATCGCCGCCTCTCGAAAAAAACGCATTGCTGCCGGAGCCGGTGTAAGGGTTGAGGATGTAAACCGACTCCTCAAATCCTTTGAGCAAATGCGGAAAATGATAAAGCAGTTTACAGGTCCCGGCGCTGGAAAAAAGATGAAGCGTTTGGGGCGTATGGGCGGCTTTGGCGGATTCCCCGGTTTTTAATACGTTCGTTAAAAGCAAATTGCTTTGCGATATAGAAATTTACGAAAGATATTTTGGAGGTGAAACCACATGGTTAAAATCAGACTGAGAAGAATGGGCGCTAAGAAGGCTCCTTTCTACCGTATCGTTGTTGCGGATTCCCGCAGCCCTCGCGATGGTCGTTGCATTGAGGAAATCGGCACCTACAATCCCTTGCTGGAGTCCGACAACATCACCATCGATGCTGAAAAGGTACAGAACTGGATTAAGAACGGCGCCCAGCCCACCGACACCGTTCGTGGCCTGCTGAAAAAGGCTGGCGTGCTGTAATTCCAAAAGGAGTAGCGCAATGAAAGAACTTTTGCTGTATATGGCAAAGAACCTGGAGGACAATCCCGATACCGTAACCGTTACCGAAGTCGAAAATGACGAAGGCAAGGTGTTGGAGTTGCGTGTCGCTGAGGGTGACATGGGCAAGGTAATCGGCCGCCAGGGTCGAATCGCCAAGGAGATTCGGACCATCGTAAAGACGGTTGCTCAACGTAATGGCGAAAGAGTAACTGTCGAAATCGTGGATTAACGGATATGCGTGGCGGTGTCGTCACGCATTTTTCGTTTTTCGGAGGAACACTATGAAATTAGAATTTATCGATGCCGGCGAAATTGTAACCAC
>JAZSAK010000095.1:0-6456 GCA_045601865.1 Faecousia sp. | reverse complement strand
GAAGGAAATGACCAACATGGATGCTGTGGCTGAGTTCCGCAAGCACTCCCTGAACCCCGAGCGTCCCGCTATGCGTGGCTCTCACGAAAACGACGATATCTTCTTCCAGCACCGTGAGGCTTGCAACAAGTACTACAATGCTCTGCCCGCAGTTGTGGAGAAGTACATGGACAAGGTCAACGCCAAGCTGGGCACAGATTACAAGCTGTTCAACTACTATGGCGCTGCCGATGCTGACCGCGTAATCGTGTGCATGGGCTCTTTCTGTGACGTTGCTGAAGAAGTCATCGACTACCTCAATGCCCACGGCGAAAAGGTTGGCCTGATTAAGGTCCGTCTGTTCCGCCCCTGGAGCTCCAAGCATCTGCTGGAGGCAATTCCCGCTACTGTTAAGAAAATCGCTGTTCTGGACCGCACCAAGGAGCCCGGCTCTCAGGGCGAGCCCCTGTATCAGGATGTGGTTATGGCTTTGGCTAAAGCCGGCAAGCACGACATCACCGTTGTGGGCGGCCGTTACGGCTTAGGCTCTAAGGACACCCACCCCGCTTCCGTATTTGCTGTCTACGAAGAGCTGGCAAAGGCTGAGCCCAAGAACGAGTTCACCCTGGGCATCGTTGACGACGTAACCAACCTGTCCCTGGAGGAGAAGGTTTCCCCCAACACCGCTGCAGAGGGCACCATCGAGTGCAAGTTCTGGGGTTTGGGCGGCGACGGCACTGTCGGTGCGAACAAGAACTCCATTAAGATTATCGGCGACCACACCGGCAAGTACGTACAGGCTTACTTCCAGTACGACTCTAAGAAGACCGGCGGCGTTACCGTTTCCCACCTGCGTTTTGGCGACAAGCCCATCAAGTCCCCCTACTACATCAACAAGGCTGACTTCGTGGCTTGCCACAACCCCTCTTACATTACTAAGGGCTTTAAGATTGTTCAGGACGTCAAGCCCGGCGGCGTTTTCCTCATCAACTGCCAGTGGTCCTTGGAGGAGCTGGAGCATCACCTGGATGCCGCTTCCAAGCGTTACATTGCTGAAAACAACATTCAGCTTTACACCATCAACGCCATTGACCTGGCTATCCAAGTGGGCATGGGCAAGCGCACCAACACCATTTTGCAGTCTGCTTTCTTCTCCTTGGCAAAGGTTATGCCTGCTGAGGAAGCCATCAAGTTTATGAAGGATGCTGCCGAAAAGTCCTACGCTAAGAAGGGCATGGACGTTGTTGAGTGCAACTGGAAGGCTATTGATGCCGGCGCTACCGCTTACACTAAGATTGATGTGCCTACTGCTTGGGCTACTGCTGAAATCGTCAACAACGAAGTTCAGCTGGAGGGCAATGCCGACACCGTTAAGATTGTCAAGACCATCCTCAACCCCATCAGCAAGATGGACGGTTACAGCCTGCCTGTCTCCGCATTTGACGGCTTGGCTGACGGTCAGTTCCCCTTGGGTGCTTCCGCTTACGAAAAGCGCGGTGTCGCTGTTACTGTTCCCCACTGGGATGAGACCAAATGTATTCAGTGTAACAACTGTGCTTATGTCTGCCCCCACGCTACCATCCGTCCCTACGCACTGACCGAGGCTGAGGCTGCTGCCGCTCCCGCAGGTGCTCGTTTGGTTGACGTGAAGGCCGGCAAGGGCAAGGGTGTTTACAAGTACACCATGGCTGTTTCTCCTCTGGACTGCATGGGCTGTGGCGTCTGTGTTGGCGTCTGCCCCACAAAGGCAATTACCATGGTTCCCCAGGAGCAAGAGCTGGCTGAGCAGGATGTGTTCAACTACATGGTTTCCAAGGTTGCTCAGAAGCCCGATATGGAAGACAACACTGTTAAGGGTTCTCAGTTTAAGAAACCCCTGTTGGAGTTCTCCGGCTCCTGCGCAGGCTGTGCTGAAACTTCTTACGCCCGTCTGGTAACCCAGCTGTTTGGCGACCGGATGTACATCTCCAACGCTACCGGCTGTTCCTCCATTTGGGGTGGTCCTGCTGCTACCGCACCTTACACTGTCAATGCTGACGGTCATGGTCCTGCATGGGCAAACTCCCTGTTTGAGGACAATGCTGAGCACGGCTTGGGTATGTATACCGCACAGGCTGTCATTCGTGAGTCCTTGGCAAATAAGGTTCGCAGCGTTATGGAAGACACCTGCTGTGAAGACCGCAAGGCTGCTTGCCAGGCTTGGTTGGATACCTTCAACGACGGCGAAGCCAACAAGGCTGCCACTGCCAACTTAATTGCTTCTCTGGAAGCAAACGTTTGCTGCGACACCGTAAAGGACATTCTGGCACAGAAGGAATACCTGTCCAAGAAGTCCGTTTGGATCTTCGGTGGCGACGGCTGGGCATACGACATCGGCTTCGGCGGTGTTGACCATGTTCTGGCTTCCAACCAGGATGTGAACATCTTCGTATTTGATACCGAAGTTTACTCCAACACCGGTGGTCAGGCCTCCAAGGCTTCCAACATCGGTCAGGTTGCTCAGTTCGCAGCCTCCGGCAAGGAGACCAAGAAGAAGTCTCTGGCCGAAATTGCTATGAGCTATGGCTATGTTTACGTTGCTCAGATTGCTATGGGCGCAAACCAGGCACAGACCATTAAGGCAATCTGCGAGGCAGAGGCTTACAACGGTCCTTCCCTGATTATCGGCTACGCTCCCTGTGAAATGCACTCCATCAAGGGCGGCATGATGAACTGCCAGGCTGAGATGAAGAAGGCTGTTGACTGCGGCTATTGGAACCTGTTCCGCTTCGACCCCTCCAAGCAGACCGGCAAGTTCCAGCTGGACAGCAAGGATCCCAAGGAAGGCTATCAGGACTTCCTGATGAACGAAGCCCGCTACAGCCGTCTGACTCGTGAGTTCCCCGACCGCGCTGCTGACTTGTTCGCTAAGAACGAGGCTGCTGCTAAGGAGCGTTGGGAGCATCTGAAGAAGCTGGTTGAGATGTATAAGGACTAATTCCTTAGCTTCCCAAATTGTAACCGCCCCTGGTTTCAGGGGCGGTTTTTCAAAGGAGAAACTATGCTTTGTACCGTAATTGATATTCGTGGCGACTATGCCTTTGTCCGCTATGACGACACCGGTGTTATCAGCGAAGTTGCCATTGCTTTGCTTCCTTTTGGAATCGATGTTGGCGATAGGCTGAAATTTGAAAATTACGATTTTATTCAGATATAAAAATGCCCTCCCAATAGGAGGGCATTTTTTATGCTTTGTCTGTTTTTTCTTCCGTGCTTTTCTTAAGCTTTTTCAGCTTTCGTTTCAATTCCCGTTCGTTAATCCGTTTTTGCTTAAAACCGGAACGCATGGTTTGCGGTTGCTCTTGGAGCTTTCTTTTATCAATGCCCCGTTCGTCTAAGCGTTTCTGGGTAATTTCCCGCATCAGCGCATACAAAACACTGGTCAGCGGAATCATCAACAACATGCCGCCAACGCCCATTAAGTCACCGCCGAATGCCACTGCAACCAGCACCCACATACCGGGCAGGCCGATGGATGTTCCCACCACCCTGGGATAAATTAAGTTGCCCTCAATTTGCTGTAATATCAGGAACAGAATCACAAACCAAAAAGCAAGCACAGGGTCCTGCACCAAAATAAAGAACGCACCAATCGCACAGCCGGCAAATGCGCCCACGATAGGCACTAGCGCTGTAATGGCAATAACCGCACTAACCAACGGCACATAGGGCATTTTGAAAATTGGCATACATACTGCAAACATACTTGCCAAAATCAGCGCTTCCAAGCACTGTCCGGAAATAAAATTGGAAAATGTTACGTTAGACATGCGCAGAATCCGAACAACGGTGTCTGCAATATGCTCCGGTAAAAACGCATATAGCAGGCGTCTACCCTGCCGTGCAAGGATTTCTTTCCTTGCTAAGCAGTAGATGGCAAACACAAGGCTCAAAATAGCGTTAAAGATGCCCGTTCCCAAGCTAATCACCGCGTTGATTGCCGTATCCACCAGGGAGCTCAAGCTATTGCTGACAACACCAACCGCTTTTTGAATTAAATCCGGCCAGTTAATGCTGGCAAAATCCGTATTTTCTGACAGCCATGTCATCAACTCTGGGTTGTTACCCAAAAACGTATTGAATTGCTCGTAAACACGACTAAAAAAGCTGGGCAAGGTGGTAATCAAGGATTCAATTGTATCAACCAACTGGGGCAGTAATAAATAAATCACACCCGTCAGTACCAAAATCACCGCAATCATGGTCAGCAAAATTGCAACTCCACGGCGAAGCCCTGCCTGCTTGATTCCTTTTAGACCCTTCTCAATGGCACGCATGGGTACATTCAAAATAAAGGCAATCACTGCACCTGCAATAAAGGGTGAAAAAATCATCCACAAAGCCCGCAGTATGGACGCCATTCGCTCTGTTTCATGAAGCAGCCAGTAAATAACGATGCATCCAACCACGCCTAAAAAAACTTTACGCAGTGTTATTTTATTATGTTCCAAACGCCATACCCCCTTTTCTCTATTATAAAGGATTGTCTAATAAAAGCAAACAAATAATTTGTAAATTATCCCAATAGGCTGCATAGCGCTTGACAAAGGGCATCTACATTTTCCTGCTTGGTTGCCCAACTGGTGCAAAACCGCACGGCACGGTGCGTTTCGTCTACTCGCTCCTGCTCGGTAAAGGTAAATGCTTTCCCCAGCTCCGCCAAAACATCGTCTGGCAAAATGGGAAAAATCTGATTTGTGGTATTCTCCACCAAAAGCGGCACGCCCAGCTCCTGCATTGTATTGCGAATTTGATCTGCCATACGGTCAGCCCGTGCGCCCAATTTAAAATATAGATTATCCGCATCAAACAGCGTATCAAATTGCAATCCCAGTAGCCGTCCCTTTGCCAGCATACCGCCGCGCTGTTTTATCATGTAACGAAAACCTTCTGCAATGGCACTTGTTCGGATTACCACAGCCTCACCAAACAGCGCGCCCACCTTCGTACCACCAATGTAAAACACGTCACAAAGCCTTGCAAGGTCAGATAGCGTTACGTCATTGCCCTTCGCCTCCAAACCATAGCCTAAGCGTGCCCCATCCATAAACAAATATAGGCCGTATTTATCACAGGCTGCACGCAGGCTTTCCAGTTCCTGCCGTGTATAAATGGTACCCAACTCCGTGGGGTTGGAAATGTAAACCATTTTGGGCTGTACCATATGCTCAAAGGCTTCATTATACCGCTGCTCCGCGGCTACGCGCTCTACTTGCTGTGCGGTAATTTTGCCATCTGCGGACGGAACTGCCAGCACCTTATGTCCGGTTGCCTCTACGGCACCGGTTTCATGCACATGGATGTGCCCACTGACTGCACTTATAACACCTTGATACGGCTTTAGCGCCGCCGCAATCACTGTTAAATTGGTTTGCGTACCGCCAACCAAAAAATGTACAAAAAGATTTTCACCGCCACAAGCCTTGCGGATTTTTTCTGCCGCCGCTTGGCAGTATGTATCCTCGCCGTAGCCAGAGGTTTGCTCCATGTTAGTCTGTGCTAAGCGCTGCAAAATACGCTCGTGGCAACCCTCACTGTAATCGTTGTGAAAGTAAATCATCCTGTTACTCCTTGCTTTTTTCTGTGTCCATTCTATCTATTTTGCACAGCTATGTCAAGGTGCATATTTCCCGGCAACAGTGCATATGTTTTTCATGGTAGCACACAGCATCGGAGGGGATATCATGTCAGATACCATCGAGGAACGCGCCTGCGAATTGGCTGTGTACATAATTGAAACCGGCGCCACTGTCCGCGTGGCGGCTCAACGCTTCGGAATATCGAAATCCACTGTGCATAAGGATTTACAGCAACGATTACCGCGATATAATCGTCCACTTTATGATAAGGTACGCAAGGTGCTGGATTTGAACAAGCAGCAACGGCATATTCGCGGTGGCATGGCAACACGCAAAAAATACAAACCGGATGCTTAAATGGTACCCAGCTTCTTTTACAGAAGCTGGGTTTTCGTTATAGATCGTCGGCATCCTGCACCGGTGTATCCAGCACATCCGCAGGACGCCCCGTGTAACTGCCCAATGGGTCTGCAATCACCGGCACCACTGGGTCAATGGGCATCCCAACAGGAAAAACCGGAATGGGATAATTGTCTTTTTTCTCTTTTTTCATGTTCCATCCTCCTTTCACGCATAGCATTCCCACAAGCAAATGGATGATTCCATTGCGTTTACGAAGGGTATATGTTAAAATACAGAAAAGGAGTGGTTGGATGTTTGATATCACCTTAATCGTTATGGGCAAACTGAAAGAAAAATTTTATCTTTCCGCCGCAGCGGAATATGCAAAACGGCTCAATGGCTACTGCAATTTTCATTTGGTGGAGCTGCCGGAATACCGCCTGCCGGACGATCCAACCCCAGCAGAAATTTCCGCCGGCTTAGAAAAAGAAGCACAAGCCATTCTCGGTAAAATCCC
>JAZSAK010000094.1:0-28240 GCA_045601865.1 Faecousia sp. | reverse complement strand
AACCAGTATGCTCTGATTCTTGAGACCGGTTTGCGAACAGGCGAATTGATTGGTCTGACATGGGATGCCATCGATTTTGAGAAACGCACCCTGACCGTAAACAAGACATTGGAGTTTCGGTACAACAGCCAGACCTGGCGTGCAGGACCGCCTAAGACGCCTCAGAGCTATCGAACCATTCCGTTAACGGACAGGGCTTACGAAATTCTCAAAAGCATCTGGGAGAGCCGTGAGGGCCGCAAGGAGTCCCCTATTCTATCGGAAGTCTTGGAATATATGGATCGTCGTACAGGACATACATCCAAGCTTGTTATGCGTGATCTTGTCTTTATCAACTATCGCACCGGAGCACCGGCGAAGAACAGCTCTTATGATGCCCATCTGTACAAGCTCTGCGACGAAGCAGGGATCGAACGTTTTTGTATGCACGCACTCCGTCACACCTATGCGACCCGTGCCATCGAAAGCGGAATGCAGCCGAAGGTGCTGCAAAAATTGCTGGGTCATGCCAGGATCCAAACTACCATGGAACGGTACGTTCACGTAACGGACGAGGCTATGGATCAAGCTGTGAAGCAATTTGAGAAAAATGGGGTATCGGCATAAAAGTCTATGCTATTCCATAGCAAAATGGCGTAAAAATGGCGTAAAGCCAAAAGTGCCAAATGTCGAAAACCCTTGCAAATAAAGGATTTTTTGAAGGAGAAGAAACAAAAATGAAATTAGGTATCGTAGGACTGCCCAATGTGGGAAAGTCCACCCTGTTTAACGCGATCACAAATGCAGGTGTTCCTGCGGACAACTATGCCTTCTGCACCATTGACCCCAATGTGGGTGTAGTCAGCGTACCAGATGAGCGTCTAGACTGGCTTTCTGATTTCCATCAGCCTAAAAAAACCACCCCTGCTGTTATTGAATTTGTGGACATTGCGGGACTGGTTAAGGGAGCAAGCAAGGGCGAAGGTCTGGGCAACAAGTTCCTATCTAATATCCGTACCACCGATGCTATCGTCCATGTGGTTCGTTGTTTTGAAGATTCCAATGTCACCCATGTGGAAGGCTCTACCGATCCCCTGCGGGATATCGACATCATTAATTTAGAGTTGGTGATGGCTGATATTGAAATGGTGGAACGCCGCATTGATAAAGCACAAAAGGCCATGAAAAGTGGCGACAAGAAATTTGCACGTGAGGTGGAACTGTTTACTTCCCTTTTGTCCCACCTAAATGAGGGCAAACTGGCACGCACCTTTACCGACGACGCAGATGACTTGGCTCTGATTGCAACATCCGATTTGCTGACCTTAAAAAAGACTATATATGTAGCTAACCTAGCAGAGGACGAAATCAATACGCCCGAAGAAAATCGGCACTATATGGCAGTAAAAGCCCTGGCTGACGCAGAAGGTAGCCAGCTTATTCCTATTTGTGCAAAACTAGAAGCCGACATTGCCGAGTTGGATGACCCTGAGGAAAAGGCTATGTTTATGAAAGAATTGGGCGTCGCTCAGTCCGGACTGGACAGATTGATTCAATCCAGCTATGCGCTATTGGGTCTTATCTCATTCTTAACTGCCGGTTCTGATGAATGCCGTGCATGGACAATCAAAAAAGGCACCAAAGCGCCTCAAGCTGCAGGCAAAATCCATACCGACTTCGAGCGTGGCTTTATCCGCGCAGAGGTTATCGCATTCCAGGATATGAAAGAATGCGGCACAATGGCAAACGCAAAATCAAAGGGTCTTGTCCGTAGTGAAGGCAAGGAATATGTTATGAAGGACGGCGACATCGTCAATTTCCTGTTTAACGTATAATAATCGTGGGAGTATTTATACTCCCACACACTTTTGACTTGCTTTTTTCTCACGGGTCGTGTATAATGCGTAATAGTTTCCGGGTGTGGCCCAGCTGGTAGGGCGCCTGGTTTGGGACCAGGATGCCGCGAGTTCGAGTCTCGCCACTCGGACCAAATAAGCAGAAATGACTTTATGTCGTTTCTGCTTATTTCTTTTGATGGTGAGACTTGAAAATCCCAAATCGCAATATGCCGGTGGCATATTGCTGACACCAGTGCAAACACTGGTGGCTACCTCAATTTCTGCCCAAGGGGCAGAAATGCAAACGAGTCTCGCCACTCGGACCATAAAAGCCGAAAGAGCAAATGCTCTTTCGGCTTTTATCTTTGTAGGATGCAAGACTGGAACAATTAAATGCAACAGTCTTGTGGACTGATGGAAAAACTTACAGCTTGATAAATGGTTACAAATTGGTTACAATACAGTTGTCTTCGCGAGACAAATTCTGAAAAGGAGGTCGGCAAGATGTTTTTCTTCTCTTGCAACACAAATTGCAACACCGGTTGTAACTCCATCTGGCAGATTCTCAGCCAGATTTGCGGTTTCGGCTGCTAATACGATATTTGCGACCCTGCTTTTATGCAGGGTCGTTATTATTTTGCGTTTTTCAGTCGTTCCAACAGGTCGCCCTGCAGGTAGAAGGTGGTTTCAAAGTGCAGGAAGCTATCTGTGTTCCGGTCCCACAGGATCAGCAGCTTGGGCGGAAATTCGTCGTCGCCCTCCCAGAATTGCAGCAGCACCGGAAAGAAAGGCGTTACCTGAAATTTACAGGTAAGGTCTGCCCCTGCCATACGCTCCAGCAATACACCGCCCAGTTTTTCACAGGCGACTTTTAACTCCTCCAACCGGCCATCGAACAGCTTGGCGTATTTCTTGGTGAAGGTGTCCGTCTGGGTAACGCCGGTTACTACAAATGTTCCCACGGCGCACCACTGGTTGAATAACGCTGGAGCGGTTTCACCCTTGTGGTAGCATAGCAGATCATAGATGGTCATCACCGTACTGAAATCCCGACATTCCCGCCACTGCCCGCAGATCCGTTCCTCAATACCACCGCTGCATCTGCTGATACGGCAGTGCGTATTGAGATACGTCAGGTAGATATACTTCTCGTCCGCTTCTAAACGGAATTTCCGGAGCATCAGCTCCTGGTCGTACTTCAGAAAAATCCTCTTGCCAATATCCACCTGAAGATCATAATTTGAGACATGTTTTGTCATAACACTCACCAAACAAAGGGAATGATTTTGTACTTTACCTTCTTTATGTACTCAGCATAGCCGGGGAGTTCTCTGGTCAACAGATATTCCTCGTCCTTCAGTCGGACAACGATCACGGCTGGATAGAACGCAAATGCCATCAGCGCATACCAAGAGCCAAGAACAAGGGGGATCATCAGAAACAGCAGAATTGTTACCGCATACATAGGGTGGCGAACGATACCGTACATACCGGTATCCACCACGGTCTGTCCCTCTTCCACTTTGATGGTACGGCTTAAGTATGCGTTTTCACTCATCACCTCGGCGTACAGCGCATAGGCAGCCAAAAACAGCACTGATGCGGTGCTGACCACCCAAGTAGGCATAGTCGACCACCCAAAGCGGAAGTCCAGACCCGCCACCACGAAGCCGGCAATGAATATCAGTCCCGATAAGGCAACAACCCATTTCTGCACCCCCTGCTTTTCCTTAGCATCCAACCGCTTTTTCAGAAACTCTGGGGACTTTACCATCATTACAAAACCGGCAATCAACATCGGCACAAACAGGAGACTAACGAGAAGCCATCCATATGTATAGCCCAATGTGCCTGCCGGCAAGAAAATCAACAAGCCCACCAACAGCAGACCACAGGTGAATTTTGTTAAGGCTTCCGCCAACAATTTCATATGCAACTCTCCTTATAATCTTGTAGGGGCGTTCACAGAACGGCACTGCGCCATCAAATAGGCGTCTAGTATATTCACCTCATGAGCGTATCAAGGTCTCAAAGCCTGGACTGTAGTACAATTTTCCATTCGTATCAACCCACATTGCCGCTGCATCAAACTGTGCCAGCAACGCCTTACCTTCTGTCAGGGGTAAAAGGAACAGCGCAGTGGATAGCACATCAGCCAATCCAGAGTCTGGGCAGACAATGCTGACAGACCGCCAATAGCGGCTGGGATATAGCGTTTGTGGATCGATAATATGGTGGTATAATCTGTTATCCACAACATAAGCACGCTGATAATCACCGCTGGTGACAACGGCACCTTGTGTTAGATGAATGGTGTGTAGGTAGGAATCGCCACCGTCGGGATTTTGAATGCCAACCACCCACGCGGTTCCATCAGATGTCTTTGGGCCGGTGGCAAAAACATTTCCGCCGATACTTATCAGCAGACCCTTGGGAGCGTTTTCTGCAACGGCTTGCACCGCCCATCCCTTGGCTATGGCACCAACATCCAGCTGCACCTTGGGGTCTTTAATATAAACGGTGGATGCTTCCTGGTTAATTTCAACACAATCCAAATTCATATGCAGTGCAGCAGCTTGCAGTTCCTCCTCATCCGGCAATTTTGCGCGGTCGGGGGCGTTGATGCCGTCAGTCCTTGCCTTGTGCCAAATTTTCAACAAAGAACCCATGGCGACATTGATGTTGCCGTCTGTTATCCGGTAGTATTCTTTACAATCCAATAGCAGTGCAATGATGCGTTTATCCACTGTAACAGGCTGTATGCCGGCGTTATCGTTTATTGTCTTAAGGTTGGGAATATTTTCGTAGGTATTATAAATGTCAAACAACTGATGATATTGCAAAAGCGCGTCATGAATCTGTTTGGCAGTTTTTTCAAACTCAGCCTGCGTATTTGCTCTGCCGACAATGGTTGTAACGGTATCAAAAAGTGTCAAATAGTTGGCGGTATATTGCTCTGCGTGTGTGGGTATAGCAAGATTACAGCCTACTAACAGCAGACAAAGCGACAGTAAAATAGTTATAAGCTTTTTCATTCTGATATTACCTTAGCGATTCAGGATAGGAAGTCACCGGATAAGAGCATCCGGTTTTTCCGTCTCCGCCTCTTAAAACAAAATAATGCCCAGTATTGCAGAAATAACAATGAGCCCAATTGGGGAGAACTCTTTTTTACGTAGCCTGACGAACAGAACCATAACAGATATAAGCACAAGCAAAATGCAGGCGGTTTTCCAATCTATAGATGAAACAGACACACTGCCAATCAGTGCAGACAGAACCATGTGAATACCGGTTGCCAAAATGACACCCATCACACAGGGCTTTACACCGCGTAAAATACCCTGCACAGCATGGTGCTTCATAATCTTTTGAAACAGTGTGGAAATCAAGATAATAATGATAAATGAGGGTAAAACCACGCCCAGTGTGGCAACTGCGGCCCCCAAAATGCCACCTTGGGTATTGCCAACATATGTTGCAGAATTGACCATAATAGGACCGGGCGTTGACTCGCTGATTGCAAGAATGTTCGCAAACATTGCTTCGTCCATCCACCCAAGACTTAGAACACTTTGCTGAATGAGAGGGATTGCTCCGTATGCACCGCCAAAGGTGAACAGGCCTATCTTAAAAAACTCCCAAAATAGGGATAGGTAAATCATACTGCTCCCTCCCCTTTCTTGCGGCCGTAAAGGCAGAAACCGCAAAAGCCTGACACTAAAATCAGCCAAATCGTTGATAGGTGGATATTCATAAGATTTAGGGCAAAGGTAATTGCAAAAAATATGGAAACAAAAATTATGCTATGGACTTTGTTTGGCGTTTTTTTCATCATCTTTCTTACCATTTTTATGCCGGCATTGGTGATTAACAGCGCAACAGCAATGCGGATACCGCGAAAGGCATTGGCAACAATGGTATAGGCAAGCAAATTCTCCATAAAGGTGGAAATTACCATAATGATAATAAATGATGGCAGTACCATTCCTAGGGTAGCTACAATTGCGCCAAGCACGCCTGCCTTTGTGTAGCCGGTATAAGTAGAGCAGTTAATGGATATAGGTCCTGGTGTGGATTCAGCAATTACGGTAATGTCTGAAAATTCCTCGGCAGTCAACCATTTTTTGTTTTCCACACATTCGTGGTCTAAAAGAGAAATCATAGCATAGCCACCGCCAAAGGTGAAAGCACCGATTTTGGCGAAGGTTAAAAATAAATCCAGTAAAATTGGCATAGTATGCTCCGTTCTGTTTAGATTTGTAATAGTTTTTCCATTTTTGTTTTATCTGTAATCTCGATTATCCCTCGTGAAAGCTTGACCATGCCTTCACTTTGGAAATAGCGCAGCATTCTTGTAACAACCTCTCGGGGGTTTCCCAGGTGATTACCAATCGCCTCGTGGGTTGTTCTTAAAATAGGACTGCCTTCTGTGTTGGATTCGGTCAGCAAGAATTCTGCCAGCCTTTTGTCAACACTCTTCCAAAGAACCTGTTCCAGCAACCACATAACATCCGAAAAACGGCTGGCCATAACCTCGTTGGTAAAGTTGGAAACAGCAGCGGAATCGACCATGAGCTGCTTATAAATATCTGGCGGAATAATCCAGAAAGAGGTGTCCCTTTGCGCCTCTATGATGACATCAAACTGAATGCTGTTCATTATGCAGGAGGCAGAAAGTAGACATACATCCTGCTCAAACAAGCGATATAGTGTAATCTCCCGTCCATCCTCAGATAGAATAAACGCCCGCAGCTGGCCGTCACACACCAACAGCAAGCCAGTGCATTCAATGCTGCTATTATGCACGATTGTGCCTTTTGGTACGCTGCGCAGTACTGCATTGCCGGTTAGCAAATTTTGTTGCGCCTGCGTCAGCTTGCTCCACATAGGGAAATAGGAAGAAAAATCCATAACGATGCCTCCTGCTTGCTGTCTAGTATAAGAAATTATGTGGCATATGTCAATTATTTTCAAAATCGAAAGGAAGGGCAAAAAAATCGTGAGACTTGTAACAGAACTGTCTTTAGGCAAATCCATGCTGCCCACACGCAGTACAAAGCAACCAATTCACAGCCTAAACTTAGGAAGCAATAAATAAAAGCACCACCCCAGCGGTATCGCCGGGGTGGTGTGTATTTATTTTTTGATAACCTTTTTGCACCAAGTGCGTTTGCCGCACTTCGGACATTTCAGGTAACGGGTTGTGCCCATGTGCATGGCATTGAGGGCTTGCATATAAGTTGGTAGGATTTCTCCGCCGCAATTTTTGCATTTGTAATATCCCACGCTCACTTCCAACTTGAGCGCATAAAAGCAGGGAATTATAAACAAAACGCCAATTGCCAAAACGGAAATAAGTTGCCAGATTCCCTCAGGCACGAAATACGCCACAGCTCCCAGTCCTGCCAGCATGGCTATTATACTCACTGCCATAATAATCCACATGGAAGTCCAAATGATTCTATTTTTCTGTTCCACGGTCTTTGCCATTTCCAGCAACAGCTCTTCTGTTTTTTGTTGGTTATTTTCCATATTAATTCTCTCCCCACATAATAACTCGTTTACGGTGATGTCAAGCGCCTCGCACAAGTCAAGCATTAACGAAGCGTCCGGCATCCCTTTTCCCCGTTCCCATTTGGATACGGCTCTGTCGGTAATTCCCAGCTTTTCCGCGAGGGCGACTTGGGTGAGCGCTTTTGCCTTTCTTTGTGCGGCAATGAATGCACCAATTTTCAGTTGGTTCATCCGTGTTCCTCCTTTCGAAGCTATCATACCATGGTAGGTACGAATAGTAAACAAACGCATGGTTGAGTGGGGTAAAACACATAGTTTGTTCACTTTTACAAGACAAGCATATCCTGTCCCATGTTTCGTTCCGTTCGCTTAAGGATATTCCGTTGGCAGGTATTACAGTATACGCATTGCCTCTGCCCGCAACCCTGCTTCGGTTTTTGAAAAAATCAATTGTACAGATACATTCTGTGTTTCTCTGCCATAGAGGATATCCGTTTCGATTTGGTATGTCAAATCACAAAAATATTTCCCTTGCCCGATATTCACATACTGATGAATATCCAGCTTTTGCAATACACCATGGCGGTCATCAATCCAGTTGAAGCTTTCTATAGCTTCCTTCATCTTCTTAGAAAGTGTTCCGTCTTTAACCATAAACTTGCACAGCTTTGTATAGTTTGCTCCTGTGTTGCCTCCGTTACGAGAGGTAAAGTCCACATAGGCGCTGATAAAGTCGGTTGCTATGTTCTTCAAATCATTCATTTCCGCCTGCGTACAGCCTGGCAATAAGCGATTCATGTCTGTATCTGTGTCCAAATGCACCGGGTTCCCACTGGCATCATAGGGTGTTAAAATCCCCTCTCCTATGAATGGACCTGCTGTGTAGGTTACCATATAGGGCATATCATATTGCCCATAGAACGGTTGCAAAAGCGTATACGGAATCTCTTCCTCGGTAATATAGCTTTTATCTAAGGTATTTCCAAATACCTGCACCGTATAGTGATCCGGAACGGTAATGGAAATTGGCTCCGTCAGCAAATAAGATAGGTCAAACTGCTCCTTTGTGACCTGCCACGGGACAAGCGCACTATCTGTCTGCCGAATACATTCCATCTCCATTATGCCTATTACCTTTGCACCGCATCGGATTGTGTATACATAGTGATTCTCCGAGGATGCCGACACCTTTTTGGTGCAGGTAAATTCCTCTGTCAATGCCTGCAGCAGCGCTTGGCGACACTGTTGCTGTGATTGCAGGTTATGGTCTATTTTATCAATGAGTTCATCGCAACAATTCACCACATATTCGCTATCCAGCCTCTCCATATAGAGCTGAAGTGCTGTATCGGGACGGGATTTTTGATAGGCATCTGCATAATCCCAAAGCCAGTGAAGACCGACAGCAATCGCCACCAATAAAACCAGCGCATAAATCAACAGTGCAATTGGGAAAATCCAACGTTTACGTTTCCTGTCACCCATCATTCCCCACTTCCTTTCTTCAGCACCAAGAAGGTAGTGGGCATGCGACGAATTCCCACCAAGGATGCGTTATTATTGACATAATTGTCTTGATAAAACATGATAGAAGACGAGCCACCGTCTAGGTTGCAGGCATTGACTGCGCCGTAATCCAAGAAAACCTCTGCCATGTCTTCATAAGTAGCACCCAAGCTACTGGTTTGTCGCCCATCTATGGTCAGCAAAAGCATTGCCCCATCGGAACGCTGACCGATGCCGGTACGGGGATTAAGACCGCTGGCCGGAACGGAAGCCGGCTTTCCGTTGGAAACCAATATCGGACCAAAGCCGACACCGTATTGGATGTCCCTCTTTTGAATCTCATCTGGAGAGAATTTGCCGACATGCAGAATATTTCCAGAATCCAAGCCCACAAAGCCCTGCCCAACACCGTTTTCTGGGTAATAGATTTTCCCCTCATGCACAATCATCGTATTGGGAATACTGCCATCGCCTTTGCCTTGGGGGTCGAAAAAGCCACCGCCATTGATTCCGGCAACCGCATCATATTTTTTAACCATATGCTCTACGGTGTAGCCCTTCACCCCGTATTCACTGGGGGATGAACCCATAATCACGCGACTGGGATCCAGTACAACCATCATATAGCCAACATAGCCATCCCCGCGAACCGTCTGCAAGATAATGCCGTCACCGTCATCATCCACAAGCCCCCACTTATCTGCATTGGGAACTGCAATACTATCTGAATTCGGCTGGGTTTCCTGGGGTATGACAATTAAGGATGTATCCGTGTCTTCAACCTGCACTTCGTTATCCGCCTGCTCAATTGCAGCTATCTCCTCATCGGTAAGGTGAATATTCGCTAAAAATCCGGCTGCACTGGTTTCGCGCACAGATAAAACGAATAGGTCCCGCAGTTGTGTGGATGGACCCTTCACAAGCACAAAAATTGCACAGTATATTCCGAAAACAGCCAAAAGAAGTGTTACCAGCAAAACAAGCAAGCATTTGCTTATTACACGCAGCACCGCCTTGTATTTCACTTTTTTATAATCTTGCTCCATTGCGATGCCCTCCTTTACGCATTACAATTTGTACAACACCGCTGCCGAAGGCAGCGGTGTTGTTATTTTACTTGTTTAGCATTGCCTCTGCCTTTAGGCTGCCGCCTTTCTCATTAAACACGAGCTGTGCAGTATTCGAGATTTCCTCGCGTCCAACCTCTCCCTGTCCGGTAGCTGTCATATAAGAGGAAACGTAGGTAATGTCACAAAGATATCTGCCATCACCCAAGGTTACCATATTGTTGATTTTTAAATCCACCAACTCGCCATATCGGTCCACCGACCATTTGATATCACCGATCGCGCCTTGCATACGAATCTGCAAGGCACTTCCATCCACCATATAGGGCTTTAGTCTTTGATAATTACGGTCAGGCTCATCATCCTTATTATTGGTAAAATCAATAAATTTCCGTATAAATGTATCGGTTACTGTCTTTAGCTGTTCCGTCTTCTTTCCATCCGGTGTGGGCAAATAGGCATCATAATCGGTATTTTCATCGATTGTAACCGCATTTCCGTTGCCGTCTGTCACAGTAAACGCCGGCTCGCCAAAGAAAGGACCTGCCGAATAGGTAACGCAGTAGGGCATGGAATATTCTTTATGAATCTCCTGCATTCCCTTTAATAGAGGAAACGGAATTTTATCCTCTGTGATGTATTCATCCCCCAAGGTTTTCCCGCATATTGAAACCGCAAACCCCTTTGGAACCGTTACAGATACGGTTTTTCCCAACAGATAGGACATATCAAAGGTTTCTTTGGTCACCCTCCATGCACGGAAATCACCATACTGCTCGCCGGTGTTTTCCATTTCCATGGTTCCGATGACCTGCGGACCGCACCGCAGTGTATAGACATAATGCGATTCATCAGACTGAGATACATTCTTTACCGCCGTAAATTTTCCGGTCAGCGCATCCTGCAATGCTTTGCGGCAATCCTCCTCGGACTGCACAGCATGGTCAAGCCCGTCAATCAGCTCGCTACTATGGTCTGCTACATATTCCGCTGTCAGCTTTTCCATATAGCCTTCCAGCGCAACATGGGGTTGCGCGTGTTCGTAGCCATCCATGTAATTCCAAAACCAGCCAATGCCAATGGCAATCGCAATAAGGGCTACCAAAGCATAGCCCAACAGTGCCGCCGTGAATATCCAACGGTTTCTTTTCTTGTTATCAACCATTTGTCTTAGCCCCCTGTTTCAACACCAAAAAGGTTGTAGGAATCGGACGAATGCCCAAAAGCGAAGCACAGTTGTTGATATATTCTCCATCATACCACATTAAGGATGAGGAGCCGCCGTCCAAATTGCAGGCATTGATTGCACCGTATGAAAGAAAAATTTCCGACAAATCCTTATAGGTCACGCCTAAGCTGGTTGCCTGCCGTCCGTCAATGACCAGCAACAGCATTGCACCATCCGCCCGTTGACCAATCGCTGTGCGGGGATTTAGACCACTGTTACTGCTCTGCACCGGCATGCCGTTGGATACCAGCACTGGGCCAAAGCCAACGCCATACTGAATATTCTTATCCTTCACGTCCTGTGCGGTAAATTTACCCACATGCAGAATATTCTTATCATCAATGCCAACAAAGCCGTTTTTTCTGCCTACGCCCTTTTCCGCATGATAAACCTTTCCTTCATACACCACCATGGAATCGGGGATTTCGCCATGTCCCTTACCGCCTTCATCCCAAAAGCCACCGGCATTGATGCCGGCAATGGCATCATACTTTTGTGCCATCTGCTCGACTGTATAGCCCTTTTTCCCAAAATCCTCAGGGATAGAGCCCATAATCACCCGGCTGGGATCCAATACAACCAGCATATAGCCGGTATAACCCTCACCTTTAATGGATTCCAAAATCAGGCCATCGCCATCTTCATCTATCAAACCCCATTTGTCCGCTACCGGACCGTCCTGCGTATCCGGCTTTGAATCGTCCGGAATGACAATTAAAGTAGTGTCTGTATCCTCTATCTCCTCATTGGCGCCGGAATTTTCAATCGCAGCAATTTCCTCGTCTGTAAAAAAGAGATTGGCTAGAAAGCCGGCAGCGCTGGTTTCCCGAACAGATAATACAAACAGGTCACGTGCTGTAGGAGACGGCCCCTTCGCCAGTACAAACATCATGCAATATAAAGCAATGACCACCAGCAGCAGCGTCTCCACCAAAACCAGCATAACCTTGCCAAATATGCGCAAAAACGGATTTATGTATTTTTTAATGTTTTCTGCGTTCATGTGATTACCTCCTTGGCAAATCACTAGTAGTATAGCAAAACTTCTATGAAAAGTAAAGGCATTACATAATTTTCCGGTTGCAAGATCATGGCGTAAAAAAAGTCGCTTCCAAAAGGAAGCGACTTGCGCGCATGTATCGCAACACTAATAGAATTATTATAGCATATCTTTTTCAGCTATGTCAACAAATCATCCTTTGTATTTGGTTAATTCTGTATTTTACACAAGATTTTTATGGTTAATTTATACAACTTTTCCACTTGTCAAACCCATTTCTTTGTGCTATATTATAGTCAGAAAGGGTGATACCAATGTACTAAGTAATCAACCCTAAGACTCCAATGAATTCGGTAAAACAAGAGCAGCATGAAAACTTTAATTTAAACTGGGTAATAGTTTCACACAGCAAACCGAATTCAAGCGCAAGAGTCTCAAGATGACCTTCTAAGGGGAATGTTCCTACACGCAAGAGCGTCCCGCTGTTGGGACAAACGATGTAGCGCCGTGATGAGGGATGGATTTCGACAACAAAGGTCATCGATTCTGTAGAAAGCGAGGTTAATCAAGGATGTTAGATACTAAGAGTGAACAGAAATGACCCTTGACCACACAAAAAAGTTTCTTGAGTCAGAGAAGAAGCTGTGGTCAAGGGTCATTTCATTTTTTACGCCCACAGGGGCGTTTTTTTTGTTACCTATTTTGCCACAGCGTGATATGCTGGGATAAATTCAGGATTTTTGGACTGACAAAAAGACGCCAAGCAGCGTCTTTTATCTTTTGCGTAACTGCCAAAAAGCTACAGCCCCTGCTGCCGCCACATTCAGTGAATCCACATCGTGGGACATGGGTATTTTTACAGTATAGTCACATTGGTCAATGGTTGATTGCAGCAGCCCATCCCCCTCGGTGCCTAATACAATCGCCAACTTTTCCTCACAGCACAGCGTTTCATCCTCAATGCTGACAGCGCGGTCGTCCAATGCCATTGCTGCCGTTTTAAAGCCCATTTTTTGCAGCTGCTTCACGCCGTTTTCTGCCCAGTCTGCCGGATTTTCCCCAATATAGGTCCATGGGATTTGAAAAACCGTTCCCATGCTTACGCGGACCGACCGACGGTTAAGTGGGTCACAGCACGTGGGGCTAAGCAGAACCGCATCCATATGCATCGCTGCAGCGCTGCGGAAAATCGCACCAATATTTGTGCTGTCCACGATACCCTCCAGCACCGCTACCCGATTGGCATTTTCGCAAACTGCCTCAACCGTAGGCAGCTTAGGGCGGCGCAAGGCACATAAAATACCACGGGTCAGTTCGTAACCCGTCAGTTTTTCCAGCATTTCTCGATCCCCCGTGTATACGGGCACATCTGCCCATTGCGCCAGCAAGCATGCCGCTTGCCCCTGGATGTGCTTACGCTCCATCAAAAAGGATACAGGCTCATAACCCGCCGCAAAAGCACGTGCAATCACCTTGGGACTTTCCGCAATGAAAATGCCCTTTTCAGGTTCCAGTCGATTGCGTAATTGCGCGTGGGTCAATCGGGCAAACACATCTAACGCAGGACTGCAAAAATCATCAATTTCTATAATGTTCGGCATTTCTTCTCCTTAGCCCAATACATTTTCCTGCCGCAACCATTGCACAGATTGTCGCAAACCTTCTTCTGTCTTGGTTTCCAGTACCACAGTGCAGTCATGGCTGTCAGCAAGACGCAGGAATCGATGAATGTCCAACTCCCCCGTTCCCAACGCTTGATGGTCTTTCTTTCCGTCACGCGCATCGTGCATATGCATATGGTGTAAGTGACTTTGCCGTTGCAGGATAACCGGTTCATCCATTTCGTTGGTGCAATAATTATGCCCAATGTCCATGGTCAAACCGAATACGGGGCTTTGCAATAACAAATCAATGGCTTTTTGATGATAGTCCTCAAATCCGTCTGTATTCTCCACGCAAATGCGGATGCCACTATCCCCAATCAAGTCCTCGCACAAATCGCGAAAACGGCATATCCCCTGCAGGTACTCGTCCAAATATTCCCCAAAAAAATACACTTTCCTTTTCGGCAGTGTATACACCGCACCACGGGCAAGATGCATATTCAGCACACTTATGCCCACCTCTTTTGCCAATGCAACGGTTTGCCGTACTGTTTCCCAATACCCTTGCGTAACATAGGGATTAAAATCCGCAATGTTCAGATTGTCATCCAAATGAATGGTGTAAGAAATTCCGTATTCCTTTGCAAGCCGCTTTAATTCTTCTTTATCCATGGTCCAAGGCTGAAACTGGGGAAAATTCATGTTCAGCTCTACAAAAGAAAGCCCCAATTCCTGACACAGCACCACAGATTGCTCCACGGTTTTGGTCTCAATCAAGCTGGGCATGCCAAATTTTATCATTGTTACCACTCCTTTTGGGGTCATTATACGCCCCTTTTCAGAACAAGTCAACCGCACAAGAAGCCTTGTCTTCTGTGAATAATCTGTAAATTCACAAAAAGGTAAAATATTCTGATTGATTTCATGTGAAAAATAATTTAATATATAATTATGTTATTATGTTTATATATTGATAACAAAATTTACATACAGGAGGACATGTAATTGAGAACCATCACAAGTATCAACCGCAAATGGGCTTTCACCAAGCAGACTACCGAAATTCCCTCTGCCATTGACAGCAAATGGGATTTTGTCAGCCTGCCCCATTCTTGGAATGCACTAGACGGTCAAGACGGCGGCAACGACTACTTTCGTGGCACTGCTATCTACGCCAAGGAGCTGAATAAGGAAGATTTGCCCGAGGCTGAACGTTACTATATTGAAATTAACGGTGCAAACTCCTCCGCCGACCTCTATGTAAACGGCAAGAAGCTTGCACACCACGACGGCGGCTACTCTACCTGGCGCTGCGACATCACAGAGGAACTGGGCTTTAATACCATGGTGGTTATTGCAGTGGACAATGCGCCAAACGACCATGTATATCCCCAAATGGCAGACTTCACCTTCTATGGCGGTCTTTATCGGGATGTGAACATCATCGGCGTTTCCGCTTCCCACTTTGATTTGGATTACTACGGCGGCCCCGGCATTAAGGTCACCCCCATTGTTGACGGCGCAAACGCCAATGTGGAGGTGGAAGTATTCGTCACCAACAGCAAGCTCGGTCAATCCCTGCGCTACACCCTGCTGGATGCAGACGGAAATACTGTTGCTACCACCACCTGTGACGACACCAAGGCAAACTTCACCTTAGAAAATGTCCACCTGTGGAACGGCCGCAAAGACCCCTATCTGTATACCGCCAAGGTGGAACTGCTCTGTGATGAAGCCATCCTGGATAACGTTTCCACCCGTTTTGGTTGCCGCAGCTTCCGCATTGACCCCGATCAGGGCTTTATCCTCAACGGTGAGGCTTATCCTCTGCGCGGTGTCAGCCGCCACCAGGACCGCTGGGGAATCGGCAATGCTTTGCTGCCGGAGCATCACAAGGAGGATATTGCGTACATTTGCGAGTTGGGTGCTACCACAATCCGCCTTGCCCACTATCAGCATGACCAGTATTTCTACGACCTGTGTGACGAAGCCGGCTTGGTCATTTGGGCAGAAATCCCCTACATTTCTCAGCATATGGCTACCGGTCGTGAAAATACCATCAGCCAGATGAAGGAACTGATTACGCAAAACTACAACCACGCCTCCATCGTTGTGTGGGGTCTGTCCAATGAAATCACAATGAAGGGTGAAAAGGATCCCGATCTGATTGAGAATCACCACATTTTGAACGACCTCTGCCACGAGATGGACAAAACCCGTTTAACCACCATGGCTGTAGTTTCCATGTGCCCCATGGATGCCGAGTATATCAACATCCCCGACACCGTGTCCTACAACCACTACTTTGGTTGGTACGGCGGTGAGACTTCTATGAATGGTCCTTGGTTCGACAAGTTCCATAAGACCCACCCCAACCTTCCCATCGGCATCTCCGAGTACGGCTGTGAGGCGCTGAACTGGCACTCCTCCAAGCCCATGCAGGGTGACTACACGGAAGAATATCAGGCATATTACCACGAGGAACTGATTAAGTGTATTGACGCACGCCCCTATTTGTGGGCAACCCATGTTTGGAATATGTACGACTTTGGTGCTGACGCCCGTGCAGAGGGTGGCGAAAACGGTCAGAATCACAAGGGCTTGATGACCATGGACCGCAAGTACAAGAAGGACGCCTTCTATGCTTATAAGGCATGGCTGAATCCCGAGCCCATGGTGCACCTGTGCGGTAAGCGCTATGTAGACCGTGTAGAGGATGTGACCAAGGTCACTGTTTATTCCAACCAACCCACTGTGGAGCTGTTTGCCAACGGTAAATCTCTGGGCGTTCAGCAAAACAATGGACTGCCCTTCTTCTATTTTGATGTTCCCAATGCAGGCACCACACACCTGGTTGCCGTTGCCGGCGAGCTGAAGGATGAAAGCGTTATCTGCAAGGTAGAAACCCCCAACGAGTCGTACCGTTTAAAGGAAAAGGGTGCTGTGCTCAACTGGTTCGACATCACCGAGCCCGAGGGCTACCTGTCCTTAAACAGCAAAATGAGCGACATTATGGCTACCATGCGTGGCAAGCTGCTGCTGGGTGGTCTGTTCCTGAAACTGAAGAGCGCCATGGGCGGTAGCAACTCTGCTTCCGGTTTTGAATTGACCGACGGTCTAATGCAGATGATGGGTGGCTTTACCCTACTTCGCATGACCGGTATGGTTGGTATGATGAATATCAACTTTACCAAAGAAGAACTACTGGATATGAATGAAAAGCTGAACAAAATTAAGGCTCCCAAAAAGTAATCGTCAAAAGCACCGAGCAACTGCTCGGTGCTTTTTATATTCCGTTTCCCCGTAATTGCACAATTTGGTCTCGTAGGACTGCCGCATACTCGTATTCCATCATACGCGCAGCCTCCTTCATCTGCTTTTCCAAGCGGGCGATTTCCTTTTCTTTCTCCGCTTTGGTCATCTTTATGCCGGATTTACCCCGGCGTTCAGCACTTGGCGAGGAAATTTCAATTAAATCACGCACGGATTTGATAATGGTTTTGGGAACAATGCCATGGGCTTCATTATAAGCATTTTGAATATCACGGCGCCGCGCCGTTTCATCCATAGCCATTCGCATGGCAGGGGTAATTTTGTCTGCATACATAATCACCCTTCCGTCGGCATTTCGGGCCGCACGGCCTATGGTCTGAATTAAGCTGGTTTCACTGCGCAGAAAGCCTTCCTTATCTGCATCTAAAATGGCAACCAAGCTAACTTCCGGTAAATCCAGACCCTCTCGCAACAGGTTAATACCCACCAAAACATCAAATTTTGCCATACGCAAATCCCGAATAATTTCCATGCGCTCCATAGCGCCAATATCCGAGTGCATATACCGCACCTTAATGCCAGTTTTCAAAAGGTAGGCAGTCAAATCCTCTGCCATCTTCTTGGTCAGCGTCGTAACCAGAACGCGCTCATTTTTGGCGGTTCGTGCATTAATCTCCCCTATTAAGTCATCAATCTGTCCTTCAATAGGTCTTACCTCCACAATCGGGTCTAAAAGACCCGTTGGACGAATGACCTGCTCCACCACCTGACCGGAGCGTGTGCGTTCATACTCCGCAGGTGTGGCAGAAACATATATCACTTGGTTGAGCTTGCTGTCAAATTCCTCGAAATTCAAAGGACGGTTATCATAGGCTGAGGGTAGTCGAAACCCATAATGAACCAGTGCATCCTTGCGGCTGCGGTCGCCTGCATACATGGCTCGACATTGGGGTAACGTTACATGGCTTTCATCCACAAATAACAAAAAATCCTCTGGGAAGTAGTCCAGCAAGGTGGTTGGCGGTGTTCCCGGCTGCCTGCCTTGTATTACACGAGAATAGTTTTCAATGCCGTTACAAAAACCGATTTCCGTCAGCATCTCCAAATCATAAGCTGTCCGTTGGGCAATGCGCTGTGCCTCAATCAGCTTATCATGGGCGCGAAACCAAGCAACCTGTGCATCGCACTCCTTTTGTATTTCCAGCATTGCGCGCTGCAGTTTTTCCCGAGATGCCACATAATGGCTGGCAGGATATATCGCCACATGGTCAATATATCGTTCTGTCATGCCGGTAACTGCGTTAATTTCGCTCATGCGGTCAATTTCATCGCCAAAAAACTCTATGCGGATCGCGCGCCCAGACCAATAAGCAGGATATACCTCTAAGGTATCTCCACGCAGACGGAATTTATTTCGTGAAAAATCCACATCATTGCGTTCATAGCGAATTTCTGCCAGTTTTTTCAATACAGAATCCAACGGGTATTCATTGCCAACACGCAGTGAAATCACCATGCTCTTATAGTCAATCGGGTCACCCAAACCATATAAGCAACTGACGGAAGAAACAACAATCACATCCCGGCGTTCAAAAAGTGCAGCCGTGGCGCTGTGGCGCAGGCGATCAATTTCCTCGTTCACTGAGGCATCTTTTTCAATATAGGTATCTGTGTGGGCAATATACGCCTCTGGCTGATAGTAGTCGTAGTAGGAAATAAAATACTCTACTGCGTTGTCCGGAAAAAATTCGCGAAATTCACTGCAAAGCTGCGCAGCAAGGGTTTTGTTGTGGGCAAGCACCAGCGTTGGACGGTTCAGCTTTTCAATTACGGATGCCATGGTAAAGGTCTTTCCGGAGCCGGTAACGCCCATCAGCGACTGCTCCCGCAGACCCCAATTCACGCCATTTATTAGGCTTTCAATTGCCTGCGGTTGGTCACCGGAGGGCTTAAAGTCCGAAACTAATCTAAATTTATCCATTGCCATTCCCCATTAAACCAGCAGCACGCTGTAATCACCGGGATTATACATACCCGATTGACGCAGGGATACATAATCGCCGTCGGCAACGATTAAGTGATCCACCAATTCAATCTCCACACTCCGTAGTGCCAATGCAAGGCGGTGTGTGGTTAATTTATCCTCGTCGGAAGGCAGTGCGATTCCGCTGGGATGGTTGTGCGCCAATACCACAGATGTTGCATTTGCTCCCAATGCCATTTCCACAATTCTCCGAATCGGAACAGCCGCAGAATTTACACTGCCCTCTCCAACCTTATCGCAAGAAAGCACCTTACATTTGGCATCCAAGCACAGTAAATAAACAACCTCGTTACGTTGGTTCAAAAATTGCGGCACCAAATACTTGCCGCAAGCTTCAACGCTGGTTAATGCTTTCTCTGCCACCGCACTGACCTCATAATACCGATGTGCCTGCCGCATCAGCGATAAAAACACCACAGCACCGTCTCCTACACCATCTACTTTTTTCAGTTCTGTTGGTGACGCATTCAATACGCCATGCACGGTTTGGAACCGCTTAAGCAAGGCATGGGCAATATCATTGGTGTTTTTTCTTGGGATACAATAATACAAAAGCAACTCCAGAACCTCATGGGGCGCAAAGCTATCCAGTCCTTCTCTGCAAAAGCGTAATCTTAATCTTTCTCTGTGTCCGCTGTGTTCTGACATCATTTTCACCTCTAAAAAAGGATTTGACTTGCTATTTTCAACTTTATTCGTTAGAATAACAAGTAGAGTGAATTTTGCCGAGTTTTGTCGGCGTAAGTTTTCGAAAAATTTGCACATGATATGCTCTAAGGGGGAACATCATGGAACAACAAAACGACATTGCACAATTTCTAAATGTTATAGCATATCCCGCCTTCTGCGTCAAAGATGGGAGCGTTACCCACTGTAGTCAGGAAGCCTTGCGTCTTGGAATTGCCATAGGCGATTCCATCAATAATCTCTTGGCAACCGGTACACAGGAATATGCGGATTACCAAGATGGCTGTCTGAACTTAACCTTGAATATATCCGGTATTGTCTGCAACGCCTGCGTTTCTCGGTGGAATAATTTGGATGTCTTTGTAATAGACCAAGACCCCGATCAAATGCAGCTACAAGCCATGGCACTGGCAGCGCAAGAACTGCGCGGACCACTTTCCAACATCATGAGTGTAGCAGACGAGCTATTCCCCATGGCAGAAAACACACAAGACCCATCCGCCGGCGAGCTTGCTTCGCGTATTAACCGCAGTCTTTTCCAAATGCTTCGTACCATTGGAAATATGTCTGATGCGTACCGATACAGCAAGGAGAATCGTCCTCAGTTGGAGCTTCGGGATATTCGTGCCATATGGGATGAATTCTTTACAAGCAGTGCGCAGCTGATTTCCCACACCGGAATTCGATTGAACTATACCGGTCTGCGCGATAGCGTATACTGCTTAGTAGACAGCGAAAAGCTGGAACGTGCCGCCAACAACATTCTTGCAAATGCTGTTAAATTCTCCGAAAAAGGCAGTGCCATCGATGTGAAATTGGCGCAGCGAGGCGATATGCTTTATCTAACCGTCCAAGACAGCGGTTCCGGTATTCCACAACAATTGCGCAGTAGTATTTTCTCCCGCTTCCAACGCCAGCCCGGCATTGAGGATGGTCGTTTCGGCATTGGGCTTGGCATGGTGCTGATTCGTTCTGCCGCTGCCATTCACGGAGGTACTGTTTTAATCGAGCAGCTCCCCACCCAAGGCACACGCATTACCATGACAATCAAGATTCGGCAATCCACGGATAGTGCTGTACGCACCCCTGCCTTCCGTGTGGACTATGCGGGTGAACAAGACCATCGGCTTATTGAGCTGTCAGAAAGCTTGCCGGTTTCTCTTTACACCAAGTAATCAAATGAATGTCTTTCTGCCTGACCCCAAATTGGGGTCAGGTTTTTTATAAATATCGTTTCAAATATTGACCGGTGTAGCTGTTTTCATTCTCTGCCACCTGCTCCGGTGTGCCGCTGGCAACCACCATACCACCGCCATCACCGCCCTCCGGACCCAAATCAATAATGTGGTCCGCAGTTTTGATAACATCCAAGTTGTGCTCTATAACAAGCACAGTATTGCCGGCGTCCACCAGCTTTTGTAAAACCTCAATCAGCTTATGCACATCGGCTGCATGGAGTCCGGTGGTGGGCTCATCCAGAACATAAATGGTTCTACCGGTAGAAACCCTTGCCAACTCTGTGGCCAATTTCACACGCTGTGCCTCGCCGCCGGATAGTGTGGTGCTGGATTGTCCCAGCTTTACATAGCCAAGTCCCACTTCCACAAGGGTCTGGGCTTTTCTGCGGATTTTCGGCAGATTTTCAAAGAATTCCACAGCCTCTTCCGCTGTCATATCCAACACCTGGGAAATATTTTTACCCTTGTATAGCACTTCCAGTGTTTCCCGGTTGTATCTTGCTCCGCGGCAAACCTCACATGGCACATATACATCCGCCAAAAAGTGCATTTCAATTTTTACCAGTCCGTCACCGCCGCAGGCTTCACAGCGACCGCCCTTAACATTAAAGGAAAAGCGTCCCGGGCCGTAACCACGAATTTTGGCATCGTTTGTGGATGCGAACAAATCCCGAATGTCGTTAAACAGTCCTGTATACGTGGCAGGATTAGACCTTGGCGTGCGCCCAATGGGGCTCTGGTCAATGTCAATTACCTTGTCCAAACCTTCCAAACCTTCCACACAGCGGCATGCGCCGGGGCGGGTACGGGCATGGTTCAGCCTGCTCAGCAAGGTCTTATTCAGCACCTCACCCACCAAACTGGACTTACCGGAGCCGGAGACACCGGTAACACAAGTCAATGTTCCAAGAGGAATGGAAACATCCACATTCTTTAGGTTGTTTTCCGTTGCGCCACGCACTGCTAAGCTCTGTCCGTTGCCTGACCGTCTTGCAGATGGTACGGGAATTTTCTTAACACCGGACAGATATTGACCGGTAATAGAACGGGGATTTTTCACAATGTCCTCCAGCGTTCCGGTTGCCACAATCTCACCGCCGTGGCTGCCTGCACCCGGTCCTACATCCACAATGAAATCCGCCGCACGCATGGTATCCTCATCGTGCTCAACAACAATCAGCGTATTGCCAATGTCCCGAAGATGCTTCAGGGTTGCCAAAAGCTTATCATTATCCCTTTGGTGCAAGCCAATGGAGGGCTCGTCCAAAATATACAGCACCCCCATCAGGGAAGAACCGATTTGGGTAGCCAAACGGATGCGCTGGCTTTCACCGCCGGACAGTGTGCCCGACGCACGGGAAAGGGTCAGATAAGACAGACCCACATCCATTAAAAATTGCAATCTTGCCTTAATTTCTTTTACAATCTGCTCCGCAACCAGCGCCATACTACCCGTCAGCTGCAGGTTCTTCATAAATTCCAGTTCTTTTTCCACGCTCATAGCGCAGAAATCCATAATGCCAATACCGCCTACGGTAACCGCACGGGCAATCTCAGACAGGCGATTGCCACTGCAGCTGGGGCAAGGTGCCGTAGCCATACACTCTTCCAGTTCTTTTCTGGCAGCATCAGATTGGGTTTCCCGGAAGCGGCGGCCGATGTTGTTCATAATCCCCTCAAAAGGCTGTTCCAACACGCCCATGCCATTGCCGCGATTATAGGTCATGCGCAACTTTTCACCCTTTGTGCCATAGAGGATAACATCCACCGCTTCTTTGGATAACTCCGCAAAGGGAACATTCAGGGAAAAATGATACTTCTGCGCCAGTGCCTCAAAATACATCCGGAACACGCTGTCAGTTCTGACACTGTTCCAGCCGGACGCCTGAATCGCGCCTTCCAGAATGGACTTCGTTTTATCGGGAATTACCAGATCCGGGTCTGCTTCCAGCTGATAGCCCAAACCCGTACAATGGGGGCACGCACCGGCAGGATTGTTAAAAGAGAACATTCTCGGCTCTAATTCAGACAAGCTGATGCCGCAATCCTCGCAGGCGTAATTTTGGGAAAAGCTCAGTTCCTCACCGGAGCTGGGCAGTTCAATTACCACTAATCCGCCGGAATGGGCGCAGGCGGTTTCAATAGAGTCCGTTAAGCGACGGCGTAAGCCCTCTTTCAGTACCAAGCGGTCGACCACCAGCTCAATATTGTGCTTTTTGTTCTTGTCCAGCTTGATTTCTTCCGTCAGCTCATAGAGATTGCCATCCACACGCACACGGGCAAAGCCTTGCTTGCGCGCAGATTCAAACACCTTTTGATGCTCGCCCTTTTTACCGCGAACCACCGGAGAAAGCACAACAAAACGCGTACCCTCCCCCAACGCCTGCACATGGTCCACAATTTGGTCTATGGTTTGGCGGGAAATCTCCTTGCCGCACTTGGGGCAATGGGGAATACCCACCCGTGCCCAGAGAAGACGCAGATAGTCATAAATTTCCGTCACCGTGCCTACTGTGGAACGGGGATTTTTCGAGGTGGTTTTCTGGTCAATGGAAATCGCCGGAGAAAGACCGTCAATGGCATCTACATCCGGCTTGTCCATCTGCCCTAAAAACTGGCGGGCATAGGAGCTAAGGCTTTCCACATACCGGCGCTGACCCTCTGCATAGATGGTATCAAAGGCAAGGCTGGATTTCCCCGAGCCGGAAAGACCGGTAAACACAATCAGTTTGTCTCGAGGAATGGTTAAATCCACATTTTTTAAGTTGTTTTCTCTTGCACCCTGGATAATAATTTTATCGTTCATGGCAGACTCCTGTGGGTTAAATCTTTACAGAATAGTATACCACATTTCGCCATAATACACAAGCACCATTTCAAACATAATTTCGCTTAATGAGCTCTTCCCTTTTTCAAAGAAAAATGGTATACTGGAGAAAATCACTTAGGAGGTTGACATATGAGCTTTCTTCCCCTATGCAAGCAAGATATGCTGGATCGCGGTTGGAGCCAGTGCGACTTTGTGTATGTCATCGGTGACGCTTATGTGGACCACCCTTCCTTCGGTCATGCTATCATCAGCCGTATCTTGGAAAGCCACGGGTACAATGTGGGTATTATCTCCCAGCCGGATTGGAAAAACCCCAAATCCATTGATATATATGGCAAGCCGCGTTTGGGTTTCTTAGTGTCCGGCGGTAATATGGACTCCATGGTAAATCACTATTCCGTTACAAAGCACCGCCGCAAAACCGATGCCTTTACCCCCGGCGGTGAAATGGGCAAGCGTCCGGATTATGCCACTACTGTCTACTGCAACCTCATCCGCCGCACCTACAAGGATGTGCCTATTTTAATCGGCGGTATTGAAGCCAGTTTGCGCAGATTGGGGCATTACGACTATTGGTCTGAGTCCATGAAACGTTCTATTCTGCTGGACAGCCAAGCTGACCTTTTGATGTATGGCATGGGCGAAAAAAGCATTGTGGAAATTGCGGATGCCCTAAACAGCGGTTTAGCCGTTCAAGACATTACCTACATTGACGGAACGGTATTTAAGACTGCCGCCCCTGATGACAGTGTCCCAACCATTTATCTTCCACCCTTTGAGGAATTGAAGATCAATAAGCGTCGCTACGCAGAATCCTTCAAAATTCAATACGGCAACTGTGACCCCTTTACCGCTAAGCGACTCATTGAGCCCTACGGAAAAGAATATGTGGTGCAAAACCCACCGCAAAAGCCTTTGACCACAGCGGAAATGGACGCGGTTTACGACCTGCCCTATATGCGCACATGGCACCCGAGCTACGCAAAAAAAGGCGGTGTGCCTTCCATTGAAGAGGTAAAATTCAGTCTGGTAAGCAACCGTGGGTGTTTTGGCGCTTGTTCTTTCTGCGCGCTGACCTTCCATCAGGGTCGAATTATCCAAACCCGCAGCCATGAATCCATTCTAAAAGAAGCGGAAATTATGGCAAAAGACAAGGATTTCAAAGGCTATATTCACGATGTAGGCGGCCCTACCGCCAATTTCCGCCACCCCGCTTGCGAGAAGCAGCTTTCTAAGGGTGCCTGCGGTGGACGGCAATGCCTTTATCCCACACCATGCAAAAACATGAATGCGGACCACTCGGATTACGTATCGCTTTTGCGGAAGCTTCGGAAAATTCCCGGTGTAAAAAAGGTGTTTGTCCGCAGCGGCATCCGATTTGACTATTTACTGGCAGACAAAAAAGATACCTTTTTTAAGGAATTGGTGCAGTTTCACATTTCCGGTCAACTAAAAGTTGCTCCGGAACATGTTTCCGATGCCGTGCTGGATAAAATGGGCAAGCCCAGAAATGCGGTTTATACTCGGTTTGTGGATAAATATTTCGCCCTCAACAAGCAATATGGCATGAATCAGTATTTGGTCCCCTATCTTATGTCCAGCCACCCAGGTTCTACCTTAAAAGAAGCCATCCAATTGGCAGAATATATTCGGGAAATGGGCTACAATCCGGAGCAGGTGCAGGACTTCTACCCCACGCCGTCTACCCTTTCTACAGTTATGTACTACACAGGTCTTGACCCAAGAACCATGGAAAAGGTATATGTCCCCACCGACCCCCACGAAAAAGCCATGCAACGGGCATTGATTCAATACCGCAACCCCAAAAACTATTATCTGGTAAAAGAGGCACTTCTCAAAGCCCACCGGGAGGATTTAATCGGCAGTGGACCGAAATGCTTAATACGGGCAGTTCCGCCTCGGCAAGGCAAGCCGGCTGTGCCACCACCTAAGTCGTTTGGAAAGGTATCCGCCCAGAAGCAACGCAAAAAGCCGACCCCTCACGCAAAAGGTAAAGGCAGGCGACAATTTCATAAATCCTAACTAGGCTGTGGGAATTCCCTGCAAAATTCTTGCATAGTATGTTCCATACATCTGAAATTTGAGGTGGTACAATGGAACATACAGTCAATCAGATTACACTTAGGGGCACTCTGCAGGCATTGCCGATTTTTTCTCACGAAAACCATGGCAGACGCTTTTTTCGTTTTTTTCTGGAAGTGCCCCGTCTGTCCGGTGCGGTAGATATTTTGCCCGTAATTGCCCAAGAGCAAGTTGTCAACACCATTGACCTATCCGGCGGTGAAATGCTAACGGTCACAGGACAGATTCGCTCTTACAACAGCCGAAGCGACGGCGTAAGACACTTGATGATTTTCGTCTTTGCAACAGACATTGTTGCACAAGATGGCGAACCCATAAACGATGTACTGGTGGAGGGTCCGCTTTGCAAAGAGCCCACCTATCGGCGCACCCCCTTGGGACGCGATATTTGTGATGTTATGCTGGCAGTTAGACGCGCCTTCCACCGTGCGGATTATTTGCCTTGCATTTTATGGGGGCGCATTGCGCAGGAGGTTTCCGGTTGTCATACGCGAGACTGTATACGCATACACGGCAGATTGCAAAGCCGAGGCTATACAAAAATAACCGACGACGGGCCGCAACAACGCACGGCCTATGAAATTTCTGCATTGTCCGCAGAGATTTTAGATGCGGTATTATAAAAAACAGCGGCTTGACCGCTGTTTTTTCTTGCAACAATTAAAATATGTGGTATGATGTGAAAAAGGAGGCGAAAAAATGACGAAAAAAGTGCAAGCCATTATTGACATTTTAAAGCAACGATATCCAACACCCACCTGCGCTTTGCATTACAGCAAGGATTATGAGCTGATGATTGCTGTGCGCCTATCTGCCCAATGCACAGATGCACGCGTCAACTTAATAACGCCTGCCTTATTTTCTGCATACCCCACCTTAGAAGCTATGGCGGGCGCGGATATTGCCCATGTGGAATCTCTGGTGCACTCGTGTGGCTTTTATAAGCATAAAGCAAGGGATATCGTCCTTGCCTGCCAAGCACTCCTTGACAGGCACAACGGCAAGGTTCCTCAGACCATGGAAGCTCTATTGGCGCTACCCGGTGTTGGCCGAAAAACCGCAAATTTGCTGTTGGGCGATTTATATAACACGCCCGGAAGTGTTGTATGCGACACGCACTGTATTCGCATATGCGGACGTTTGGGTCTGTCCCACGGAAAAGAACCGGAAAAAGTGGAGATGCAGTTGCGCAAAATCCTCCCTCCCGAAGAAAGCAGCGACTTCTGCCACAGGATTGTTTTATTTGGCCGGGAGGTTTGTACCGCAAGAAACCCAAAATGTGACAGCTGTCCGTTAGCACTTTGGTGCAATGAAATTAATAAGAATTGAATACTTGCCCCCTTGTCTCCATAAATTTGGGACAAGGGGGGATTCTTTTGGCTAAGCGACTGCCGATTTTTTACAGCGCCCTGCTACTGACCTTTGTAAACCTTCTATTGCGTTTTGTAGGTACATCCTTTCAGGTATATCTTTCTGCACGTATCGGTGCTGAGGGCATTGGTCTGTTACAGCTGGTGCTAAGTGTAGGCTCCATGGCTTTGGTCGCCGGCATGGCAGGCATTCGTACGTCCACCATGTATTTAACCGCTGAGGAAATAGGCAAAAAAACATCCGGCAACATCACATGGGTATTATCCGGCTGCATTCTATATAGCATACTTTGCAGCGGCATTGTCGGCGGTGCCATGTATATCTTTGCTCCCTCCCTCGCCGAAAAATGGGTGGGTAATATTGAAACTATGGATGCCATTCGCCTTCTGGCTGTATTTCTACCGGTAAACTGCTTAACCGGCGTGATGGTAGGCTACTTCACAGGTGCAAACCGCATCGGCACGTTAGCAGCAGTAGAAGTTGCAGAACAGTTTTGTTCCATGCTATGCACCATGGCGTTGCTGCAATTTTGGGCTGGGCATGATGCCGAACGCTGTTGCATTGCTGTTGTAGTAGGAAGCGCCTTAGGCGCATGCCTAACACTGGCACTGCTAATCATTTTGCGGATCTTAGAGCGACCCAAAACCGGTCCACGCATACCCATTGCCAATCGTTTGACACAAACTGCCATACCCCTTGCCATTGCTGATGATATGCGCACCGGTATTACAACCACAGAAAATCTGATGGTGCCCAAACGGCTGGCACTCTACCACGGTACACTCTCACCTTTGGCAGCATTCGGCACAGTTTGCGGTATGGTATTCCCGATTTTGATGTTTCCTACAGCCATTTTATTTGGTTTAACAGAATTGCTGATTCCAGAGCTTGCCCGTTGCAACGCTGCAAATAGTCAACAAAGGATTCAATATTTGGTTCGAAAAAGCCTGCGTGT
>JAZSAK010000093.1:0-4528 GCA_045601865.1 Faecousia sp. | reverse complement strand
CGGCTGCACATCACACTCAAGCTGAAACTGATTGTCACCAACGCAGGTGTAGGTATCCCCCGCCCTTACAATTCTGTGCAAAACAAATTGCCCATCTGTACGCCGATACAACGGCAAATCATATTTCTTCAGCTTGTCCGGCAGCGGAGATAAGACCACGCTGTCCTTCCCCGGCCGCAGCATTGGCAGCATGCTGGCTCCTTTTGGGGAAATCCGAACCGACTTGCCCTCAGCCAAGCGCTCTTGAATCACAGGCAGGAGCAGCTTCAGTGGTATTTCCTTATTCTGCAAGAAAGCCGTATTCATTCAGTTTCTCCACAAAATCTGTGACACATTGCCGTGCATCCGCCTCCTGCACATCATATTCCTTCAAAAGGTCTGCCAGCATAGCCTCCTCTGTGGTTCCCTCCTGTAGGCGTTTCCACAGAAATGTACCTGTATCATTTAGCGTAATCATCATATTCAGGTCCAGCTCATCGCCGGATGGAATTGCCATCATGTCTCCGCCAATTTCACGCAGGATAAAACCTTCCTTTAATTTTAGCATAGCACTTTCTCCTTTTTTAAGCGGTCTGTATATTTTATTCATCATAACATAATACCGCCCTGTCTGTCAAATAACAAGCTCAGTATGACACCCCGACCTGCTTTTGGTGCGCAAGTCGGGGTGTTTCCTTGTTTTTTATGTAGTTGACTTTGGCATTTACACCCCAGCATGCTGGCGTATTTTTTCCATCTGCCTGTCAAAGGCCTCGCCCTTTTCCTCGCAGCCATGGGCACCGGCATGGTGATAGGTAGGCACCACTTCCTGCACAAGCTGCTGCATGGCGCTTTCCTGTCCGGCATAGGAAATTTCCATCATTTTCTGCATCTGTCCAATAAAAGCATCTGCATCAAATGGAATGGGATTTCCAATGTGAATGAGTTGATTGGGCGTGGTACGCAAGCCCTCCTCGCTCATCAGCTTTTCCTCATATAGCTTTTCGCCGGGGCGCAGACCGGTGTAAACAATTGGAATATCCACGTCCGGCTTTAGCCCTGACAGCTTTATCAAGTTTCGTGCCAGTGTGTCAATTCTCACCGGTGAGCCCATATCCAGCACAAAAATCTCGCCGCCGTTGGCGTAGGTGCCTGCCTGCAACACTAACGATGCCGCCTCGGGTATCGTCATAAAGTAACGGATGATCTCCGGATGGGTTACCGTCACCGGGCCGCCCTTAGCAATTTGCTCCTTAAATCGGGGAATTACAGAGCCGTTACTGCCCAAGACATTGCCAAACCGCACCGACACAAACTCTGTGCAAGGCGTATATTCCTGCGTTTTCATTCCTCGCATGGTGCCATCTGCATCCTCTGAATGTAAATGCATCTCCGGCAATTCGTGCGCCTTGCCTTCCCGAATCTTTCGGTCAAAGGTTTGGACAATCATTTCGCAAATACGCTTGGATGCACCCATGATATTGGTGGGATTGACTGCTTTATCCGTAGAAATCAAAACAAAACGTTTGCAGCCATTCATCATAGCGGCATAGGCAGTTTTATAGGTGCCAATTGCATTATTTTTAATTGATTCGCAGGGACTTGCTTCCATCAACGGCACATGCTTGTGCGCTGCTGCATGGTAAACAATATCCGGTTTATACTTTTCAAAAACTTGGTTGATTCGGCGGCTATCCCGAACAGAGCCAATCAGCACTTCCAAATTCAGCTCTGGGTATTTATCTTGCAGCTCCAGCTTAATCCCGTGGGCGTTATTTTCGTAAATATCGAAAATAATCAACTGCTTCGGAGCATTTTGGGCAATCTGCCGGCAAAGCTCACTGCCAATGGAGCCGCCACCACCGGTAACCAAAATCACCTTGTCCGTCAAGAATTGATAAATCTCATCCATTTGCACGTACACCGGTTCTCTTCCCAGCAGGTCCTCAACCTCCACCTCTTTCAGGTCTTTGGTTGACACCGCATTCTCTGCGTATTGGTATACACTGGGCAAATTCTTTAGTTCACAACCGGTTTCCTTACAAATGCTTAATATGTCTCTTCGCTCTGTTGCTGTAGCTCCGGGAATTGCCAAATAGATTTTTTCAATGTGATACTTCTCAACTTGGGAGAAAATATCCTCTCTGCCGCCTACAATAGGCACATCATCAATATAACGACCCCATTTATTGCTGTTGTCATCAATGATGCAGCAGACCCGCTCATTATTGTTATGATAGTGGATGTCCCGCAGCAGCATCTGCCCAGCAGAGCCTGCGCCAATAAGCATTACACGGCGGGCAACCGAGCTCTGCTCATTGCGTCTGAGCCTGCTTCTTTCCAAGGAGATAAAGCGATAGGAAAATCGAATCGCCAAAACCAGAAGAAACTGTACGCCCGGCCCAATTACATAGTACGACACCGGCATCCGGCGCAGCAAAAGCACTGTGCCAACCACATGGGCTGCAGCTGTAATAATCGTGGCAAAAACAACACGCTTCAACTCGTTAAAGCTGGCAAAGCGCCACATGCTTTGGTACAAACGCAGTCTCCAAAAAACTACAAAGCAAATCAGCGCATAAAGCGGCGCAAATTGTAACCACGGATATAAGTACATTGGGGGAATGCGCGTGAAGTGGCAATCAAAACGCACCCATAGCGCCAGGAAATATGCGCCATTTACTGCTAAAATATCATAAATGCACAGCAAAATAGAAATCTTATGCCAATGCTCCAAAACAAAACGCCTTTTTTTGTTGTTGCCGGAAATCAGCGCTTCGTTTTCCAAAGTCCCCTTTTTATCCATACATTACTCCTAAAGCCTATTTTCATTATTGAAACTTTCTACAAATTATATTTTTTATTATTGTAACAGATATCCTATGTAGAATACAAGCATAATTTCAGAGAATCTGCCGATTTTTTGAAAAATTTTTCTACCACAGCAAAAAGTCCGCAGAGTTGTTCTGCGGACTTTTCATTAACCTAAACCAACATTACCGGTAGCGGGGTCAAAGGATATAGACTGGACACCGGGGGGAACAAGAATACTGTTGCCTTCTTCATCGCCATAGCAATGCTTATCCGCAGCCATGCCGCAGCAACCATAGGCAATCTGAAATGCCACCATGCCGTCCTGCGTTGCCTCTTCTTCTGTGAAGGTCACATTCAGCACATATACGCTGCCCTCTAAAATCATGTGATATTTTGTGTTTGTTTCCACGGCATCTGCTTTTCCACCGCCGTTTCCGCATGTGCCCACCACATAATAATCCGGTTTTCCCACTGCGATGTTTTCCTTAAGCGAAAGCGAACCGTCCGTTGCCTGCTCCATTGCTGCGTATACCATATATTTTCCAGCTCCGGCATTGATTGAAACCGTGTCGCCTACCTGTACATTATTGCTGTAAACAGAAATTTTGCCGTTTTCCGGAACCTCTACTTCCAAAAACCACAGCAAGTTTTCACCATCGCGTTCCATTATCTGCGTATGACCCCAAGAGCCTCTTACCTCAGGCGCAAAGGTTTCTTCTGTGCCAATGGTTTCGCTCTCCACAGGCGGCGCATACTCCCAGTCTATAAAAACAACCATGTTTCCTGAGACGGTTGTGCCTTGTGTGTATGCATCTGAAAGCATTGAATCCCGGTACAAGCCTGCAACCGTACGCCCATCGCAAAGGCTGTCCGGTACAGCCAGCTTCTCTCCGGCTTGCATGGTTACATCCACGTTGGCGGTTGTATCCGATCCGTTGTAAAAGCGCACTGTATAGGTTTGTTTGGGGATACAGCCCCAAAGCGCCAGCATACACGCAGCCAGCAATAAACAAAGTATTTTTTTCATTGCCATTCCTCCAGGGAGTTTGTGGGTATATTATAACTGCCACAGGGGAAACTGTCAATTGTAACGATTAAAAATTTTGTTCACTGTAACCTTGTGCAGCCACATTCCAAACAGCGTCAACGGCATCCACAGCAGGGTAAAGGGCAGGCAAATCTGTCCCCGAAAATGAAAGGGCATATCCCGATAATCCCAGATGCCATAGTCCCGGTTGACAAGTAAGCCGGTCATTAGCTCCAAAAGCGTAATCGCCCCTGCTCCCAACATAGCCTTCAGCGCCAGCGGTATGCGTTTAAGCAGTGTGCCCAGCGCGCCCAGCAGGCGAAAGCACACCCCGCCCAGCAAAAACATGCTTCCGTGGCTTTTGCCGCGCCAAAGAAATTCCAAAAACATATAGGACGCCCCGCCCAAATAAAATAGCACAGAGTTCTTCCACATCTTCATTTTAATCCCTCCAAAAGGGAGTATCCCCAAAAAAACTTGATTTTTTACTTGACAAACCACCTTGTGGCGTATATAATGACAAAGCTGATTTCGGCATTGCCGGAATTTGACCAATTTTATGGCGGCGTAACTCAGTTGGTAGAGTACCCGGTTCATACCCGGTCTGTCACCTGTTCAAGTCAGGTCGCCGCTACCAGGCCCGTTGGTCAAGCGGTTAAGACACCGCCCTTTCACGGCGGTAACATGGGTTCGATTCCCGTACGGGTC
>JAZSAK010000092.1:0-4930 GCA_045601865.1 Faecousia sp. | reverse complement strand
CAGAAGCCGGAAGCGCGGCCTCTGTTTGGATAAAGAAAATCGCAAGGAGGAATCTCTATGGCAAAGCTCACCTTTAACACCGACCTTTGCAAAGGCTGCGGTCTTTGTGTCAATGCCTGCCCCAAGGGCTGCCTGGCAATCGCATCCGACAAAATTAACAAAAAAGGTTATTCCCCCGCTGTGATGCAGGACGAAGAAAAGTGCATCGGCTGCGCATTCTGCGCAACCATGTGCCCCGACTGCATCATTACCGTGGAAAAGTAAGGAGGACATTATGGCTGAACGCGTTCTAATGAAAGGCAACGAGGCAATCGCAGAGGCCGCGATTCGCGCCGGCTGCCGCCATTACTTTGGCTACCCCATCACGCCTCAAACCGAAATCGCCGCATATATGGCAAAGAAAATGCCCAAAATCGGCGGCGTTTTCCTGCAGGCAGAAAGTGAAATCGCATCCATTAACATGGTCTATGGCGCTGCCGCTGCCGGCATGCGGGTTATGACCTCCTCCTCCAGCCCCGGAATCTCCCTAAAGGCTGAGGGCTTGAGCTACATAGCCGGCTCTGATGTGCCTGCACTGGTGGTCAACGTCCAGCGCGGTGGCCCCGGCTTGGGCGGCATTCAACCCTCTCAATCCGATTATTTTCAAGCCACAAAGGGCGGCGGTCACGGCGACTATCGCATGATTGTCCTAGCCCCTGCCTCTGTGCAGGAAATGGCAAGCCTGACCATTAAGGGCTTTAATTTGGCAGATAAGTATTTGATGACCGCTATGATTTTGGCAGACGGCACCATCGGACAGATGATGGAGCCCATCTCCTTCGAGGATGCGGAAATTGAAACCTACGAAAAGCCTTGGGCGCTGACCGGCACCAACTGCGAAAGAAAGCATAACATCGTCAACTCCCTGTACCTGAAGCCCGATGAGCTGGAAGTGAAGAATTTCGACCGCTACGAGCGCTACAAGCAGGTAGAGGAAAACGAACCCATGTGGGAAGAGTTCATGATGGACGACGCAGAAATCTGCGTGGTTGCTTTTGGCATTGCCTCCCGCGTGGCAAAGAACGCTGTAGTTGCCGCCCGTAATGAAGGCATCAAAGTCGGTTTGATTCGTCCCATTACCCTGTGGCCCTTCCCCCAAAAGGCACTGGCTGCCGCAGCTGAAAAAGTCAAAGGCTTTATCAGTGTGGAGCTGAATATGGGACAGATGATTGAGGATGTCCGTCTGTATACCGGTTGCAAGCGCCCCGTTGCCCTGTGCAACCGCTGCGGCGGCATGATTCCCAGTCCCGATGAGGTGCTCCAGTCCATTCGCAAGGCGCAGAAAGGAGAGTACTAAGATGGCTGTTGTATTTGAAAAACCCAAATCCCTGGCAGATATTCCTCTGCACTACTGCCCCGGCTGTCCTCATGGCATCATCCACCGTTTGGTTGCTGAAGTGATGGACGAATTGGGCATTGAGGGAAAGACCATTGGTGTTGCTCCCGTTGGCTGCGCGGTTATGGCTTACGATTACTTCACCTGTGACATGATTGAAGCCGCCCACGGCAGAGCCCCTGCTGTTGCCACCGGCATCAAGCGTTGCCGACCGGAAAATATCGTCTTTACCTATCAAGGTGACGGTGACTTGGCATCCATCGGCATGGCAGAAACCGTGCATGCCGCCGCCAGAAACGAAAATATCACTGTGATTTTCGTTAACAACGCCATTTATGGCATGACCGGCGGTCAAATGGCACCCACCAGTCTGCCCGGTCAGGTGACCCAGACCTCTCCCTATGGCCGTGATGTAAACCATTGCGGTTGGCCCATTAAGGTCTGCGAAATGCTTTCCACCTTGGAAGGTCCCGAGTACATTGCCCGTGTAGCTGCCAACAATGTTAAAAATGTGAAAAACGCCAAAAAGGCAATTAAGAAGGCTTTCCAAAACCAAATGGAAGGCAAGGGCTTTAGTTTGGTAGAGGTGGTTTCTGCCTGTCCCACCAACTGGGGCATGACTCCCCAAAAGGCACTGGAATGGGTAGAAAGCGATATGCTGCCCTACTACCCCATCGGCGTTTATAAGGACAGAACCGCAACAAAGGAGGGGCAAGTATGAAAACAACCCAAATTTTGATTGCCGGTTTTGGCGGACAGGGAATCCTGTTTGCCGGGAAGTTTTTGGCATACAAAGGGCTGAATGAGGATTTGCAGGTGTCCTGGCTGCCCTCTTATGGCCCTGAGATGCGCGGAGGCACCGCCAACTGCAACGTGATTCTTTCCGAGTCCCCCGTAGGCAGTCCCATCATCACCGCACCGGATGTGCTGATTGCCATGAACCTGCCCAGCCTGCAAAAATATGTGGACAGTGTTGTATCCGGCGGCCAAATTTATGTGGATTCTTCCTTGATTGATGTTAAGGTAGACCGCACCGATGTGCAGGTTTTTTACATCCCTGCCACACAGATGGCGAAGGATGCCAATATCCCCACACTGGCCAATATGATTATTACCGGCCATCTGCTGGAAAACCACCCTGAACTATCCTTTGACGGCACCGATGCCGTGGTGACCAAGCTGGTCCCCCCCTCAAAAGCCACTCTTGTGGAGCTGAATATGAAGGCTCTGCAATTGGGTAAAAAATATAAACAATAAAAATTAAGGAGGAAACTACTATGAATGCAATGGAAGAAATGGTCAAATACCGTCATGAGAAAGTCCTGTTTGTCAACAACGAAAAAGCCGGCTTAAAGGCAATTATCGCCGTTCACAATACCAACCTGGGCCCCGCCATCGGCGGCTGCCGTCTGTGGCCCTATGAGTCTTATGATGCTGCTCTGTTTGATGTTCTGCGTCTTTCCCGTGGTATGTCCCACAAGAACGCAGTTGCCGGTCTGCCCCACGGCGGCGGCAAGGGCGTTAACATCGCTGACCCCTCTATGAAAACCGAGGCTATGTTCGAGGCTTTTGGCGAGGCTGTTAACAACTTGGGCGGCGACTACATCACTGCAGAAGACGTAAATACCGACTGCGATGACGCACTGATTATGCTGCGCAAGACCAACCACATTTGCGGTCTGCCCCAAAACAGCGGCGACCCCTCTCCCTTCACCGCCCGCGGTACATGGCAGGGCATCAAGGCTACTGCCAAGGTAGCTTTGGGCAGAGATTCCCTGGAGGGCGTTACCGTTGCCGTTCAAGGCTTAGGCAAGGTTGGCTACGATCTGTGCCGCTACCTGCATAATGACGGTGCAAAGCTGATTGTGGGCAACCGCAGCAATAAGGCCGCTTTGGAAAGAGCTGCTGATGAGTTTGGCGCAAAGATTGTGGGCACAGATGAAATTATGTCCGCTGAGTGTGACATTTTCTCCCCCAATGCTTTGGGCGCAATCCTGAATCCCACCACCATCCCCAACCTGAACTGTAAAGCGGTTGCCGGTGCTGCCAACAACCAGATTTTGGACGACGCCTCCGGCGAGATGCTGAAGGCACGCGGCATCTACTACGCACCCGACTTTGTTATCAACGGCGGCGGCGTTATCAATGCTGCAGCAGAGGTTGACGGTCCTTACAATGTAGACGCTGTTCTTGCAAAGGTGGATAACATTTACAACACCATCGAGCATATCCTTACCGAGTCTAAGGCCACCGGCGAGCCCGAGGGCGTTATTGCCACCCGCTATGCTGAATCCCTTATCTACAAATAATTGCAAATGTTTTGGGCGTGCTGTAAAGCACGCCCATTATTTTTCTACCGCCAGCGCCATCAATCCGTGATATCCGGCGGTTTTAGATTGTTGTATGAAAGCCCCAGCAGTCTTTCCGCTGTCTTATGGGCAACCTGCTCCATTTGTGCCGGAGAAAGCTTTAGTGACAGAAATTTTTCCACTTCCACCACTGGGTCCCACATGGGATAATCCGTACCAAATGCCATGCGCTCCGCGCCATACAGATTAATATAGCGCTCCGGTTCACCATCTTCCATGAACATCATAGAGCTGGAAATATCCATGATGCAGTTGGTATCTTTCAGTAAATCGCAAGCCGTTTCCTGCATGGAATAGCCACCAAAATGGGCGGCAACCACCTCCAGCTTGGGAAACAGCTCTATCACGCGCCGCAGGCGAATAGGATGGGAGTAATTATACCGATAATCTCCCATATGCAGAAGCACCGGAACCTTTCCGGCAATCGCTTCATACATAGGAAACAGCCGCACATCGTCAATGGGAAACCGCTGTGAATCAGGGTGCATTTTAATGCCCCTGAGCCCCATTCCCATAATTCGCTCCGCCTCGTCGGCAATATTATCCATGCCGGCGTGGACTGTGCCAAAGCCAACAAAGCAGTCATGCTCTGCCACCTGCTCCACAATGAAATCATTGATGCCCTTTACCCTGTCCGGTCGAATTGCCACCGGCAGTACCAAATAGCCGCTAATACCCGCCTTGCTCCCCTGCTTCAGCAGCATATCCACAGTACCATTCATCGTGCCGCTGCCAATGCCATAGAATTCCTGCACACTGCTGGTTGCTTTTTGGGCAATATTATCGGGATATATATGGCAGTGAATATCAAAAATTTTCATATAAAACGCCTCAATCTTTTTGCTTTCGTTCTATTATAGCACCGATTAAACAAATTGCAATGTGGTATAAGCAGAATTTTCTTCAAAAAACTGGCAGAGGATAGCGGTAAACTGTCCTCTGCCAAAAATCCGTATATAAACTTATTGGGGATTATATGGAGTCAAAAATACATCCTGCTCTTTTAGCGTATTGCGTAGCTGCTCTATGTCTGGGTGATTAGCTGGGAAGCCAAAGCGGGCACTTAGTGCCGCTGCCGTACCGGCGGCCTGTCCCATGGCCATAACAATCGGTGTTACCCGTATGGCCGCACATGCTTCATGGGTTGCACTGACACAGCGCCCAGCCACAATGAGATTCTCCACCA
>JAZSAK010000091.1:0-13712 GCA_045601865.1 Faecousia sp. | reverse complement strand
GTTTTGGTTACCGGCGGTGCCGGTTATATTGGCTCTCATACCTGCGTAGAGTTGCTAAACAGCGGTTATGAGGTAGTTGTCATTGATAATTTGTGTAATTAAGTCGGATCGTAGCCATGTCGTTCTGTGAGCCAAGGAGTTGAACTGGTGTATTGTCTTCCTAAGACCGCTTGGCCTCCGACTTGTTTTGGTTACCGGCGGTGCCGGTTATATTGGCTCTCATACCTGCGTAGAGTTGCTAAACAGCGGTTATGAGGTAGTCGTCATTGATAATTTGTGTAATTCCAACCCGAAAAGCCTGGCGCGCGTGGAAGAAATCACCGGAAAAAGCGTGCGGTTTTATGAGGGTGATGTACGGGATGAAGCATTGCTACATAAGATTTTTTCAGAAAACGACATTTCCTGCGTCATTCATTTTGCAGGATTGAAGGCGGTAGGAGAAAGTGTGGCAATTCCTTGGAAATATTATGATAACAACCTGAATTCCACTCTGGTGCTGACCAAGGTGATGGAACACTTTGGCGTGCAGAATATTATTTTCTCATCTTCTGCCACAGTGTATTCTGCGGATAATGAAATGCCCCTGCGGGAAAACAGCCGTACCGGCAACTGCACCAATCCCTATGGCTGGACCAAGTATATGACCGAGCAAATTCTTTCCGGCATGGCCCACGCTGACGCGAAGTGGGGCATTGTGCTGTTGCGTTACTTCAATCCCATCGGCGCCCATGAAAGCGGAAGGATTGGAGAGGACCCCAGAGGAATTCCCAACAATCTAATGCCTTATATTACGCAAGTTGCCATCGGACGTCGGGAGAAGCTGAGTGTATTCGGCAATGACTATGATACCCATGACGGAACCGGTGTTCGAGATTATATCCATGTGGTGGATTTGGCAAAGGGCCATGTGGCAGCGGTGAAATACGTTCTGGAAAACAAGGGCTGTGAGGTGTTTAATTTGGGCACCGGCACCGGTTACAGCGTGCTGGATATGGTGCATAGCTTTGAGCAGGCCAATGGCGTAAAGCTGCCTTATGCGATTGTAGAGCGTCGCCCCGGCGACATTGCTACTTGCTATGCAGACCCCGCCAAAAGCGCCCAAAAGCTGGGCTGGAAGGCAGAGAAAGATCTTTTGGATATGTGCCGAGACTCTTGGCGCTGGCAAAGCAACAACCCAATGGGCTATGAGGAATAAAAGAAAGGGAGAACAGTTGTTCTCCCTTTTGTTTATCTTGCCATATCAATGGGGCGCAGCACGTTGTAGGCGTTAAAACGGGTGTCGTTGGTATCCGCGAAAAAGCCCAGTGAAATGGACGGGTCAGCAAAGCCTGTTTGTGCGGCAAGGTTTGCGGCATCTGCCGCGGAAGCGCCCAGTAGATACAGACGGGTTCTTCCCTCAGGGATTTTCAAGTCTACCGCTTCCCGCACAAAGGAAACTGCAAAGGTATCCGTAGCGCAGGTGTTTACCAAGGTGGCGGCGGCCTTATTTAGCGCATCCTCTTGGTTGCCACGGAAATAAATCATATCCGTTCTGGGGAAACGGAAATCATTGAGAATAACCTCATGAAAGCCCAAAGCCCGCAGCTCAGAAACAACCTGAATTAGAAAGGTGATTGTACCGTCAGAAGCAGGATTGAACCAATAGCAGCTGTGCTCCTTGTCTAGCCATAGAGAGCCGTTGCCGCCTTCTCTCGGTAAGCCGAAGGGTACGCGCCCGCGTTCATCGTCCAAGAAATAATTCCTATCCTGAAAAGCGGGAATGCGGGCGATGAGATAGCAATCCTTTTCTTTCAATTGGTTAATCAGCGCTGCCACCTGATCCAAATTAACATCGGTTGCCATGTGACCCAAGCCGGAGGAATAGTAAAATTCACCCTGCTTGTTTTTCATATCCAGCATAACAGTTGCGTCTTGGGGCAGAAGCTGTACCTGCGATAAGACATTGTTAAAATCTTCCCGCATGGCGGCTAAATCAATATAATAGCCGTTAAAATGAGCAAGCTCCTTGGCGGCAGAGCCGGTATTGGACAGATCATCTTTATAAATGAAGTCAATTGCATCTCCTTGAGTGGGTTCCTTAGCCAGCTCGCCGTCGGGCAGCTCCATGGACATGCCAAACATCAGCTTTACACCGTCATCGGTATAGACCACATACCGCTGCAGCCATAAAAACCAGCAAATTGTCAGCGCCAAGGCGAACGATAGCACAGCCAGTGCTGTCAGGGAAATCCGCCTTAAAACGCGCCGGATGCGGTAGGGAATTATCATATCGTTCTCCTTTTTGCGGTGACACACCGCCAGTCTTCCTGGGTATATATATCCGTAATTTCCAATCCGGCTGCTTGCAGCGCGGATTGTACATCTGCCAGACGGCTGTCCAAGATGCCCGAGCAGATGAGAATGCTGTTATCTGTTAAAAATGTGGGTAAAATAGAGGAAAGGCCCACAATTACATCGGCCACAATATTTACCAAAACCACGTCGTAGGTGTTTTGCGCCAGCGCTTGCATAAATGCGTGGTCTGCGGTTACGTTGCCGGTCAAGGCGGTAAAGGCCGGTGAGAAAAAATCGTTATAGGCGGCGTTTTCCCGCGCGATGTCTTCTGCCTTAGGATCAATATCCACACCGATGGCGCTTTGCGCGCCCAAGCGTAAAGCAGCAATGGACAAAATACCGCTACCGCTGCCCAAATCCAAGCAGCGGCTCCCTTTTTTTACCCAACGCTCCATGGCGCGCAGCACCATTTGGGTAGAGGGGTGGGTGCCCGTGCCAAAGGTTAGTCCGGGGTCGAGGATAACGGGAAGGCGGTCACCGCGATATTCCGGTGCCTGCCAGTAGGGAAGCACGACAAGGCGCTGGCCGATTTCCACAGCAGTATAGTTCTCTTTCCAGCTTTCCTCCCAGTTTTCCTCCTGCAAGGGGATAATTTCCATGGGCACAGACAGCGACTGCGCCAGCGCGGTTAAACGTGTGCGTCCGGATTCGTCAGAATCCTCTAAATATAATCGAATTTGGGAAAGGCCCTGCAGCTTTTCCTGCAGAGCTTCATCAATATAATCCCAATATGCGCGATTTTCCTCTAAAAAGTCTGCAAATTGCCCTTCGTCTTCTATTACCAATTCGGAAAAACCCTGCGCGGTCAATACAGCGGCAGTATCCTCAACCCTGCCGTGGGGAATGGTCAATTTGATTTCCAGCCACGCCATAGTGGACACCTCCCGATACATATTTTTTCTATTGTATCGCATTTGCGGAAAATTGGCAACCGCAAAGATGTTAAATTTCTGTTGCCCTCTTCCTATTTTACGGAAAGTGGTATATAATAAAGAAAATTTTTCAAAGGAAATGGATTGTTTTTATGATACAAACCAAAGAGCTGCTTCCGGGTGTAACACTGCGGTGCCACCAGGATACGCGCTTTAAGCAAGGGGCACTTAGCGTGCAGATTGTGCGGCCTATGCACGAAATCGAAGCGGCTATGAACGCGCTTTTGCCTGCTATATGGTTGCGCGGAACGCAAAAATACCCGAATTTGCAGGCCATTACCCAAAAGCTGGATGATTTGTACGGCGCAAGCGTGAGCACCATGGTACGTCGAATCGGCAATTACCAGACAACCGGACTGTATTGTAATTTTATAGAGGATAGATTTTCCTTGCAGGGGGATAAGATTCTTGCGCCTATGATAGAATTTGTGGGAGAGCTGCTGTTTTGCCCCGTGGTGGAACAAAACGGACTTTGCAAGGATTTTGTAGAGGGTGAGAAAAAGAATCTGATTTCCACCATTGAATCTGAAAAAAATGACAAACGCGCCTATGCCGCCGGAAAGCTGCTCCAGCTAATGTGTAAGGCAGATTCTTTTGGGCTGCCGCGCTTGGGAACCACGCAGCAAGTAGCAGCCATTGACCCGCAGACGCTGTATGCCCATCAGCAAAGAATATTGGCGGAAAGTCCCATTGAAATTTTTTATGTGGGCTCTGCGGATAGTGGGCATGTGGCGGATTTGCTGTGCAAGATTTTTGGCAAGCAAGCGCGCTCTGTTATTCCGGCTGCGCCTCAAACACCTTTTTGTGATGCCGATGGAGGCCAGCATATAGAGCAAATGCAGGTTGCCCAGAGCCAGCTGTGCATGGGCTTTGTAACATCGATTACCAATCAAAGCAAGGAATTTGCGGCAATGCAGGTGCTAAATATGGTGTTTGGCGGCGGAATGACCAGCAAGCTGTTTGTAAATGTGCGGGAAAAGCGGAGCTTGTGTTATTCCATCAGCTCGGGCTATTATGGCACAAAGGGCATTTTGACCGTCCATGCAGGAATTGATGCGGCGCAGCGAAAGGTGGCGCAAGAGGAAATTATGCACCAGATGGAGAACTGTCAGCGTGCACAGATAACCGCACAGGAATTAGATGCGGCAAAGGAAGCGGTGCAAAACAGCCTGCGTGGAATCCATGACTCGCCCAGCGCAATTGAGAGCTTTTATTCTACAGGTGCGCTTAGCGGCATGGGGATGACACCGCAAGCTTATAGCGAGGCAGTAGCAGCTGTGACCCTTGCAGACATGGTTTCGGCGGCGAAAACACTGCGCTTGCATACCACCTTTTTTCTTGAGGGGGTGGGCGCATGAGCAAAAGGTATTATCCGGAGCTGGATGAAACCCTGCACCGTCGGGTATTAGACAACGGATTAACAGTTTTGGTGGCACCCAAGCCCGGCTTTTCCCGAAAAATGGCGTATTTCGTCACAGATTTTGGTTCCATTCATACGGATTTCCAATTGGAAGGACAGACCTATCATGTGCCGGCCGGCATTGCCCATTTTTTAGAGCATAAAATGTTTGACCTGCCCAATCGAGATGTTTCAGCGGAATTTGCCGCCTTGGGTGCAAATGTTAATGCCTTTACCAGCTTTGACATGACGGCGTATTATTTTTCTTGCACAGAGAATTTTGAGGAAAACCTGGCGCTTCTGTTGGAATTTGTGTCCACACCCTATTTTACCAAAGAAAGTGTAGAAAAAGAGTTGGGCATTATCGACCAGGAAATCGGCATGTATGAGGATTCGCCGGATTCCCGTGTATTTGATAATTTAACAAAAGCCATGTATCGCAAGCATCCCATTCGTGTGCCAATACTGGGAAGTCGTGCTTCCCTGCGTGAGATTACCCCTGAGCTTTTGCAGGCCTGCCATCGGGGATTCTATACACCCGCCAATATGGTGCTGTGTGTCGTCGGAGATGTGGATGCGGATGCCGTATGTGAAATTGCCGATACGGTTTTGGGCAAAGAGAAAAAACCGGCGGCAGAAAAAATCCGGCAGTGGCAGGAAACCATGGATTGCAATACCGAAACGGTCACCTGTGCAATGGAGGTTGCAATGCCTGCTTTTCAGCTGGGATGGAAATGCGAAAGTGTTGGCGGCGGTTTGGCGGCAATTCGTCAGGAAATTGTGGGGGATTTGGCGGCAGAGGCGCTGTTTGGCGAGTCATCAAAGCTGTATTTGCAGCTATATGAGCGCGGGCTGATTGATTCATCCTTCGGTGGCGGTTTTGAATCGGTGGATGGTTGCGCCCTGCTAACCTGCGGTGGCGACAGCGAGGATGCCGAGGCTGTGCGTCAGGCAATTATGGAACGGGCGCAGCAGCTTTCCATGGAGGAAATTCCCACAGAGGATTTTTTGCGAATGAAGCGCAGTGCATTGGGGCGCAGGATTCGGGACATGGATAGCTTTGACTCTACCTGTTTCCGACTTTGTGCATACTATTTCGCAGAATTTGATTATTTCCGGTTCCCGTCGGCATATGCAGATGTCACGTGGCAGGAGGTGCAGCAATTTCTGCAGGCTGTAGTGCAGCCAAATCGGTGCGGACTGTCGGTTGTTATACCAAGGTAATAGAGGAGGAAATATTATGCATTGGATACAAGGAGCATCCCCTATCACGTTTCCCGGATTAGGGCTGGAGATTAATCCGGCTGTGGGATTTTCCATTGGCAACATAAATGTTCATTTTTATGGTATTTGCATTGCCTTGGGCTTGCTGTTGGCAGTGCTGTATGCGTGGAAACGCACAAACGAGTTTGGCATCAATGACAATGATTTGACCGATGGTATTTTGTGGGTTGTGCCACTTGCAATTGTCTGCGCGCGGCTGTATTACTGCGTGTTCCGCTGGCATGAGGATGGCTATGGAGAAAATCCCGTCAGCGTGCTGTATGTTTGGCAAGGCGGTCTTGCCATTTATGGCGGTGTGATTGGTGCGGCAGTTGGCGTGGTTGTGCATTGCCTAGTTAAGAAAATTAAGATTCCGGCTCTGCTGGATATGGTAGCACTGGGATTCTTGATTGGACAATGTCTGGGCCGTTGGGGAAACTTTTTCAATCGAGAGGCATACGGCGCAGAAACCGACTTTTTCCTGCGCATGGGCTTGCTTTTGGATGCAAACCGGCAGCCGATAGCGCAAATGCAATATTATCATCCTACATTTTTGTATGAGTCCATATGGAATGCACTTGGCTTTGTGCTGCTGCATGTGCTTTCCAAGCGCCGGCAGTATGATGGACAGATTGCGCTGAGCTATGTGGCATGGTATGGCCTGGGCAGAGCGTTTATTGAGGGATTGCGAACCGATAGCTTGTATTTGGGGCCGTTCCGCGTCAGTCAGCTGTTGGCAGCAGCAAGCTGCTTTGTGGCGGTGGTTGTACTGATGATACAGCATTTCCGCCCGCATAAACCGGAAGATTTGTATGTAAATCAGGTGTCCATGGGGGAGAAGAAGCAGCCGGAGCCATTGCAGGAGCAAGCGGAAGAACCCGTAGAAGAATAAGCAAAGGGGGCGGTTATATTACCGTCCCCTCTTTTTTGAAAATAATCCTGTATTGCATATTTCCACGGCCTGTGGTAAACTGACAGCAGAAAAAATGCAATAGGAATGTGACGATATGAAAATCAATACCGTTGAAAAACCCATTGAAGAAGTTTTGGCGTTGCCTCGTTGGAAGCATAGAAAGCCGAGAAAGCCCAACCTGCTTTTGGCTACGGTTGTGCGGCTTGCGTGCATCCCAACGCTGCGGAAAACCCGCTTTTCCTATACCACAGAGGGTATGGAGAAGGTTGCGGGTAAACCCTGTTTGATTTTGATGAATCACAGCAGCTTTACGGATATGAAGCTGGCGTATGCCATATTTTATCCCAAACGCAGGCTGAATATTGTAGCTTCCACGGATGGCTTTGTGGGGTTTTTAGGCACACTGATGCGGTGGCTGGGCTGCATTCCGACGCCCAAATTTATCAGCGACCTTACCTTAATTCAAGATATGCAATACGCGCTAAAGGAGTTAAAAACCAGCGTGCTGATGTATCCGGAAGCAAGCTATTCCTTTGACGGAACGGCAACAGCGCTGCCACGGAAAATGGGTGTATTGCTAAAAAAGCTGGGAGTCCCTGTGGTAACGGTCATCACCCAAGGCGCGTTTGCCCGTGACCCACTGTATAATATGCTCCAGCTGCGCAAGGTTCCGGTCAGCGCCCATGTTAAGTGCTTGCTGACAGAGTCGGAGATTCGGGAGAAATCTGTGCAGGAGCTGGACGCAATGGTGGATGCGGCGTTTTGCTTTGACAATTTTGCGTGGCAAAAGGAAAACGGTATCGTGATTGATGCGCCGTATCGTGCAGACGGTTTGGAGCGTATTCTTTACAAATGTCCGCATTGTGGCGCGGAAGGGCAAATGGAAGGAAAAGGCACGGATATCACCTGCCACGCCTGCGAAAAAGTGTGGCACATGGATGTGCTGGGACAGCTGCAGGCACGGGAAGGCGAGACGGAGTATGCCCACATTCCCCATTGGTACGCGTGGCAGCGCCGGCAGGTGCGTGAAGAGCTGCTGGGCGGCACATATGTGCTGGACACACCTGTGGATATAGGCGTCCTGGTAGACTTTAAGGCGATTTACATGGTAGGCGAAGGACATCTGCACCAGGATGGAAACGGGTTCCGTTTAACAGGCTGTAACGGGAAACTGGATTATACCCAAAGCCCCCTTTCCAGCTATAGTCTGTATGCGGATTTTTATTGGTATGAAATGGCAGATGTAATAGGCCTTGGAGATAGAAACGTGCAGTATTTTTGTTTGCCAAAGGAGAGGATTTCTGTGGCAAAAGCAAGAATGGCCGCCGAGGAGCTTTATAAAATAAAAAAGGTGCGAAAATTCCGGAACACAGAAACCGTATAAGCGAAGAGCGATGCAACAGCATCGCTCTTTTTGCATGGAAAACAGGAGGCTTGGCGCAACAAAACATTAGTTGACATAAAATGTAGAAAAAGCCGTTATGCAGTCGGCTGGTAAACATAAGTTTTCCCCAGTTTCCACAGTGTTGTCCACAGGTAGAAGTAAAAACCCCCTTGCAAATAGGGGGTTTTTTAAATATATGCAAGCGTTTCTGCATAAAAGATAGCAACCGCAAAGGCATATTTTGGTTTACAGAACACTGCCTAAAACTGCATGCGGACAGAGAAAACACGGCTATGCTCCCCATCAGCGCGCAGCCCATCTACAGCCAATGCAGGGCCATCGGAAAGAGACCATTGCAGGAGCAAATTCTGTCCTTCACGGGCCTCGGAGAAGTAACAAACGGTGAATTCTTTCGGTGCGTTTTTCTGATGAAAAGCACTGGGGAGCAGGTCGGAAATCCATGCCAAATAGCGACAGTTATTCATATGCCCATTGCGGTCTAAGTCGGTGAAGCATACCTGCCGATGTTGGCGGTTACCAGCTTGTATCAACGCCATGGAGCCGGGTGCGGCCAATTCGCTGCCTCGCAGTAAGCCAGCTACTTCTATACCACTTTTATCCGGCAACACTAGGGTTCGATTGTCCATATGCATCAGCGCCCAAAGGCTAATGGCACGAAACACCTCTCGCCCTTGGGAATCATAGGCAACCGTGGAACGGGGATAGGCACTGCGCGTGGTGGGCATTGGCCATGTTTCCACAGTGATGGTCTCTCCGACCATGGGATATCGGATAACCTGCACGCGGTGGCGTAAGACAGCCCAAAACAGATGCTTCTTTGCCAAGACGTCATAATTCAAAGAAAGGCGTTGGCAGTGCTGTCCGGCGCTGTCTTGGGCAAAGAACAAAATCCGTGCCGGTGACAGCCGGCCAAAACAGTCTACATCACTGTCCAGAATGCGGTAGCTTTGTCTGTAAAGCGGTTCCATTTCATACTCCTTTTATTGTACGGCTTCGCCTAAGGTTAAGGTGGCACTGTATTGCTTACCACTACGATAAATTACAATGTTCAAAGAATCCCCAACGCGATGGGAGTATAACAAGTTTTCCAACTCCTCTACGGAGCTGATTCGGCTGTTGTCTACGCTCAGTACAATATCTCCAACGCTAAGTCCAATTTTATCCGCATTGCTGTCTGGGGTTACGGCTGAAACCATTACACCTGCCGGCAGCAGATACCACCGTTGGTCTAGCTGGGAGACGGTTTGACCGGTAAAGCCCAGCGCCGGACGGCCGGCTACATATCCCTTGTCAATGAGCTGGTCTACCACATCTTTGACCGTGACGCTGGGGATAGCAAAGCCCAAGCCTTCCACACCGGCATCATCGGTAAATGTGCCTATTTTCATAGTGTTAATACCCACCACCTGCCCGTAGCAGTTTAGCAACGGGCCGCCGGAGTTGCCGGAATTCAGGGCAGCATTGGTTTGAATTAAGGTCATGGTGCGCCCGTTGACGGTCACATCGCGATTGATGGCAGAAACAATGCCGTCGGTCATAGTGCCGCGAAAATCCAAGCCAAGGGGGTCACCGATGGCGGCAACAGCGTCTCCGACACGTAAGGACGCGGAGTCTCCGAACTCAGCGGGTATCAAATCCTCAGCCTGAACATATAAAACAGCCAAATCCGAGACAGTATCCGCGCCAACAACACAGGCGGTCAGTGTGCGCCCGTCTGTAAAAATGGCCTCGATGCGTTGTGCGCCGTCAATTACATGGCAATTTGTGACAAGGTAGCCATTTTTGGATAGAACCACACCGGTACCGGTGCCGGTGTTACAGCGAATGGAAACAACGGAATCAATGGCCTTGTCATAAATTTGCTGATAGGAAAGACCGCCGTCTTGGGGAATATTCTCCACAGATTCCGGCGATTTGTTCAGTTCAACGGTTACGTCGTCATCCTTGGGGACAAAATCATTGCTGGATTGTTGCGTACTTTGGGTTTCCTCTGTGCCGGAAGCGGCAAAGAAGGGCGTTTTAGAATCGGTATCGCTCTGTGATAGTTGCTGAAACAGCTTGACATTCATTATACCAAGCACACTGGCGATACCGCCAAGGAAGATGACGGCAACCAGCAGTATCACAAGCACACCGCTTCGATTTTTAGGCGGTTTGGTGGAACCGTTTTTATAGGAATCCTGATGCCAAGGTTCCCAATTGCTGTGTTCATTCATGGTAACACCTCAAGAAACGTATTAATGGATTGTGTGCAGCTTATCGACGATAAAAGCAACATCGAATTTAATTTACCAAGGGCATGGTGAAGGTAAAGGTTGTTCTACCATTGCGGCTGGTAACCGAAATGTTTTCCCCGTGGCTACAGACAATGGTTTTCACGATGTAAAGCCCCAAACCCCAGCTATCCCGATTTTTCATACGACTCTTGTCTATTTTATGGAATCGGTCGAATATCAGTGCAAGCTCCTCCGGCGGTATCGTCTCGCCGTCATTGGTGATGGAAATGTATACTTTCTCATTGCCCTCGCGAATGTCTAAGGACAATGCGCCGTTTTGCGGGCAGAATTTTACGCCATTGTCCAGCAAATTGTAAATCACCTGGGTAATATAGTCTTGGTTCGCAAAGGTGTATATCGGGTGTTCCGGCATATCCACCTGCACCTGCAAGCCTTTTTCGTTTATTTTCTGTTCAAAGGTAATCAGCACTTGCCCCACACATTCCTCTAAATCAAAGCGCATTTTTTGCTCTTCGGGAATGCCCCCCTGGTCTTGCAGGCGGGAAATATCCAGCATACTGCGCACCAGTCGGCTGAGACGTTTGGTTTCGTCAGATACAATGTGCAAATAGTGGGCGGACTTTTCCTGTGGAATGGTGCCGTCCAAAATTCCATCAATGTATCCGCTGATGGTGGTCATAGGCGTTTTTAACTCATGAGAGACATTTGCCACAAATTCTTGGCGTTGGTATTCGCTTTTTTCCAAGGAAGATGCCATGTTGTTAAAGGACAATGCCAATTCCTCAATTTCCGCGGGGTAATTGCCCCGTGTCTCTACCCGGGAAGAAAAATCACCGTGGCCAAAGGCGTTGGCAGCGCGGGCGATTTGCTGTAAAGGCTTGCTTTGCCGTCGGGTAAAGAACACCAAAAGCAGCACAGAAATAACGATAACCAAGGTGGAGACGCCCAAAAAGATCTCGGCAATGCGGTCGGTAATAGCGGTGGTTTCCGCAGTAGGCGACGATACAATGACAACACCAAGGGGGGTGCGGCTGGCGTTTGCAAGAACAGGAACAGCGACAATATAGCGCTGGTCTGGATAAAGCTCCTCAATCACACCGATGTCGCTGCAACCGTTGTTTTCAAAAACCCGGTGCAAGTATTCTTTTTCCAGCATCAAGCCTCTATGCTCACAGCCATAGGGCGCGCGTGCGCAGAGAATAAGTTGTCCGTTGGTATCGCAAAGCACTGCATCTGCCCCGGAAACAGAGGTGGCAACGCTCAGTGCCAAACGAAAATCTTGATTGCTAAACGCATTATCATCACAAGCCGATTGCACAAGCTTGGCAATTACCTGCCCGTCTGCACGCAGATCGCCTGCGATTTTTGCGGATAAATATTGCTTTACCAGCAGCTGAAAGGCAATGCCTATGGACAGAAAGGTGATTAGTAATATAATGACGATGGTGCAAAAGATACGGCTGAAGGTACTCCTCATCCGCCAATCACCTCGAATTTGTAGCCCACGCCCCAAACCGTTTTGAGGCACCAGAAATCACTAATACCCTCCAGCTTTTCCCGCAGGCGCTTTACATGCACATCCACGGTACGGCTGTCACCAAAATAGTCAAAGCCCCAGAGACTGTCAAGCAAATTATCTCTCGTGAACACCTTGTTCGGGTTGGAGGCCAGCGTCCACATGGTCTCGATTTCTTTCTTTGTCAGAGCAATCTTTTTCTTGTTAATATATAAAGTATACTCCTCCAGATTGATGGTGAGATTATCCACAGTCAGAACATTGGCAGAGTTGCTGTCCGGACTCTTTTTTACCATACGGCGAAGCACTGCCCTGACACGCGCCATGACCTCACTCGGACTGAACGGCTTTACAATATAATCATCCGCTCCGATATCAAGTCCCATGATTTTTTCAAAATCTTCTCCCCTTGCGGTGATCAGGATTACCGGCGTATCCGACTTTGCACGGATTTTCCGGCAGACCTCATAACCGTCTTCCTTCGGCATCATAACGTCCAACAGGACAACAACCGGATTGTACTGGTTAAACATCCGAAGCGCTTCTTCCCCGTCGTGTGCAACCACCGGCTCAAACTCATCCTTTCTGGCATAAGCAGAAAGTACATTCGTAATATCATGATTGTCATCTGCGATTAGTATATACTGCATATCCACCTCATTTCCGGGAATCGTCCCGATAAAGCCATTCGTTCCGAATCATCTGCTGCAGAAAAGCTCCCACGCAAACGATTTTCAATTTAATTATATTGGATTTTCCTACATCTGACAAGCCCGTTTGCATGCAAAGTAAAGACTGCAGCAAAGAAACCGCCTCATAAAAAAATATAACAAGAATGGCTCAATTTTGCCATCATTCTGACAAATTCTCCCCTTATGATGCCGTATAGGATGTGACACGATTCATAACACGGAACCTTGGGAGGACTTTTTATGTGTAAAGGATATCCCAAAAACTACATAAGAATGCTCGGACTTGTACTTGTTCTGGTGTTGACGCTCGGAGTTTTCGCTTCGCCTGTTTTGGCAAAAGCAGCGGCTCCCGAGTTAAAGCTGAATGTTAAGACCAAGACTCTTGTTACGGAAAAAACCTATTCCCTCAAGGTCTATAATCTTGCAGACAACCAGACCGTAACGTTCAAGTCGGATCATCCGGAATTTGCTTCCGTCGATGAAACCGGACTCGTAAGTGCAGTCGCAGTCGGTACAGCCATCATTACCGCTACGGTAAAAACGGATACCAAAACGGTTGCACAGCTCGAGTGTGAGATCACCGTAGGACCGCCGGCCATAAGTGTTAAGCTGACACGGCCGACGATTATCCTCATGAACGGACGCAAAGCATTATTGAAGACCATTCTTCAACCACTGAACACCGTGGAAAATGTGAAATTCTCCAGTTTTGACAACCTCATTGCAAGTGTAAGCTCAGCCGGTCGCGTTACTGCCCGTTCCATCGGCACTACATATCTGGTTGCAGCCATCGACAACGGAAAATACGACGCCTGTCAGGTTATCGTTGTAGACGAAGAAGCCTATCTGGCACTGTTAGAAAATCCGGAAATCGATCCGCTTACATTAATTCCTTTGGAAGAAAATGTACCGGAACAGAATGACAATGAGCAACTCACTGTTGACGATGACAAATTGACTGAAATTACAGAAGAAGCGGATAACACTGATGTTGTTACCGACCGTGAAGTAAGTTCAAACA
>JAZSAK010000090.1:0-6983 GCA_045601865.1 Faecousia sp. | reverse complement strand
AAAGAATTTCTTGCCCAGCAGGTGATGGATGGTGCGTCTTTGGATCCCATACTGTATTTTTGCTCTTCCATTTTCCTGCTTGGTGCAGGTTTGTTGATTCTGCGTTTATTGCCTTGGATGATCAAGCTGGTTTTCTGGATTGGAAAGAAATGGTGGCCGCCGGCTATACATGCTTCGTTTTTGCGGATTCAGCGCAGTAATAACAATGAAGGAGTCTTGGTGGTGTTCCTAATTTTGACGGTGGCGCTGGGTATTTTCAATGCACAGACGGCCCGAACAATCAGCACAAATGCAGAAGAAAAAATCCGCTATCTAACCGGTGCGGAGGTCGTGCTGCAGGAAAAATAGGAAACCAATGAGCATCTGATTGATGAGGGTAGCATCGGAGGACTGGAGCTTTCTTATATTGAGCCTGATTTCGGGAAGTATCAGAGCATGGAAAGTGTTAAGAGTGTAACGAAGGTTTTGGTGGAGACAAGAGCATCGGTATCCCTGGAAAAAGGTAAGGTTCATGCCACAGTGATGGGAATTAACACCAAGGAGTTTGGCCAGGTTGCCTGGTTCAAGGAGTCCTTGCTGGCAACACATTGGTATGAATACTTAAACATGATATCACAGAACGCAAATGCTATATTAGTATCCTCGAATTTCCAGGATCATTATGGATACAAAGTAGGCGATGCCTTACATTACATGAATAGTACCGGAGATTGGAGATTGGGCGCGCGGCATTATTTATGGTTTTGTGGATTACTGGCCGTCTTATTCGCCGGTAACGATAAGCAGAGACAGCGATGGTGTTATCAAAGAGACCGATCATTTTTTGATTGTGGCACATTTGTCTCGGCTGCAGTCTGCTTGGGGGATAAGACCGTATCAAGTGTGGATTGATGTAGAGGACTCTACACAGTTTCTATATGATTACGCCCAGGAAACCGGAACCAGATTTACGACTTTTCGGGATGTGTTCGCTGAGATCGTTGATATGAAAAATGACCCCATTTTCCAAGGTACGAACGGTATTTTAACAATCGGCTTTGTGATCGTATTGGTGCTGTGCGCCACCGGCTTCTTGATCTACTGGATTCTATCCATCCAATCCAGAACTTTGCAGTTTGGCATTTTTCGGGCCATGGGCATGTCCAAGCGTGAAATATGGACCATGCTTCTGAATGAGCAGTTCTTTATTTCCGGCATATCTATTCTGAGTGGTGTGATCGTTGGAAAAATCGGGGCCAATTTGTATGTGCCGTTGATTCAGATCGCCTATTCTGATGCAGATAAAGTAATTCCGCTGGAGAATGTCACCCAGAGCGGTGATTTCCTGCGGTTGGGAATCGTCATTGGTCTTATGGTTGTGATTTGTTTGGTTGTATTGGGTGTCATGATTTCCAAGATTAAGATTGCTCAGGCTCTGAAGTTGGGTGAAGACTAAAGGAGGAGGGCATATGCCAGATATAATTGTAACAAAAGGTGTTAAAAGAGGTTTTCCGGTGGCTGGTGGCGAGATATTCTGGGCCTTGAAGGGGATAGACCTATCTATCCCCGAAGCATCGCTCACCATTCTGAAAGGGCGTTCCGGTTCCGGTAAAACCACGCTGATGAACATCATCAGTGCACTGGATTTGCCTACAGAAGGGGAAGTGTACTTAGAGGATCTGGACATTGCTAAGCTTACCGAGAGTGAGCGCGAGAAGATACGCCGCTATCGTATTGGTTTTGTTTTCCAGACTGTTGCTCTGATACCGGAAATGACCGCTTATGAGAATGTGGAATTTGCTTTGCGTATGGCAAAGTACAAAGGAGATCGCACAAAACGGGCAAAAGATTGTCTAAAAATGGTGGGCCTGGGAAACCGTTTGCACCACCTGCCGCAGGAACTCTCCGGTGGCGAGCAGCAGCGCGTTGCCATTGCCCGGGCTATCGCCCATAAACCAAAGGTTATATTTGCTGATGAGCCCGTTGCAGAACTGGATGCGAACACCGGCCTGCAGGTTATCAAGATATTCAAGGAGTTAACCGCTACCGAGGGGATCACCATTGTTATGACTACCCACAATACTGAACTGATGAATTTGGGCGATAAGTTATATCAGTTAGAGGATGGTGAGTTGATTGAGTGAGGATATTATAATTTGCGAAAACTTGGTAAAGATTTATAAGACCAAGGATTTGGAAGTGTTGGCCCTCCAGGGCTTGGATATGAACATTCAAAAGGGTGAACTTATGGCCATCATCGGCAACAGCGGCAGCGGTAAGTCCACTTTCCTAAATATGTTAGGCGGTCTGGACCGTCCCTCTGCCGGAAAACTGACTGTTGATGGCAAGAACCTGTTTAAATTGAATGAAGCCGAACTGGTGGAATATAAGCGCAAAACCGTAGGCTTTGTGTGGCAAAATAATGCTCGAAATCTGGTGCCCTATCTGAATGCGGTCCAGAATGTCAGCCTGCCCATGATGTTCGACAGTGAAAAACAGCGTCGGGAACGTGCGCTGGAGCTGCTGGAAGTCGTGGGGATGTCCCATAAAAAGGACAGCCGTCTGAATCAGCTTTCCGGCGGTGAGCAGCAGCGAATCGCCATTGCTATCGCCCTTGCTAACAACCCGAAGATATTGTTGGCGGACGAGCCAACCGGTTCTGTTGATGCCAAGACCGGCAACTATATCCTAGATGTGTTCCGTACATTAAACAAAGAGTTGGGTGTGACCGTTGTAATTGTAACGCATGACCGGGCTGTGTCCAAAAAGGTAAATCGTGTAGTTGTCATTCGTGATGGTAAGACCAGTAGTGAAATGATCGTAAAGCAGAATTATGCCGACCGATTGGACTCTATCAATATGTTTGAGGAGGCTCACGATGAATTCGCAGTTCTGGATAAAGCTGGCCGTGTCCAGATTCCGAAAGAGATGCTGGAGCAGATGGGTCTGGAAGGAAACAAGGTTCAATTAGGGCTGGTGGATGGAAAGTTAGTTATCAGTACGCCCCAAAAATAAATAGATCATGGCTGGGGAACATGTTGTTTCTTAAGCAACAAGCATCGGGATTTGCATAGTTATCGCGAATTCCGGTGCTTTTTTGATTGGCTAACTTTACCAACTAAAGTCGAAACCTTTGACTCTATCTTTAAATGAAACGAAGCATAATGACTCCATGTTAATCCTTCTTTTGCTTAGGATATGAAAACAAGAGTGATGCCTATGATTGTTTAAAACACAAATCTTTTCTCAACATCCAAAGCAAGATCTTAGATAGTTATTGATTTTCGGGAAATGAATTGCTACAATACGGATAATGACACATTGATCGTAAATAGTGTCTGTACGCAAGATGATTTTCCAATTTGATAGAACGATCCGTATGGCTGGATACCTACGCGAAGGAAAATGCACAAAAAGATTTTTGTAAGAAGTAGTTAAAGTAATCATTTCGGAGATTACCGAAATCCAATTTACACTGGAATACTAACACTTTTCTTGGATAATCTAAACTGTTAAGTTTTTATTGTCCAATATTTTCCTAATTAAAAATTTATGAACATAGAGGTGAGGGCTTTGAATTTAAAACAATACTTTCAATACCGTATCCAATTTGATGGAAAATGGACAACCGCTGCGGGAATTTTTGCGGGAATATCCTTTTTCCTGCGGGCAGTTTACTATTTTGCGATCGCTGATCTGTCTGCTGTTTCTGTGCCCGGGATTATTTTTAAGTGCATCATTCCGCTTCTGATCGCCTGCGGATACTTAATTTTGCTGAAATGTCTGCACATAAACATACCGGGGATTTACAGCACGCTTGGTTGCCTCCTGTGCATGGTCATTATTGTGGGAAACTTTACCAGCGGCGATATTTTGCGTGTGCTTTTTTCCATTGTCTGGTATTTCATTGTGGGTGCGCTTTTCCTGGGAACCACTTCCGGTTTTTTACCGGATAAGGTATTCTCCGTCATTACACTGATGATCAGTGTCATTGTGCGTGCATTCACTGGGTTCGCGGGAATCCCAGGTGCCCAGGCGGGCATTGGCGGTAGCTTTGCAGCAGTTGGTAATCTGCTGCCGGAAATTTCCACTACGGTCATGCTGCTCTCGCTGCTCTGTTTCCTGTTTTGCCTGTATCCAGCAGATCAACAAACGGCATAAAATACACCTGCTGAAATTACTTTCAGCAGGTGTTAACTGTTATTTGGGGTTGTTATCCGTAGCCTTAACCAGGTCAACAATGATGTTTGCACAATGCTCCAAGTCGATGGTTGCTGTATTTAAGCAAATATCGTAGTTTTCGGCTGCACCCCAGGTTCTTCCGGTGTAATGCTGGTAGTTCACCTTACGGCGCTTATCTTTTTCAGAAATTCTGGCCTGGGGGCTCTTCTCAGAATTACCGTATAGACGCACAATGCGTTCCTCCCGGAATTCCCGGTCTGCGTAAATGAAGGCGTGAAAGACATCGTCACGGTCCTTCAAAATGTAGTCAGCATTCCGGCCAACAATAACACAGGGGCCCTTGTCTGCCAGCTGCATAATAACGCGGCACTGTATGTTCCATAAGAAGTCAGCCGTTGACAGTCCGTTCATCACCCCGGGAACACCATGGTTCACAAAAGCATAGGAAAACAGACTCTGACCGGGGGCATGTTCGCCATTCTCATCCACATAAGCAGATGCAAAACCGCTTTCCAGAGAAATCTGCTCCACCAGCTCCTTGTCATAGAAGGGAATACCCAGCTTTTCTGCGACCAGGTGGCCAACCGTTCTGCCGCCGCTGCCGAATTGACGGCTGATCGTGATAATGCTCTTCATAAAAGTACCTCCTTATCCTTGATCTGTTTCTATTATAACAAGTGTTGCAGGAATTGTAAAGCATTCTTTCAGATCGAGTAGGGAGATAGAGGCAAAACTATTTATCGAAATGCTTTTCAATCTCTGTTTCGTTAAAAATTTGGATACCCGCAGCTTTCAGAAGCTTAGCAGTCACACCGTCGCCTGCTTTCAGTGTATGAGAGAAAGCTCCATCATAAATTTCTCCGCTTCCGCAGGAGGGACTGCGTGCTTTTAAGACAGCACATTGACAGCCGAAGTTTTGGGCAATTTTCAATGCTTCCTCAGCACCGCGCTGAAAGGAATCGGTCACATCCTTTCCGCTGTAGTTGATCACGCTACTATTACACAATTCTGAGAGTTCTCTGGGCGTTGGCAAGCCGCCAAGCTGTTCGGGACAGACTGGAATCAGGCAAACATCTTCGCGCTCCAGCAGGGCGCAGACCGCTTCACAGCGGTTGTTGCCTCCGTCATATTTACAGTTTATGCCCAGCAGGCACGCACTGACCAGTATTCGCTGCATGACCAATCACCTCACGTTTTCAATTATAACTTGAGCAAGTGCTAATCGTCAAGTATCATCACATAGGGAAACTGTCTAATAAATTGTATTTGAATTCAGATTAGATCCCCGTCTTCTAAAATTTGTAAAATCTATTGCAATTTCAATACGGATGTGATATAACATTTAAAATCTTTTATCGTCAGGATACAAGAATACATATAAATTCTGTTTTGAGGTGCATTATGGAACATATTAAAGACTTTTGTCAACGGCTGGAAATCCCATACGACGAAAGAGTCATTCCTTTTTATGAACAGGGCCTGGCTATGAAGCAGGAACTGGGTTCTGCAATCGCAGAGGAAGAGAGATTAATTGCGCTGAATCAAAAATACAATTTCTTCCGGAAATGGTTTGATGATGTGTTAAAAGCAGCATCCATCATCAAAAAAGATGATGACCTGCTGCTTTATAATTACATTTTGCACTGCATTATTAAGGAGAAAGCACCTGTATCCATTCTTCCGGCACCCAACAAAGGTGTTATTGAAACAGATTTTTCGCCCTTGTTTGCCCTTTTGTGGTTCCTGGAGGATATGATTGAAAGCATGGAAAAACGGGGACTTCCTCATTCCGTTATTTCAGATACCTTGCAGGGATTTGATGGTGAAATCAACGATTATTATGCTTTGTACGGCAGAAGCGGAATGCGGCGGTATGTGAGTTGGTTCACCCTGTTTGTCCGCGGGCAAATCATTCGTGTTGGCAGATTGCAATTTGAATTTATCACATTGAGGGAGAAGATTCGCGTTTATCAAAAAGGCGAGGATATCCAAATTTTGATGGATGGAGAAACCATGCATCAAAGAGGAATGGTCTTTGGCAGCAGCGGACAGACAGATGAAGACCAGAAATACTTTGCAGATATTCAAGATGATAACGGAACCGTCTCCGGTTATGCTGCTAATCGATGGGGTGAATGTGAGCCCAAACGCATTTACCTTGCAGGTTATCAGGAAGTATTAAAGCAGGGGGATGCTGTTGCCAGTGTACATATACCGTCGTCAGAGCCATTTACCTGGGAACTATGCCAGCAATCCTTTGCAGAGGCCGCAGAGATACTGAAAAAGTATTATCCGGAAAAGAATGTCAAGGCATTTTATTGCAGCTCCTGGATGCTGGAAAAACGGCTGCGTGAGCTGATGGGCAAGGATACAAATGTCACGAAATTTGCCGATCTCTTCCATGTCTATCCCAGATGCTCCGAAGCAACCGCTGTTTACTCTTTCTTATTCCATAAAGGTTCGCCCGTGCCGCCGCAAGAGTTGCCGGAGGAAACTTCCATGCAGAGAGCAGTTAAAGCTTATCTCTGTGCCGGCAATCATTTTTACGAAAAAGCAGGCATTATACTTGTCAAATAACTTTGAACTCCCGGTGTTACCGGGAGTTCCTTTTTTACATATCAATTGCAGGATTCATGCAGTAAACATTTTTCTGGTTCAGTTTCTCCCGCAGCAGCTGCATCGCCTCACCGAAACGCTGGAAATGCACTACTTCGCGCTCTCGCAGGAACTTAATGACATTGTTGACATCCGGATCATCCGAGAGCCGGAGAATATTATCATAAGTGACTCGTGCCTTTTGCTCTGCTGCCAGATCTTCAGCC
>JAZSAK010000089.1:0-4799 GCA_045601865.1 Faecousia sp. | reverse complement strand
GGTTTTTGGCGTGGAAATTACAGTCCTGCTGGAAGGACAAAGCGCTAAACTCTCCGGCTACACCGTCACCCGCAAGGACAAAGGTTTGATCACCGCCAGCGAGGACGGCATTACCATTCAAGATCTGGCACCTATGTTCCGTCAAAAGCTGGCAACCCCCTACTGGGTTACTTATCAGTATTCCGCTGATTTGCAAAATCAGCCCATCCACACCACCACCCACGCCGGTCAGGAATTTGACTTAGTTCTTCGCGGTGCTATGCGGGTAAAAGTAGGCGATCACGAGGAAGTTCTCCACGAGGGCGACAGCATTTTTTACAAGTCCTCCACTCCCCATGGCATGATTGCCATCGACGGGCAGGACTGTGTGTTCCTTGCCATGATTATGGTCAGCGACACCACAGATCAACCCCTATACATCGGACAAAGCCATAAGAGCGAACAGGAAAAGCTGTTATGCCACAAGTTCATCCGCACGCAAGAGGATGAACACGGCGCTCTGCAAAACATCCACTTTACCGATGCGGACAGCTATAACTTTGCCTTTGACACAGTGGATGCCATTGCCCGCCGTGAGCCGGATAAGCTGGCTATGCTTCATGTGGCCAACGATATGACCGAGCGTCGCTTTACATATAAAGATATGAAGGATGCCTCCAGTCAAAGTGCTAACTACTTCAAATCACTGGGCATTAAGCGTGGCGATCGGGTCATGCTGGTGCTGAAACGGCATTATCAGTTCTGGTTCGCCATTTTGGGTCTGCATAAGCTGGGTGCCATTGCCATTCCTGCCACCAATCAGCTGCAGGAAAAGGATTTCACCTACCGTTTCCAAGCCGCCGGTGTGAATGCTGTGCTTTGCACTGCTGATGGGGATACCGCCCATCAAATGGAGCTGGCAGAAGAAATTTCCGGCGCAAAGCTGACCAAGATTCTGGTTGGCGGAAGCCGTGACGGCTGGCACAGCTTTGATGAGGAATATGCCCTGTTCAGCCGCCGCTATGTGCGGGAAGAAAACGCCCCCTGTGGAGACGACCCCATGCTCATGTTTTTCACCTCCGGCACTACGGGTTATCCCAAAATTGCTATGCACAGCTACAAATATGCCTTAGGGCACTATGTTACCGCCAAATACTGGCACATGGCTGAGCGTGACGGTCTGCACTTTACCATCTCCGAAACCGGCTGGGGCAAAGCACTGTGGGGCAAGCTTTACGGGCAATGGCTATGCGAAAGCGCCGTCTTTACCTACGATTTTGACCGCTTTGACGCTGAAAAGATTCTGCCCATGTTTGCCAAATACAACATTACCACCTTCTGCGCACCGCCTACCATGTATCGCATGCTTATCAAGCAGGATCTGAGCCAATATGACCTAAGCTCCATTCATCACGCCACCACCGCGGGTGAGGCGCTGAATCCGGAGGTTTACTATCAATTTGAAAAAGCCACCGGTCTGCAAATTGCCGAAGGCTTCGGTCAGACGGAAATGACTCTTGGCATTGCCAACCTGGTTGGCACCATTCTCAAGCCCGGTGCCATGGGCAAGGCTGTGCCCGGCTACGGCATTGACCTGGTGGATGCCGATGGCAACAGCGTTGCCGATGGTGTCAACGGTGAGATTGTTATCCGCACCGACCCCACGCCCACCTGCGGTGTATTTTTGGGTTATTACAACGAGCCGGAAAAAACCGCGGCTGTTTGGCATGACGGCATGTATCACACCGGCGACTTGGCTTGGCGGGATGAGCACGGCTATTTCTGGTATGTAGGCCGTGCCGACGATGTGATTAAATCCTCCGGCTACCGCATTGGACCGTTTGAGATTGAAAGCACCATTATGGAGCTTCCCTATGTCTTAGAGTGTGGCGTATCTGCCGCGCCGGACGAAATCCGCGGTCAGGTGGTCAAAGCAAGCATTGTGCTGATTAACGGCGTAGAGGGTACGGATGCACTGAAAAAAGAAATCCAGAACTATGTCAAACAGCGCACAGCTCCTTATAAATACCCCCGCATTGTGGAATTCCGCAAGGAGCTTCCCAAAACCATCAGCGGAAAAATCATTCGCAACCAACTGTAATTTTCGAGGTGTATCATGAAAGAGAATATGACCGGAATTACATATAAAATTCAGCAAATGGCACAACGTATCCGCGAGCTTCGCCAAATCACGGGACTATCTGCTGAGGAAATGGCAAGCCGCACCGGTCTTAGTGTGGAAGAATATTTGCAATGTGAAGCCGGTAATCGGAATTTAAGTGTCGCCTTCCTATACCACTGCTCTTTAAGCTTTGGCGTGGATATGGGCGACCTTCTGGAAGGTCACAGCCCCAAGCTGCGCTCTTATGCCCTAACCCGCAAGGGAGAAGGTCAACGCATTGAGGAAGCGCACCACATGGTCGGCTTCAACCTTGCCGCCGGCTTCCGCAACCGCATTGCCCTGCCGCTTTACATGGAACTTGCTTATCGGGCAGAGGCAGAAAAAGAAGAAATCCAGTTGACCACCCATGAGGGGCAGGAATGTGATATCGTTATCCGCGGACATATGCGCATCCAAATCGGTGACAAAACCGAGGTGCTTCATGCCGGTGACTGCATTTACTACGATTCCTCCACGCCCCACGGCATGATTGCCGTAGGCGGTGAGGACTGCGCATTCTATGCCATTGTTTTAAGCAATTCTGCCGCCCGTGAGGGCGAGCAAGCTGCTCCCATCGCCACGCAAGAGACAAAACAGCTTCTGCCGGACACCCAACCGCGCATTTACCACAATTTCATTCTCCCCACCGTTGAAAACGGAAAGTTGGTAAAAATCGACTTCCAAAATCAGGAAAACTTCAACTTTGCCTTTGATGTGGTGGACGCTTTGGGCGAAAGCAAGCCGGAAAAGCTGGCTATGCTCCATGTTTCCAAGGATGGCACAGAGCGCCGCTTTACTTTCCAGGATATGAAGAAGGAATCTTCCCGCGCCGCCAACTATTTCAAATCCTTGGGCATCAAACGGGGTGACCGCGTGATGCTGGTGCTGAAACGGCACTATCAGTTCTGGTTTGCTATTTTGGGCCTGCATAAGCTGGGCGCCGTGGCAATTCCCGCCACCAATCAGCTCCAGGAAAAGGACTTTTCCTACCGCTTTGCCGCAGGCAATGTCAGCGCCATACTTTGCACCGCCGATGACGGCGTTGCCGATGCTGTGGATGCTGCCGCTGCAAATAGCCCCTCCCTGGTACATAAAATCTTGGTGGGTGGCACAAGGGATGGCTGGCGCAACTTTAACGAGGAATACGCCATGTTTTCCAGCCGCTTTGCCCGGACGGAGGATTCTCCCTGTGGCAGTGACCCCATGCTGATGTTCTTTACCTCCGGCACCTCCGGCTACCCCAAGCTGGCTGCCCACAACTATAAGTACCCGCTTGGACACTTCATTACCGCAAAATACTGGCATCGTGTCAATCCCGAGGGTCTGCATTTGACCATTTCCGACACCGGTTGGGCAAAGGCATTGTGGGGCAAGCTCTATGGCCAGTGGCTGTGCGAAGCTGCCACCTTTGTTTATGACTTTGACCGCTTTGATGCGGAAAAGATTTTGCCCCTCTTTGCAAAATATCATATTACCACCTTCTGTGCACCGCCCACCATGTACCGCATGCTCATCAAGCAAGACCTGAGCCGGTTTGACCTTAGCTCCATTGAGCATGCCTCCATCGCCGGCGAAGCGCTGAATCCGGAAGTGTTCCGTCAGTTCCAAAAAGCAACGGGGCTGGAGATTATGGAAGGCTTCGGTCAGTCTGAAAGCACCCTGATTATCGGCAACCTCTCCGGTGACAGCCACAAAATCGGCTCCATGGGCAAGCCCGTTGCGCTATATGATGTGCATTTGCTGGATGTCGACGGCAACGAAGTCGAACCCGGCGAAAGCGGTGAAATCTGCATTGATATTTCCCAGGGTCTTCCCTGTGGCTTAAGCTACGGCTACGAAGGCAGCCCCGATGTCACCGCCGAAACCTGGCGTGACGGATTCTACCACACCGGCGATTTGGCGTGGAAGGATGAAGACGGATTTTACTGGTATGTGGGCCGCGCGGACGATGTTATCAAATCCTCCGGCTACCGCATTGGGCCGTTTGAAATTGAAAATGTTATCATGGAGCTGCCCTATGTTCTGGAGTGCGGCGTGTCTGCCGCTCCCGATGAGGTACGCGGGCAGGTGGTAAAGGCCAGTATTGTGCTGGTAAAAGATTTCAAGGGTACGGATGAACTGAAGAAGCAGATTCAGGACTATGTCAAATCCCGCACCGCACCTTATAAATATCCCAGAATCGTAGAATTCCGAGATAGCCTGCCCAAGACTACCAGCGGAAAGATTATTAGAAAGCAGCTGTGATACCCATGGACCATAAACGACTGACGTTATTTGCCGGTCACTACGGCAGCGGAAAAACCAATATCGCCGTCAATTACGCTCTGCACTTAGCGGCGCTGGGCAAAAAGGTTTGCATCGGAGATTTGGACATTGTCAATCCCTATTTCCGCACCGCCGACAGCGCAAAGGCGCTGGAGCAAGCCGGCGTGGCGCTGATCTCTCCCCAATTTGCCAACTCCAATGTGGATTTGCCCGCCCTTCCGGCAGAAAACTACCGTCTGGTGCAGGATAAATCCTGCTACGGCATTATGGACATCGGCGGCGATGACCGGGGTGCTTATGCCCTGGGACGTTATACCCCCTACATAAAGGCGGAAAACAATTACCGTATGGTGTTTGTTGCCAACTGCTACCGTCCGCTGACCCAAACACCGGA
>JAZSAK010000088.1:0-5800 GCA_045601865.1 Faecousia sp. | reverse complement strand
GTTCTGCATTGCCATAATAAACTCCCTTCCTGATAAGCACATAATTATTGATTTTATCGCAGGATATTATAACATAAAGCTATAAGATGTGTCAATGAAAATACTGCAAAAAAAGTCGTCGGTTTCCCGACGACTTTTTGTATTTCGTTACAGTTCTTCAGCAACTGCCAACAGGAGGATGCCGATAATCACAATTCCAATAAAAATGTAGGTTTTCCAGGAAAGTTTTTCTTTCAGGAAAATACGGGAAAGCAGCAGTGAAACAATACAAACAGAGGAAAGAATGGGTGCGGCAACAGCGTCTACGCCACCGAGAGCATATACATAGGTGAACTGACCTGCGGTTTCAAATACAGCGGCAAGGATCTTATCCTTGTGCTGAGGGACAGGGCCGAACTTGACCTTCTTGACCTTCATGAAAATGAACAAACCTAAAGCGAACGCAGCAAAGGTCAGCTCATAGCTGGTATTGGCTACGGCTTCAATGGTACTCTCAGTAACATCCACCAGAGGAGAGCTGGCAACATCCTCGATCAGGAAGAAAGCATCATCCAAGAAGGTGCCGAAGGCATCCAGCAGGGCATAAACGAAAGGCATGCAGAAGGCAATTACGGCCAGGGCCTTGCCCAGCTTTTTCTTTCTCGGGGTCTCTCCACGATTTTCAATAAAGCTGACACCCAAAACACCAACGGTAATTACGCCAATGGCAATCCATGTAAACAGGGAAATTTCTTCCTGCAGGAAAATGACAAACAGAAGTGTACAAATGACACCGGCGGTATTTTCGATGGGGTCAGAGATGGATTCCTCCAGAAACCGCATTCCAAAATAGGAAAAAGCCATGGAGATTATGTAGAACAGGGAAACGGGAAGATAACGGATGATGTTAATGGGATTGTAGTTGATATCCTGGGTCAGAAGAGTGAAGATGGCGTGGGCACCCATGACAACGCCGACCCAAACGCAGATCTTCAGGTGGGAATACTTTTCGTTGGGTTGTGCGCCCTTTTTGTAAAAAAGCTCCGCAGTACCCCAGAGAATGGCGGTACCAATGGCAAAGAATAACCAAGACATACTATTTTCCTCCTTATATATTCACGAGATCTGCGTCTATCATTTTTTGCAGACTCATTAGAATTCCCAATTTTGCATGGCACCAAGTTAGGCCACCTTGGAAATAGACTGCATAGGGTTCACGAATTGGACCGTCTGCGGAAAGCTCAATGGAGCTGCCTTGAATAAATGCACCTGCAGCCATGATAACCTTATCGTTGTAGCCGGGCATATCCCAAGGCAGGGGCGTTGCAAAGCTGTCCACCGGTGCAGCGGCTTGAATTCCTCGACAGAAAGCAATCATGCCTTCTTCACTACCTAGCTCCACAGCCTGAATGATGTCGTGTCTGCTTTCATTTGCATTTGGTACGCATCGGAAACCAAGGGGTTCGTACAGATTCGCTGCAAAAATTGCACCTTTTAGTGCGCCGGCAACCACTGTGGGCGCCAAGAAAAAGCCTTGATAAAGAGAAACCATCAGGCCCAGATTTGCACCAACCTCTTGGCCTAAACCTGGGGCGGATAGACGGAAGGCGCAACGGTCAACGCAGGTTTTTGTGCCTACAATATAGCCGCCAATGGGGGCAAGGCCGCCGCCGGGATTCTTGATGAGAGAGCCCACTGTCATATCAGCGCCCACATCAGAAGGCTCTATGGTTTCCACAAACTCGCCATAGCAATTATCTACCATGACAAGCAAATCCGGCTTGATTTCCTTGCAGAATGTGATCAGCTTGCTAATTTGCTTCACGGAGAAGGACGGACGGGTGGCGTAGCCCTTTGAGCGTTGAATTGTAATCATTTTGGTTTTGGAATTGATTGCATTGCGGATGCCATCATAGTCAAAGGAGCCATCTGAAAGCAAATCCACTTGGCGGTATGTCACGCCGTATTCTGCCAAAGAGCAGGGACTTGGGCGGATACCAATAACCTCCTGTAAGGTGTCGTATGGCATTCCAACGGGAGATAAAAGCTCATCACCGGGCAGTAGGTTTGCAGATAGAGCAACTGTCAGCGCGTGGGTGCCGCAGGTGATTTGCGGGCGCACCAGTGCGGCCTCGGTATGAAATACGTCGGCATAGACACGCTCCAAGTTATCTCTGCCTAAATCATCATAGCCATATCCAGTGGTAGCGGCAAAGCAAGCCGCGCTGACCCGATTTTTTTGCATGGCTGCAATGACTTTAGCCTGATTATATTCTGCTACTTTGTCAATTTGCGCAAAGCGATCCTTTAGTTTATCTAAGGTCTTTTCTCCATAATTATAAACAGCAGGGCAGATGCCCATTTGTTGATATAAATCCAGTAATTGTTCCATATGTTAGTCCTCTTTCTTTACTGCGTGCAAAATCGCATTGGCTAGATTATTCAAGACTTCCGGTCGGGATATAATAAGACCGGTATCTTCCTCACCTAAAATTAGCAGTGTATCGCCCGGCTTAATTCCAAACAGTTCTCTTGCTTCTTTGGGTATGACAATCTGCCCACGGTCTCCAACCTTTGCGGTGCCAAATACCCTTTGGGCGTTTTGCTTGCCTAAAATGTGTTTACCGCCTGCCACAGCGTCACTCCTTTCGTACTTTTCATACTTTTCACATTTTGAAAGTATAATAGAATCCGCCTCGGTTGTCAAGTCCGAGGCGGAAAGATTGCAAACTAATCGTTGCGGCGTCTACCTCTGCCACCAAAAATTAAAATTAAACGAAGAAGCTGTGCCAAAGCAACTGCGGTGGCTGCCACATAGGTCATTGCAGCCGCGTTTAGTGTTTTTCGTGCGCCGCGCTGTTCCTCTTCAGTCAGTAGTCCACTTTCGCTGATTGCCACCATAGCACGACGGCTGGCATTGAACTCAACAGGGAGGGTTATCAGCTGAAAAACAAGGGACAGCCCAAAGCAGGCGATACCGACATACACCAGTGTATAGCTCATATCCGCAAACGCAGAAAACAGTATGCCCAGCAAAACCAGTGGCATTGCTAATTTTGAGCCGAAATTGGTGATTGGAATTACAGCGGCGCGCAATTTAATGGGCGCATAAGCTTGGGCATACTGTACTGCATGGCCTGCTTCATGACAAGCAACACCGATGGATGCAACAGAAGGTGAGTCATACACACTGTCGGATAAACGAATCACATTGGCTTTGGGGTCATAGTGGTCAGTCAGATTGCCACCAACGCGCTCGATTTTTACGCCGGTTAGGCCATTAGCACTGAGAACGCGCTGCGCCGCTTGCGCGCCGGTGATATTGCGCATAGAGCGCACCTTGGCAAACCGCTGAAAGGTTGCGTTCACATTGGCACTGGCTAGTAAGGACATAAGGATGCAGGGAAGCACCAAAATCAAGTATGTCCAATCAAATCCATAGTAATATAAGGGCATAGATCAGCCTCCGTATGATCAAATAATGGTTTGTTTTCATTATAGAATTTAAATTATAATTAGTCAAGGCGTATACATAAGCGCAATTCTTTTATAGCGCATATTTTCATAATAACAGTAGCCGTATTAAAAGAATAGTGTTATAATATCCTTAAGGAGGTGTAATTATGCAGATTTGCTTTATTGGTGCGGCGCATGAGGTTACGGGCAGCTGCACCTTGTTGGAGGTGTGCGGAAAGAACTACTTGGTTGACTGCGGCATGGAACAAGGACGTGATATTTTCCAAAATATCACTCTGCCGATTCCTGCCAGTTCGGTCGAGGCTGTATTTCTAACCCATGCACATATTGACCATTCCGGTATGCTTCCGAAACTTTATAAGGACGGCTTCCGCGGAAACATTTATACAACCGCCGCAACAGCAGATCTATGCAATATTATGCTTCGGGATTCTGCGCATATTCAGGAATCCGAGGCACAGTGGCGTAATCGTAAGGCGGAACGTTCTGGTCAGACAGCGCAGGAAGCAGTATATACAATGGAGGATGCACTGGGGGCGATTAAGCTTTTCCGTCCATGTGCTTATTCTGAGCGTATTCAAGCAGGGGAAGGCATTGAGGTTCGTTTTTCAGACATTGGTCACTTATTGGGCTCTGCCTGCGTGGAACTATGGCTATGCGAGAATGGTGAAAATCGGAAAATTGTATTTAGCGGAGATATTGGGAATACAAATCAACCGCTTATTCGAGACCCGCAGCCGGTGGAGCAGACGGATTATCTTGTGGTTGAATCTACCTATGGCAACCGCTTGCATCAAAAAAACGAGGCAATTGACCCGGTGGCACAGCTTGCTTCTCATATCCAAAAAACACTGGACAGGGGCGGCAATCTAATTATTCCTTCTTTTGCGGTGGGCAGAACACAGGAGATGCTTTTTGCCATCAACAAAATGAAACAAAAGGGCTTGGTGAAGGGCCACGATAGATTTCCTGTTTATGTAGATAGCCCACTTGCTGTAGAAGCAACGGGTATTTTCTTACAGTGCGAACAAAGCTGTTTTGATGATGAAACGCTATCTCTTTTGCGGCAGGGCATAAATCCGATTTGGTTTGATGGCATTCATCTATCTGTAACGGCGGATGAATCAAAGGCAATCAATGCTGACCAACAGCCAAAGGTTATTATATCTGCCAGCGGAATGTGTGAAGCGGGGCGAATCCGTCATCATTTGAAACACAATCTTTTTAGACCCCAAAATACAATCCTTTTTGTTGGTTATCAGGCAGAGGGCTCTTTGGGTAGGAGTCTGCAGGAGGGTGCAAAACAGGTACGGTTGTTTGGCGAGGATATTCAGGTACGCGCTGAAATCGCAACCTTGCAGGGAACAAGTGGTCATGCAGACCAAAACGGTTTGCTGCAATGGGTTAAGTCATTTTCGGATGGCCCTAAACAGATTTATGTCAACCATGGCGATGAGGATTCTTGCGAGGCTTTCTGTGATTTGTTAAAGAGCCATGGCTATGCGGCGGATGCGCCTTTTAGCGGTACGGAATATGACCTAATAAGCGGTCAAATGATTACCTATGCTGAAGGCAAACGCATAGTGCATAAAAAGGAACGCGTAAATTCACGGGCAGCAGGTGTATATCATGATTTGGTCTCGGCAGCACAAGAGCTCTTAGCGCTTGCAATTGCGTGTGATGGCAGAACCAATAAAAACAACAGTAAATTTGCCGACCAGATACGCAGCCTCATCGCAAAATGGCGTTGATGTGACTTTGTCACAGAAAATAGCGATAAATTGGGGTATGCTAATGCTGTAAATAAAAACAGGGAGGAATATATAATGTCTGTATTGCATATTACGAAGGAAAATTTTGAAAACGAGGTTATGAAAAGTGAGATGCCTGTGTTGGTGGACTTTTTCGCAACATGGTGTGGCCCTTGCCGTATGGTTGGGCCGGTGATTGAGGAAATTGCGCAGGAACGGGAGGACATTAAGGTCTGCAAAATTGATGTTGACCAGCAACCGGAATTGGCAAGCCAGTTCGGCGTGGTAAGCATCCCCACGCTGGTGGTGATTCGAAACGGAAAGGTGATAAACCAAGCCACAGGCGCAATGCCCAAGAAGGATATTTTGGCGCTTTTGCCCTGATTTTCGGAAAAAACATTTGCCCGGGATTTGCGTCCCGGGCTTTTGTGTGATATAATCAAGAAAATTGACGTAAGAGAGGCAACACAATGAATTACGCAACTATAAAAAATTGCGATATTGCCAATGGCCCCGGTGTCCGTGTTAGTCTGTTTGTTTCCGGCTGTACACATCGCTGTCCCGGTTGCTTTAATGAGGTGGCGTGGGATTTT
>JAZSAK010000087.1:0-10124 GCA_045601865.1 Faecousia sp. | reverse complement strand
CTGCTGTAATAGGATATTCTCTGTTTCTATATCCCTGTCTCCAGTAATCAGTATAGCACAATTTTTTCCTTGGAACAAGACGCACATACTGCTTTCATTGCCTGTTTTATAAGAAATTGGCGAAAAAATCTGTATTTTTGTATTTCCATACTCCAAAAGTAAATCTTCACTTACATAAATGGTTTCCGATACACCCATTTGTGATAGCCTTAAGCCAATGCCTTCTTCATCTTCTGCAAACGGCAGAAACAATGTATCGGTACGGATTCGGGATAGCAGATATTCCGTACCACCCACATGATCTCTATCATAATGGGTCAGTATGATACCATCTAAGCGGGAAATCCCCTGTGCAAGCAGTGTTTCTGATGCAATATCCGCAGTCTGCTCATCGTAGCTGCCACCACAGTCTACCATAAAGGTTTTTCCTTCACTTTGCAATAAAACACATTGTCCCTGCCCTACATCCAAAACAGTAACTGTGCTTTCATCCAGCAGGGGTTCAGCCCAGGAAAACGTAATCGCAACGCAAAGCCCGATTATTGCAGCACCTACAAAATGTACGATAGGTTTTTTCTTTATAAAGATGAAAACCAAAAACAAGCCATAACAAAATGCCAGCCAAATTACCATGTAGATGCTTTTTGTATAAACAGCTGCTAATGGAATTTTAGACAAAATATCTGCGACCAGCAGTACAAAACGAATGAGTGCGGATACACCCAAGCTAAGCAGACCTGCCAGTTTTACAGAAAGGAAAGTAACAGCACACACCAGCATAATACCATAGAAGATATAAGTAATTACCCATACCACCAGTAAATTGGAAATTACACTAATCAAACTTATTGTACCAAAATACACCGCCACAAGGGGCGTGGTAAAGACCATAGCGCTTAAAGTAAGGGCCACAGAACTGGACACCCACGCCATCAACTTACCCTTTCGTTTTCCCAGACGTTTTTCATCCAGCAGCCAGCTGCGTATCCGCTCTGAGAACATGAATATGCCCGTCATGCAGGCAACAGAAAGTTGAAAGCTTATGGAGGTAATGACCAACGGATTTACCAAAAGCATGACAACCACCGCAAAAGAAAGTGCCGTAGGTGGATCATATTCCCGGTCAAAAAGCAAGGCAATCATCATAAGAATTTGCATAATGCTTGCCCGTAAAACAGAGGGTGAAAAGCCAGCAACCCCAGCAAAAAGCAGAACAAGCGGAATACCAATTAACGACGTCAGTACCCGCCGTCTTGCGGTTATTAAGTAAATAAAGCCAAACAATATGGATACGTGCAAGCCGGAAACAGCAATGATATGACTAATACCAGACAACTTAAATGCGGTAGACATCTCATAGTCAATGTCCGATCTATCGCCAAGGAGCAATGCTTTCGCAAACCCAGCGGTATCTGTAGAAAAAGAATGTTCAATAATGGAAATCAATCTATTTCGCAGTATGGCAGGATAGTGTTTTAGCTGTACTTCGCCGTCAGATAGCGTTACATCATCCGAATTTTGATAGGCAAGCAGGAAAATCCCCTTTCCCTGATGATAACTGGGCTCATCTTCTCCGCCATTTGTTGTCAGCCGAAATGTAAAATCACCGCAAACCTTATTGCCGGGTTGCACTGCGGTAAAGGTATGTAGATAAGTGCGAACACGATAGGATTTGCCATGGACAACGATTTCTCCGTCAAAGCAACTGCCGTATTGGCTGGAATAACTATAATCCTCTGCCGTAATCACCGCGGCTTGCGTATATCCGTCTAGGCTTCGTGCTGTTGCCAAATAAAAGTAATTGTACCCCAAAAACCATGCAAGGCCTATTGAAATACCCAATGCAACTGTCGCCATAATACGAATTTGTGGATACCACCGCGTAATCACCAGCAACACAGCAGCCAAAACGAAAACAGAAACTGTCAGCTGTGGAAACCATGATACATAGCAATATCCTCCAACACCGCAAGAAACTGCAAAGCCGATTGCAAACCACATTAGCTTCCGCATACAAGTACACTCCAAAAAATGGGCGCCGCCCTTGCGGCAGCGCCCATAAATTTAGTTTAGCTTGGATGTGATAAAGTCATCCACCATGGCAAGTGCATTGTCCATCTTGGTAATATCCTTGCCTCCACCCATGGCAGAATCCGGCTTGCCGCCGCCGCTGCCACCGCAGGCAGTGCATACCAACTTTACGAGGTCGCCGGCCTTGATACCCTTGGCAACCGCATCCTTGCCGCAAACCGCCAGGAAAGTCAGCTTGTCGCCATTTATGCTTGCCAAGACTGCTGCAACACTGGCATCCTTATCCCGAATCATATCGCCCATCTGACGCAAGCGGTTTGCATCAGCATCCGGAATTGCAGCGGTCAGTACATGCAAGTCACCTACATTGCGCGCACCTATCAGGAAGCGGTCAACCTCACCGGCTGCTTCCTTCGCCTTATAAGACTCAATCAGCCGTTTCAGATTCTTGATTTCGTCAATTTGATGCTGAATCTTATCATTCAATTCCGCAGGCTTTGCCTTTAGGGCCGCAGAGGCCTCGTAAAGCTGCTGCCGATTCTTGAGCATCAGTGCCATACAAGCCTTACCGGTAACTGCCTCAATACGGCGTACGCCGGAAGCTACGCTTCCTTCGCTCTCAATAAGGAAAGGTCCAACCTTTGCAGTATTATCCAAATGGGTACCGCCGCAAAGCTCTATGGAGTAGCCACCCATGTTTACAACACGAACCGTATCGCCATACTTTTCGCTAAACAGCGCCGTAGCGCCCATCTTTTTCGCATCCTCAATGGGCATTTCTCGAATATCCACGCCATACCCTTCCAGTACAGCAGACTGCACCAAGGAATCTACCTTTGCCAGCTCCTCAGCCGTCAATGCGTTATAATGGGTAAAGTCAAAACGAAGGTGGTCAGGCTCTACTAAGCTACCAGCCTGATGCACATGGTCACCAAGCACGCTGGAAAGTGCCTTTTGCAGCAAGTGTGTTGCACTGTGGGCACGCATAATGGCATTGCGGCGCTCCACATCAATGGAAGCTAACACAACATCATCCACCTTAATCGTTCCACTGCGCAGCTTGCCATGGTGCAAATATTTTCCGCCCTTGTCCTTTTGCACATTGGTAACCTCAAAACGGCAGTCGCCAACCAGAATCACACCATGGTCGGCGGTCTGGCCGCCCATTTCCGCATAGAACGGTGTCTTATCAAGCACTATGATACCGCTTTCACCACCGGCAATAGACCCGGTAACCTCTTCACCAACACAAACTGCCAATACCTTGGCCTCGCAGTTATTTTCGGTGTAACCGACGAAGGTGGTAGGCGTATTATCCAGGCCCAAATCAATGCCTGCCCAGCCCAAGTCGCCCATTTTTAAGCGGTCCTCACGGGCGCGCTTACGCTGCTGCTCACGGCACTGAACATATTTGTCCATGTCCACGCTCATGCCCTCATCTTCCAGCATTTCTACAGTCAAGTCAATGGGGAAGCCATAGGTATCCGCCAGCAAAAATGCATCCTCACCGGAGAAAACAGTTTCACCTTTTGCCTTATGCTCAGCCAGCTTCTCATTAAAGATACGCATGCCGCTGTCAATGGTCTTGGCAAAGGATTCCTCTTCTGTTAAAACAGTCTTAATGACGTAGTCAGCGCGCTCACGCAGATAGGCGTAGTGGCTCTCATTTTCTTGAATGACCGTTTCCACAACCTGATACAGGAAGGGCTTTTTTACGCCCAGAAGTCTACCATGCCGGGCTGCACGGCGCAGCAAGCGACGCAGAACATAGCCGCGGCCTTCATTGGTCGGTCGCACGCCATCGGCAATCATGAATGTGGAAGCACGAATATGGTCGGTAATCACACGCAGGGATACGTCTGTTTTATAGCTCTGACCATAGCTGGCACCGGTAATGGCAGTGACATGGTTGGTAATGTTCATCACCGTGTCCACTTCAAACAATGAGCCAACATCCTGACAGACTACCGCCAAACGCTCCAAACCCATGCCGGTATCAATGTTCTTTTGCACCAGTTCTGTATAATTGCCGTTACCATCGTTGTCAAACTGGGAGAAAACGTTATTCCAAACCTCCATAAAGCGGTCACAATCGCAACCAACCTTACAATCCGGTTTGCCGCAGCCATACTTTTCACCGCGGTCATAATATACCTCTGAGCACGGGCCGCAAGGACCTGAGCCATGCTCCCAGAAATTATCTTCCTTGCCAAAGCGGAAAATCCGCTCCGCAGGTACGCCGATTTCCTTTGTCCAAATCGCAAAGGCTTCCTCGTCATTTTCATAAATAGATGGATACAAACGGTCTGCATCCAATCCGACCACTTCCGTCAGGAACTCCCAGCACCAGGCAATTGCCTCGTGCTTAAAGTAATCACCAAAGGAGAAATTGCCCAGCATCTCAAAGTAGGTGCCGTGACGGGCTGTTTTTCCGATGTTTTCAATATCACCGGTGCGGATGCACTTCTGGCAGGTACAAACTCTGCGGCGAGGGGGCTCCACCTCGCCCTTAAAGTAGGGCTTCATGGGTGCCATGCCGGAGTTAATCAGCAGCAAGGATGCATCGTTTTGGGGAATCAAAGAAAAGCTGGGCAGGCGCAGATGATCCTTGCTTTCAAAAAAACTTAAGAACATCTCACGCAGTTCATTTACGCCATATGGTTTTGTGTTCATAAAAACCCTCCAAAATTAATAACAATAAAAGTCGCCCCTAAAAATAGGGGCGACATTAATCGCGGTACCACCCTAATTATTCCAAATGGAACATCTTAGTTGCTCTGTAACGGGAGCGCCCGTCTCGGTCATCCCAAGCGGCTTGGAAGTGGCTTACAGATAGACTCACAAGGGGCTTACACCCTCCCCCTCTCGCTTTGGTGCTGCATCTCTGTTTGATTTCCGCATTGCCTTTACATATTGTCACTATGATATCATATTTACCAAAAAAGTCAATGGTTTTCGGCAAAAATCTGCTGTTGCAGCCATTGCCTTATCTGCTGGATTCCCTCCTGCGTTAACGGAAAGATCTGTTCGCCTTCCATTACACTTTTTTCAAAGCACAATGGTCCATACCAAAACTGGCCAAGGATAGCGCTTTTTTCAAAATCTATCTCCTTTCCATTATCTGCAGTCTTTACAATCTCCGGCTTTAAGCGAAAGCGTAAATTGCCACATGATCCTGTAAAGGTATTGTCCATAGCAAAGGTGTGCAACGTGGGAATGAATATATCAGCCATTTAATCCTCCATCAGTGCTTCCATTTCATCCAGAAGTTTCCCAAACAACTGCAATGCTTGGTCAACCGGCTCTGGCGAAGTCATATCTACACCGGCATCCTTCAACAGTTCAATGGGCGCTTTCGAACAGCCGCTGGACAAGAACCGGATATACTTTTGCACTGCAGCATCGCCCTCCCCAAGAATCTTGCGGGACAAGGCGATGGCTGCACTATAACCGGTAGCATATTGGAACACATAATAATTGTAATAGAAGTGCGGAATTCTCGCCCATTCCAAAGCAATTTGGTCATCTACTACCATGTCAGGTCCAAAATACATCTCGTTCAAGCGCTTATATTCCACACACAGTGCCTCAGCGGTCAAGGTCTTACCCTCACCTATCATCTTACCAATGTTCAGTTCAAACTCAGCAAACATGGTCTGGCGGTACAGCGTGCCCTTAAATTGCTCCAGGAAATGGTTAATTAGATATGCCCGTTCCTTTTTATCGGTTGTTTTGCCCAGTAAATATTCCATAAGAAGTGCTTCGTTGCAGGTCGAAGCAACCTCCGCAACAAAAATCACATAGCCTGCATCAATGGGATTTTGGTACTTGTTGGAATGCCAGGAATGCAGAGCATGTCCCATTTCGTGGGCCAAGGTAAATTGACTGTCCAGTGTGCCGGAATAATTCAGAAGCACATAAGGGTGCACCGAAGCACCAGCAGAATACGCACCGCTACGCTTTCCCTCATTTTGATAAACATCAATCCATCGGTTGTCAAAGCCCTCTTTCAGCACTTTGCGGTAAGCTTCACCCAAAGGCGCAAGGGCATCATATACCGTCTGCTTTGCCTCAGCAAAGGGAATCTTTCTGTCCACATCCGCAATCAGCGGCGTATACACATCATAAAAATGCAGCTCGTCAACACCCAGAAGCTTCTTTCGTAGCCGGACATAGCGGTGCATCTTGTCAAAATTCTTGTGAACCGCTTCAATCAAATTCAAATATACCGAGGTCGGCACTTCGGTTCGGTCCAGAGATGCATCCAAAGTAGACGGATACTTTCTGGCATCGGCAAAGAATTTCAGTTGCTTACCCTGTGCATTCAAAACCGCAGCAGCCGTATTTTTAAAGTTACCAAAGGTGGCATACAGATTCTCATACGCACTTTTCCGCAGTGCTCTGTCAGGACTTTCCTCGCAGGCGACAAATGTGCCTTGACTCAAAGGATGGGCATTGCCTTGGCTGTCGATTGCGTCTGGAAATGTAATATCTGCATCCGCAAACGCACCGTAAATAGCATCCGGAGCATTTGCCATCTCCCCTGCGGATGCCAATATTTTTTCCTCTGCAGGCGACAAAATATGGGCTCTGCGGCGGCGCAAATTGGTCAAATAACGGCGATAGCGTTCCAGTTTTGGCTGTTTCGCAAAAAAGGCATCCAGCATATTATCCGATATTGCCATGATTTCCGGCGTTTCAAAGCTGGTTGATGCACTTAATGACACCATGGTATTCATAAACTGCCCAACCATTTGCTGGTACTTGGCAACACGTGTGTCCTCGTCCGACTTGCGCATGCAATAGTTGCCCAATGTGGAAGCCTCACAATCCACTTGCTCCATCAATTCTAAATAAGCAAAAAGAATGTCAGCATCTTCGCCCAATTTACCTGCAAATTCCGCCAAACGTTTGCCATCCTCTGCAACCTTTGTAAGCGCCTCTTGCCAAACCTCATCGGAGGCATATAAGTCTTCAATTGCCCACTTGTCCTCGTTATCAATTTCACAGCGCTGAGGAATTTTCTTAATCTCGTCCATGGTACTCCTCCTAAAATTTGATATATTGATTATAGCATTACAGCTTTCGAAAAGCAATCCTTGCATTTTTTGTGTATCTATGTTAAATTTGGCAACGGTGATAATAATGAGCAAACAATTAAAAGGCAGCTTGGCGCTGCTATTTGCAACCGTTATTTGGGGCTCTACCTTTGTAGCGCAAAGCTTGGGCATGGACCATGTTGGACCATTCACCTTTCAAGCAATCCGTTGCGCAATGGGTGCAATTTGCTTACTTCCAATTATATATCTAATGGACCGTAAAAAAACCGACGGCAACAACTATTTTACCCGTTTTCTGGATAAAAAGTTGTGGAAAGCCGGTATTTGCTGTGCGATTCCTCTTTTCTTTGCTGCAAATTTGCAGCAAATGGGTATGGTTTCCACGGATGCAGGAAAATCTGCTTTTTTAACGGCAATGTACATTGTATTCGTGCCTATTTTCGGAATTTTTCTCCGGCGCAAGCCCTCGCCTATGGTGCCACTCAGTGTGTTGATTGCCGTTTTAGGCTTATACTTTTTAAGCTGCGTCGGTGTAACGTCTATGGAAATTGGCGATTTGCTGCTATTAGGATGTGCCGTTGCCTTTGCCATACAAATCCTGTTCGTGGATAAATTTGCAAACGCCGTGGACCCACTGAGGCTGAATTGCTTGCAGTCAGGGCTTTGTGCTGTTTTCTCTGCCATTGTTATGCTCTTTACCGAGTCCCCAACAGTGACAGGAATTCAAGGTAGCTTTTGGTCGATGTGCTATGCGGGATTTTTGTCCATGGGGGCGGCGTACTCCTTGCAAATTGTTGGGCAAAAACGATTAGAGCCCGCCCTTGCTTCGCTGATTATGAGCCTGGAATCTGTCATAGCGGTTCTTTGCGGTTGGTTATTCCTGAAAGAAACCATGAGCCAATGGGAAATTATCGGCTGTCTACTGGTTTTCTTAGCTGTTATTCTATCCCAAATTCCATCCAAAAAAGCGTCCTCCTAAGAGGACGCTTTTCTTTATTTTTTGTCTGCCGCAATGATGCGCTTCATGGCTTCTATGCCTACCTGAATTGCGCCGGAAGTATCCTCTGTCATGGGCATAAACATTCCAGCCTTTTCCCGTTCCTGGTTCCATACCACATGGAAACAGCTGCCGCACCGGACACCAAGCGCTGCCGCAACCACAAACAGTGTTGCAGACTCCATTTCACTGGATTTTACGCCCAGCCGTTTCCAGCTTTCCCACTTTTGCAAAAGCTCATAGGAAACAGGTGACTTCTCGGGGCTGTGCTGACCATAGAACGAGTCCTTACACTGCACCACACCCACATGGGTCTTATAGCCCAACTCCTCACCGGCGGCTTTCAGCGCCGCAGTGATATCAAAGTCCGCCACCGAAGGAAATTCGATTGGCGCATACTCCAAAGAGGTATGTTCAAAGCGAATTGCACCCGTAGCAACAACCACGTCACCGGGGCAAACATCCATTGCAATACCGCCGGTGGTGCCAACTCGTATGAAGGTATCCGCGCCAATGGCAGCCAACTCTTCCATGGCAATTGCCGCAGAGGGTCCACCGATACCGGTAGAGCAAACAGAAACCTTTTCCCCCAACAGCGTACCGGTATAAATGTTATACTCACGATTCATTCCAATGTGCACAGGATTGTCAAAATGGGCAGCAATGCTCTCGCAGCGGCCGGGGTCGCCTGGCAAGAACACATATCGCCCTACATCTCCCCTTTCACAGCGAATGTGAAACTGTTTTCCAACATTTTGCATATTAAGCACTCCTTAAAACAAACTTACCTGATTGCTTTCCGGCAAGCTTCCAAACGCCCCTGCATCCTTCAGCATCTGTATATGGGTCTTGGAAACCTTAGGACAAGCAATGGCAATTTCCTCCACGGATAGAAACTCTTTACCCTCTCTTCCGCTTACAATATCCTTAGCCGCGCTTTCACCCAGACCGGAAATCGCAACAAAAGGAGGTCGAATTTTACCATCCTCAACCAGAAAATGTGTAGCATCACTCTTATAAATATCAATGGGAAGAAATTCAAAGCCACGCAAATAATACTCATATGCCACTTCCAAGGTGGTGAGTAAATCCTCGTCCTTATTGGTGGCATCCTCATTGTTATCAATGGCTTTAATATTTGCTTTGACTGCATCCATGCCTTGTGTCATGAGTAATGCATCAAAACCACCCTTTTGGCTACGGCGGTAGAAGTATGCCGCATAGAATGCCAGCGGATAGTTAACCTTAAACCAGGCAATGCGAAATGCCATCATAACATAGGCAACCGCATGTGCCTTAGGAAACAGATACTTGATTTTTTTGCAGGAACCAATATACCAATCCGGCACACCGGCATCTTTCATTTCCTGCTCAGCTCCGTCCGGCAGGCCTCTGCCCTTACGCACAGATTCCATAATTTTGAAAGCACGTTTTTCCGGAATGCCGCAGGAAATCAAATAAATCATAATATCATCACGACAGCCGATGGTTCCGTCAACAGTGGCAGTTTTCGAGGTAATCAAATCCCGCGCATTGCCAAGCCAAACGTCTGTTCCATGGGTGTAACCGGAAATCCGAACCAAAAAATCGAACTTTTCCGGTTTTGTGTCCAGCAAAACACCGCGTGTAAAGCGGGTATTGAACTCAGGCACTGCAACTGCACCAGTAGGCCCCAGCAGTGGGTCATTTTCATACCCAAGCACCTTAGAGGATGTAAAAATCGACATCGTTTTCTTATCATCCAAAGGAATTGTCTTGGCATCCACACCGGTCATGTCCTCCATCATGCGAATCATGGTGGGGTCATCATGTCCCAGCATGTCCAGCTTGAGAAGATTTTCTTCCATGGAGTGATATTCAAAGTGTGTGGTAATCTGGTCCGACTTGGGATCATCAGCCGGATGCTGAACCGGGCAAAAATCCCAAATTTCATTCTCCTGAGGAATAACCACCAACCCACCAGGGTGCTGGCCGGTTGTCCGTCTCACGCCAACACAGCCGGAGGCAAGACGCGCAAGCTCTGCTGAGCTTTCTTG
>JAZSAK010000086.1:0-3567 GCA_045601865.1 Faecousia sp. | reverse complement strand
CGGCTTGTTTGGGCTTGGTTTTGGTAAGTCTCGTCAAAAATATCTTTATCTTCCATTTCAGTATAATGACTATATTTTTGCGATTATCTGTGAGGAATTGGGGCTGATTGGCGCGCTGCTGATTATTGCGCTGTTTTCCGCCACAATTATACGCGGATACTGGATTGCGCTGCGCGCCAGAGACCGGTTTTCTACTGTATTTGCCGCAGGCCTTGTAACACTCATTGCAGTCCAAACGATACTGAATCTGTGCGTGGTATCCAATCTGTTGCCCTCCACAGGCATTGCACTGCCGTTCTTTTCTTATGGCGGTACGGCATTGGCGGTGAATTTGGGCGAGATGGGCATTGTACTTAGCGTTTCCAGGCAACGAAACCAGACAAAAATACAGGAGGTTTCCTTATGAATGTGATTTTTACCTGCGGCGGAACAGGCGGGCATATTAACCCAGCCATTGCTGTAGCCAATTTGGTACGGGAACGTCACCCGGATAGCCACATATTGTTTATTGGCGCAAAAGGGCATATGGAGGAGCAGCTTGTACCCAAGGCTGGCTTTCCACTTAAATGTTTGGAAGTTGCGGGTATGGTTCGCGGAAAAAACCTGCAGGCAGTTATCAAAAATGTAAAAACAGTTGCAGCAACAGTAAAAGCTGTTAATGCGTGCAAGAAAATTATTAAGGACTTTCAGCCGGATGTGATAATCGGTACCGGTGGGTATGCGTGCTTTCCGGCACTTATGGCTGGCAGCCAAATGAAAATTCCAACGTGCGTCCATGAAAGTAACGCTATGCCTGGTTTAACCACCCGTCTGCTGGCAGAGCGAATGGACCGTGTGCTGGTTTGCTTTGGAGAAAGTGCTAAGCTTTATAAGAATCCCCAGCGTGTGGAAACTGTGGGTATGCCCATTCGCAGGGAGTTTATATTTGGGAATAGACTTTCTGCGCGGAAAGAGCTGGGGCTAGGGGATGAACCCTTAGTAGTATCTGCCTTCGGCAGCCTTGGCGCCCGGGCGATGAATGAAACCATGGCGCAGGTGATAAAGTTGGAGCAGGCGCATGGTTTCCCGTTTCGGCACATTCATGCAACTGGAAAGTTTGGTTGGGAATGGATGCCCGATAGAGTCAAGGAATTGGGTGTATCTTTGGATAACAGCCCTGTTGATATGCGAGAATATTTATATAATATGCCCACGGTGATGGCAGCTGCAGATGTGATTATCAGTCGCAGCGGTGCCTCCAGCTGCAACGAGATTGCGGCAACGGGAACACCGGCAATTTTAATTCCGTCACCCAATGTGACGGACAACCATCAAGAAAAGAATGCCAAAGTGTTAGCAGATAACGGCGGTGCAATACTGCTGTTGGAAAAGGAATGCACCCCTGAAAGACTGTACAATGAGATTGTTGGTTTGCTGGAGGATGCACAGCGCAGGGATGCTATGGGGGCAAAGCTGCGTAGTACGGTAATTTTAGATTCTGCAGAACGCATCTGTGATATTTTGGAGGAATTAGCACAAAAGAAACGGTAAGGGGAAGCAAATGGAAACAAAACAGAAAAATAATCGGACAACCGGTACGAGAAAACCCCGCAATATGACTTCTACCAAAGGGGTAAGCAAGAAACCAACCCGTACCTCGTCTTCACGCAGTAACAGAACGCAAGAGCATGCAGTAAATATTTCTGCTGATGTTGTATATTTGGCACCAAAGCCCTTTAACCGCAATCGGTTGTTTTTACAGCTTGCTACGGTTGCCGCCGTTGTGATTGCATTTGTTTTAGGTTTGTCTGTGTTTTTCAAGGTGGATATTGAAAAAATCACAGTGTCCGGCAGTGAGAAATACAGCGCATGGGATATTGCGCAGGCATCCGGCATTGAAGATGGTACCAATCTATTAACGCTGAACCGTGCTGGCGCAGTTGGCAAAATTAAAAAGAACCTAAAATATGTGCAGGATGCACGTATTGGTATAAAGCTACCGGATACGGTTATCATTGTTGTTAAGGAAATTGCGGTTACCTATGCTGTCAAATCCACAGATGGGCATTGGTGGCTTGTTAGCTCTGAAGGCAAAGTCGTGGAAAAGGTTTCCGACGATTTAGCGTCCCATGCAACGAAAATTTTGGGCGTTCAGTTGGAGAAACCACAAGAAGGTGCGCAGGCAGTTGCTTATCAACCACCGCAGACGCAAACAGATGCGCAGGGAGGATTGATTCCCAATACCGTCCTTGCCGATCAACAGCTTGCAACGGCGCTGGATATCGCCGGATTCCTGGAAAAGAATCGAATTCTCGGAGAGGTAGCCAGTATTGATGTGAATGACTTGGATGGCATCCAAATTTGGTACGGAAAGCAGTTCCAGGTTGAGTTGGGGGATAATAAGGACTTGCTAATTAAAATCAGCAAATTAAGGGCTTCTCTTGACCAATATCTCGATGCGCACGACAGTGGAATTTTGGATATTTCGGACTCTAGCAAGGTTACTTACAGCCCTTTTTAACAGATTTTGGTTAATTTCGAAAAAAATTGCTGAAAAATAAGAAATAATCAAAAAATGTTATTGACCAAATGACATTTTCACGATAGAATATAGGGGTACTATTATAAGTTTAAGCGGTATGGGCAATAAACCGCGAATCGATACATAGGAGGAGAGCATATGTCTGATTTCCAGGAGCGCGTAGTTAAAATTAAGGTGATTGGCGTTGGCGGCGCCGGCAATAACGTTATTAACCGCATGATTGAGGCCGGAGTACAAGGTGTCGATTTTGTCGTTGTTAATACCGATAAGCAGGATTTGAACAAGTCTGTTTGTAAGAATAAGATTCAGATTGGCGAGAAGCTCACCGGCGGTATGGGTGCAGGCTCCAAGCCGGAAATTGGTAAGAAATCTGCGGAGGAGAGCCGCGCGCAGATCGCTAAGATTTTGGAAGGAACAGATATGGTGTTTGTTACTGCCGGTATGGGCGGTGGTACCGGCACCGGCGCTGCACCTATCGTTGCCGACTTGGCAAGAGAGCAGGGCATCCTGACAGTTGGTGTTGTTACAAAACCCTTCAAGTTTGAGGGTGCAAACCGCATGCGTCAGGCTGAAAGCGGTATTGCTGAGCTTGCTGGTAAGGTTGACTCCTTGGTGATCATCCCGAATGATCGCTTGAAGTATGTTACTGACCAGAAGATTACCTTTGCCAATGCATTCGGCATTGCAGATGACGTTCTGAAGCAGGCCGTAGTCTCCATCTCTGAATTGGTCGGCTATTCTGAGAATATCATTATCAATCTGGACTTTGCTGACGTTTCTGCTGTTATGAAGGATGCGGGCCGCGCACACATGGGTGTTGGCACAGCTTCCGGCCGTGAGAAGGCTGAGCAAGCCGCTTTGACTGCAATTAACAGCCCGCTGCTGGAGACCTCTATCAATGGCGCTACCGGTGTGCTGGTGAATGTTACTGGCTCCAGCGAGCTGACCTTAGAGGATGTTGAAACTGCTGCTGGCATTGTGCAGGAGAATGCAAATCCCGAAGCCAACATTATCTTCGGCGCAACTTATTCTCAGGGCTTTGAGGA
>JAZSAK010000085.1:0-17289 GCA_045601865.1 Faecousia sp. | reverse complement strand
AAAAGTTACTGTCGCTACCAGAAAAACAAGCGACCAAGCATTATTGCAAGCACTAGGTTATCAATCGGAATGCACCCAAAATCTTGGGCGCAATCTAATGCGATACCGCATCATTTATAACACCGCCCCTTCGATTGTTTTGGACGAAAAAAGCGCGGAGTATTGCGCACCTGACTGTCTTAAAATTGACTTGGCATCCAGCGCAGGCATCTTAGGAAGCAACGTTATTGTCGCCAGAGGGCTACCTGGCAAAAATGCACCGGAGTCATCCGGGAAATTAATCGCAAAATCCATCATTCGCATTCTAAGCAACAAGGAGGGTGCGTCATGAATATCGGCTTTGCAATGTGCGGTTCTTTCTGCACGTTTTCTCAGGTTTTCCCAATCATTGAGGACTTAGCAAAGTCTCATACGGTCATACCCATTTTATCTCCGTGCGCATATACTACAGATACCCGATTCGGCACAGCCGACGCACACATACACCGTCTATCCGATATTTGTGGTACACCACCACTGCATACCATCGCGCAAGTAGAGCCTATTGGTCCCAAAAAGCTATTGGACATTTTGGTAATTGCGCCCTGTACCGGCAATACACTGGCAAAGCTTGCCCACAGCATAGCTGACACTTCTGTAACCATGGCTTCAAAAAGTCACCTGCGCAATGGGCGGCCAATTTTGATTGCTGTTTCAACAAATGATGCATTAGCCGGCGCTGCTGAAAATATTGGAAAATTGCTTTCAAAAAAGCATTACTACTTTGTACCCTTCGGTCAAGACGACCCCTCTAAAAAACCTACTTCCATGGTTGCGGATTTTAAAAAAATTCCCTCTGCTCTGGAACTTGCTGTGGATGGCAAGCAGATGCAGCCAATATTGTTTTAACTGCAAAAAGCAGGGGCTGATTAAAGCCCCTGCTTTTTATATATTTTCTAACTCCTGCAGCCAAACGGTGGCAGCTGCATCGCTGGGCATTTGCCAATCTCCGCGGGGGCTGAACCCTATCACATCCACCTTTACACCGTCAGGCATACAGTTACGCTTAAACTGCTGGGTAAAGAATCGGTGATAAAATGTTTTCAGCCACTTTTTGATGGTTTCCTTATCAAAGTCCTGCGCAAACGCCCGGCAGGCAAGGCAGTAAATCTTCTTGGGTGCAAAGCCATAGTGCAGAATATGATATAAGAAGAAATCATGCAGTGCATAAGGCCCTACCAAATCCTCTGTCTGCTGAGAAATCTTGCCTTGGGCATCCGGTGGCAGCAATTCCGGGCTGATGGGTGTGTCCAGAACATCCAGAAGTATCTCTTTGGCACAGGCAAAAGCAGGCAAATCCGCAACCACTTCAATTACCCAACGGATTAAGGTTTTTGGAATGGATGCATTGACGCCATACATACTCATATGGTCACCATTGTAGGTGCACCATCCCAATGCCAATTCCGAAAGGTCACCAGTACCTACTACAATACCGCCCACAATGCCGGCATAATCCATAAGTATTTGTGTACGCTCCCTCGCTTGGGAATTTTCATACGTGCCGTTGTGAACACTGCTGTCATGCCCAATATCTTGGAAGTGTAAATTCACAGCATCCCGAATGCTGATTTCCTTAGCGGAAATGCCAAGTCGCTTCATCAGCTCCCAGGAATTGTGATAGGTGCGGTCCGATGTGCCGAAGCAGGGCATAGTCACGCCATAAACATCCGTCAACGGACGCCCCAGTTGCCGCATAGCTTCCACCGCCACCAACAGTGCCAACGTAGAATCCAATCCGCCGGAAATACCAATCACGGCATTGGCGTTAATCACCTGTAAGCGCCGCTTTAGTCCTGCCACCTGCAGCTCAAAAATTTCCAAACAATGTTGCTTGCGGCTTTGTGCATCCGTTGGAATAAATGGCAGCTTACAAAGCGAATACAGCGTGCCGTCACTGCGAATCTCCTTAGAAATCCTGCAAATAGGCAGTTGCTCCCCAAAATCATAATACTGATTCTTTCTCCGGTCTGCCCGTACACGCCCCAAGTCGCAGTCCATAACCAGCAAATAGTCTGTACTGACTGGAGTTTTATTTTCTACCAGCACAGTACCATTTTCCGCAATTACGCTGTGCCCGGAATACACTTGGTCAGAAGTAGATTCCGTACAACCTGCACTGCAAAACACGTATGCGCAATTGCAAGCGGTGCTTTGGTGCTTTACCAAATCCCTGCGATAGACACGCTTGCCCACCGTCTCCGGAGATGCAGACAGATTTACAATTACCTCCGCGCCTGAGGTTGCCAATTTGGTAGAAATCGGGGCTGGTGCCATCAAATCCTCGCAGATTTCAATGCCCAGCACAGCTTCATTCCCCAAACGCAGCAGCTGCTGACCAAGCGGAATATCTGCGCCCTGCAGACCAAGCTCCTCTGCGGCAATAGCGGAAACCTTCAAATCCTTCCCAGAAGCAAACCATCTTGTTTCCACCCCAGGCAAATGGGTCTTGGGAATAATGGCACAAATCTTCCCGTTTGACAAGACAGCTGCACAGTTAAATAGTTTTGTTCCCACACGCAGAGGAATGCCTACCACCGTAACTAAATTTGGATATTGACCGGAACAGGATGCAATCTGCTGCATCGCTGCTTTAACACCTGTATACAGTGCATCTTGAAAAAACAAGTCACCACAGCTGTAGCCGGTAACCGCCAATTCCGGAAATACAACAATGTCCACATTCTCTTCATCGGCTTTTTTCATATAGTCGCAGATATCCTGCGCATTTTGGATTGTATCGCCCACCTGCACCGCAGGTACAGCGCAGGCAACTCGCAAAAAGTCTAGCATAGGAATTCCCTCCAGACAAAATATATTATTATCATAGCACATTCTGTCCGAATTGCAAAGAAAAAATAACCCGGTATCTTTCGATACCGGGTTTTCCTTATATTACACGTCTTGCCCCAATGTAGCGAGGCGACCAATAAGAATTGCTTAAGGAAGTAATGACAACGCCCTTGCTGGTAGAACTGTGGATAAATTGATTGTTCCCAATATAAATACCCAAATGGGAAACGCCACTGCCGCTGGTGTTGAAGAACACCAAATCACCTTGCTTCAAATTGGCCTTAGAAACCGCAGTGCCCACGGCATATTGCTGCTTGGATGTACGCGGCAAGCTAATGCCATGGGCTTTGAACACATACTGCACATAGCCGGAGCAGTCGAAGCCTTTTGGGGTCGTACCGCCCCAAAGGTAAGGAACGCCGATGTACTTTTTCGCCGTTGCAATGATTTTCTGCGCTGTTGTGCTTGTTCCACCCAGTGCCGATGCGCTGGGTGTGACACCGGTAGATTTACCGCCCACAAAGAACAGCGGTTTCTTGGCAGAATCCCGATTCTCATAGGGAATCTCCGTTAAATCCACATAATCGCTGCGGATATAGCCAATGTGATTTCCGATAATCACTTTAAACCAGCCATTATTAATGCCGATGATATACGCCTTGTCATTTATATTTGCTTTGGTAATAGTGCTATAGGACGTCGCTGGACCACTGCGGACATTGACGCTGCTGCCATTGACCTTTCCATAGCCCAACTCTGCATTTTCCTTGGTAGCCGTCCATAAATACTTGCTGTGCATATAACCGGTTTGCAAATTGAAATTCACCTTATACCACTGACCAACTTTTTCAAGAAGCACTGCCACTTCCCCGTTATACGCATAGTCCAAGGTCTTGGTGTCAGTGGACGCACCACTGCGTAACCGTAGTGAAGACGCATTTACAAATGCAACACCAATTTTATTTTGCCGATTACTTGCAGCATTGGCATGAATACCCGCTATGCCAATAAAAATAAAAAATGTCAGCACAAGGCTGACAATACGTTTCAAAAAATTCATACATTGCCCTCCGTCTTACTTGAAAAAATTACTTGCCTGCCAGAGCACGCTCGAGCCACACACAGCCAAAATCCAAAGCTGTGTAAAGTCCGTCCTTTTCGCCCTTCTTCACCACACGGTCACGGCTTTTCGCAGCCGGATCGGTAAGCTGAAGCTGGACAGAAACCTTGGTCGCCACATCCAAATCGCCCACTTTCTTGGTCTCCAGAATTTGAAGCATAACAATGTGGGAATCTGCCATGGAACCATAATAAATTAAATTGTCTTTCCGCATCAGCGGATGGCCTTTGTACATGAGTACTGCCTTTTCGTCAGCCATATCGGTTACCTCCTTACACGAGAAATTGTAACACTTTGTAACCTTTTCGTCAACGCTTTCAGGCGTTTTGACAGAACTTGGCAGGAAACAGCGGTTACCGTGAGAATGGATTTTGTAAGACGGAGGGGAGTATGAAATTAAGAGAAAAGAGGCTTTTGCCGTGGCAAAAGCCTCTTGCCGGAAACAAGATTATGCCAAATAACACCGCACCAATTCCTGCAGCAGCTCATCGCGATCTAATTTGCAAATCATGCTGCGGGCATTGTTATAGTTGGTGATATAGGTAGGGTCTTCCGTCAGCAGATAGCCGACAATCTGATTGACTGGGTTGTAGCCCTTTTCTTTCAGCGCGTCAAATACATCACGGAGAATACGGCGCATATTCTCTTTATCATCGCTGGGAACAGTAAATTTTACAGTATTTTTATCCGTCATAGTGCCGACCTCCTCTGTATAATAATGTTATTATATCCGAAAAATGGTGCTGTGTAAAGCCCTGTTTATAAATTTTTCTTTAACGCAGCACAGCATCCAGCTTTTCTTCCAACGCTGCAAGCACTTTGCTCGTCACATTTTCAGAGTCGCTGTCGGTCAGTGTGCGGTCATCGGCACGCAACTCCAGAGAAAACGCCAGACTCTTTTTACCCTCCGGAACACCCACACCACGGTAAATATCAAACAGCTTCACATTGCGCAGCAGCTTGCCGGCAGCTTCTACAATGGTCTTTTCCGCATCTGCAACGGTAACTGCCTCGTCACACACGATGGACAGGTCCCGGTTGACGCTGGGATATTTGGGCAGGGGTGTATAAGTGGGTTCCGGCAAAATCAGCTCAAACAGCTTGTTGAAATTCAGTTCTGCACAGTAAACCTCACACTCTAGACCATAATTCTGAGCAACCAACGGATGCACCTGACCCATATAGCCCAGCTCCACGCCGTCAATGCTGACCATTGCACAGCGACCGGGATGGTAAGAAGGATTGTCCTTCACTGCGGTATAGCTTGCCTTAGGCAGACGTATACCGGAGAAAATAGCCTCCAGCTCACCCTTCAGGCTGAAGAAGGTTTCTCCTGCGCCATAGGTGCCCAACAGCAGCATTTTCGGCTCTTCCGGCAGCGTTTGACCTGCAACGGGTAGATAGATTTTTGCCAGCTCATACAGCTTTGCACATTTATTGTGGTACGCATTGTTGCGGCCTAAAATATCCAGCATGGACGGCAGCGCAATGGTACGCATAATCGAGGTGTCCTCACCTAAAGGATTTTGGATACGAATCGCGTTGCGCAGATGGCTGTCTTGTGGCAGACGAATCTGGTCAAAACTTGTTGGTGAAACAAAAGAATAGGTAATAATTTCGCTGTAACCCAACCCACGGCACAAATTACCCGCTTTCGATTCTGCCAGCATATAGGGGCTGTAACCACCGGTGGTAGAGGTCTTAAATGCTGTTGTGGGGATTTCATTGTAGCCGTAAGAGCGGCCAACCTCCTCTGCGATATCCGCCATCAAATTCAAGTCCGGGCGGAAAGAGGGCACATGAATGGTGTCACCTTCCACATCGATTTCCAGCAGATTCAGGTACTTGACCATCTGTTCCTTAGAAATGTTGATGCCCAAAAGCCGATTGATTTTCTCAGGCTCCAGCGCCACTGTTTTGGGAGCCGGAACATAATTGACAATGTCAATAATGCCATCCAGTACATCACCCGCGCCCAGCATTTCCACCAGTTCACAAGCACGCTGCACAGCAGGAACTGTCATCATAGGGTCAAGGTTTTTCTCAAACTTGCCGGAGGCATCCGTGCGCATGCCCAGCGCCAAAGCTGTCTGTCGGATGGAAGGGCCGTTAAAATTGGCAGATTCGAACACCACGGTTGTAGTATCATCCATGATTTCCGAATTCTCACCGCCCATGATGCCGGCTAAGCCGATGGCACGCGCATCATCCGCAATCACCAGCATGCCGGCAGTCAGTTCCCGCACATTGCCATCCAGCGTTGTCAGCTTCTCCCCGGCTTCTGCCTCACGCACCACAATTTTTCCGGAGGAAACGTAGCGGTAGTCAAAAGCATGCATAGGCTGACCGTATTCCAACATCACATAGTTGGTGATGTCAACAATATTATTGATGGGGCGAACGCCGTTAGCCCGCAGACGCTGACGCAGCCACTTGGGGCTGGGTGCAATTTTTACATTGGCAACCATACGGGAAGTATAGCGATTGCAAAGCTCGGTTGCAGGCACCTCCACGTCCAGCTTATCGTAAATAGAACCGGCATCACTGCCCTTCACCACCGGCTCATGGTGGCGCATCTGTTTGCCGAACGCGGCAGCAGACTCTCTCGCCAAGCCAATGATGGAATAGCAATCCGGGCGGTTGTTGGTGATTTCAAAATCCACAATGGTATCATCATTGCCAATAACCGTATTGATATCATCGCCGGGCTTGCAATTCTCATCGTTGAGAATCCATATGCCATCGGCAAAAGCTTCCGGCACATCATTCTGGGTCAGACCCAGCTCCGCAAAGGAGCAGAGCATGCCGTTGGATACTTCGCCGCGGAGCTTTCCCTTGGTAATATGCACGCCGCCGGGCAAATAGGAGTTGTGCAACGCGGCAGGCACCAAATCGCCTTCTTGCACATTCTGCGCACCGGTAACAATTTGCACAGGTTCATTTTCGCCCACATCCACTTGGCAAACCCACATATGGTCAGAATTTTCATGGCGGACGATGGAAACCACCTTGCCCACCTTAACATTGCGAATTTCCGCATCCATACGCTCCCATGTTTCTACCTTTTGACCGAATACAGTCATGGTTTCCACATATTCTTTATCGGAGATATTGGACAAGTCCACGAACTCCTCATGGATCCATTTTCTGTTGAGTTTCATGTGTTATCCCTCCTTAGAACTGGTTCAGGAACCGAACATCGTTGTCAAAAATCAGCCGTAAATCTGTAATTTTCAACCGACCCATTGCCATACGCTCCAAGCCCATACCGAAAGCAAAGCCGCTGTACTTTTCCGGGTCAATGCCGCAATTACGCAGCACATCCGGGTGCACCATGCCGGCGCCCAGCAGTTCAATCCAGCCTTCGCCATGGCAGGTGGAGCAAACATTGCCGTCTACCTCGCCGGTGCCGTGGCACTTATGGCACTGCATATCCATTTCGCAGCTAGGCTCCGTGAAGGGGAAATGGTGGGGACGGAACCGCATTTGGGAGTCCTCGCCGTAAATTTTCTTCATAATGGCAACCAGTGCACCCTTGAGGTCACCCATGGTGATGTGCTCATCCACAACCAAGCCCTCAATCTGATGGAACATGGGACTGTGGGTAGCGTCTGCTTCGTCCTTGCGGAATACACGACCAGGCGCAAGCATACACAGCGGCGGTTTATTGTTCTCCATAAAGCGAATCTGCATGGGGCTGGTCTGGGTACGCAGCAGCACGCTGTCATCATCATTAAAATAGAACGTATCACTGCGGTCACGGGAGGGGTGACCCTCCTCTATATTCAGCCGTGTAAAGTTATAGCTTGCCAGCTCAACCTCAGGACCGTCTACCACCTGATAGCCCATGCCAACAAATATTTCCTTAATCTCCTGCAGAACCATATTCATAGGATGCTGATGACCCATGGTAATTGCGTCGCCAGGGATGGTAACATCCAATGCTTCCTCTGCCAATTTCCGTTCCATAGCGGCGGCGCCAAGTACCACCTTGCACTCATCCAGCTTCGCTTCAATTTCTGCACGCACGGAGTTTGCCATTTGCCCCATCACGGGTCGCTCCTCGGGGGAAAGCTTGCCCATCATTTTCAAAACGGCAGTGAGTTCACCCTTTTTGCCCAAAAACTGAACACGCAATTCTTCCAGTGCGGCAGATGTTTGCGCTGCGTCCAAAGCCGCCATGGCCTGAGCGCGAATATTTTCTAATTGTTGCTTCATATCATTTCCTCCTTACGGATCATTTACAAAAAAAATAAACCTTCCATCCCATATTTGGGACGAAAGGAGTTCCTTCCGCGGTACCACCCACGATTCGCCTTGCGGCGCACTTTTCAGATGCAAGCACATCCAAGACTGTTAACGCAGTCACGCGGCGAACCCTACTAATCTTTCAGGCAGCAGCTCCCGGGGGAAAGCCCAATACTGCACCCATGCGGCTTTCACCATCCCGCATTCGCTGAAGCAGTGCGTTTCGTATTCGACGACCCGTTCCTCGCTTTTTTCGATATCAAGTCAATGATAGCACAGTTTTTTTGAAAAAGCAAGTGCTATTGCTAAGAAAAAACCGCCTTTTCAGGCGGTTTTCTTGTACTTTTAGTTCTTTAAGCTTTGAATTGGTGCAGGTATGCGACCACCACGGGCAATGAATACATCTGCGCTTTCGCTATGTACCGGCATAACCGGTGCACTGCCAAGTAAGCCACCCATTTCCACACGGTCTCCTACCGCCTTACCAGGAGCAGGAATGATGCGCACAGCAGTCGTTTTGGTGTTGACCATACCGATTGCCGCTTCATCGGCAATGATAGCAGATATGGTTTGCGCGCTGGTATCACCAGGAACGGCAATCATATCCAGTCCCACGCTGCACACGCAGGTCATGGCTTCCAGCTTAGAAAGGGTCAACGTACCGCCTTCAGCAGCAGCAATCATCCCCTCGTCCTCGGATACGGGAATAAACGCACCGGATAAGCCACCCACATGATTGGATGCCATAACGCCGCCCTTCTTCACTGCATCATTCAACAGCGCCAGTGCCGCCGTTGTGCCATGCGTGCCGCAGACCTCCAAGCCCATTTCCTCCAAAATTCTCGCTACACTGTCACCCACCGCAGGGGTAGGAGCAAGGCTTAAATCTACAATGCCAAACGGAATGTTCAACCGGCGAGATGCCTCTTGCCCAACCAATTGACCCATGCGGGTAATTTGAAACGCGGTTTTTTTAACGGTTTCTGCCACCACATCAAAAGGCTGACCCTTGACACTCTGTAAAGCATGATGCACAACACCCGGCCCAGAAACGCCTACATTCAGCACGCATTCCGGTTCGCCCACGCCATGAAAAGCTCCTGCCATAAAAGGATTATCTTCCACAGCATTGGCAAATACCACCAGCTTTGCACAGCCCAAGCCATCATTATCCGCAGTCAGCTGGGCTGTTTCCTTGATAATGCGTCCCATTTCCGCAACTGCGTCCATATTAATGCCAGCTTTAGTTGAACCCACATTCACACTGGCGCAGACGCGCTCCGTTTGTCGCATTGCCTCGGGAATGGAACGAATCAGCTTCCAATCGCCTGCTGTACACCCCTTCTGCACCAAGGCAGAAAAGCCGCCAATGAAGTTGACACCGCAGTGTTTTGCGGCAGCGTCTAAGGTTTTTGCAATATCTACATAATTATCCGCATTGCAAGAACCAGCAACCAGGGAAATCGGGGTAACAGAGATACGCTTGTTCACAATGGGAATGCCAAATTCTCTTTCAATTTCCTCGCCCACACGCACCAAATCCCTGGCGCACCGTGTAATCTTGTTGTAAATCTTTTTACAGCATTCTTCAATGTCCGTATCTGCACAATCCAACAGGCTAATGCCCATGGTGATTGTGCGAATATCCAAATGCCGCTTATCAATCATGTCTTGCGTTTGCAAAATATCCTTTGTGTTTAGCATACTCCCACCTCAGATACGATGCATGGCCTGGAAAATATCCTCACGCTGCAAGCGTATAGACAATCCCATTTCCTTACCGGTATCTTCCATGGCAACAGCCAAATCTGCAACTGGAATATTGCTCTGGGACACATCTACCACCATCATCATGGTAAAATACCCCTGCATAACCGTCTGGCTGATGTCCAAAACATTCACATTAAACTGCGCTAATTTGAGACATACATTACCAATAATGCCAACACGGTCCTTCCCAACAACAGTTACTACCGCTTTCATAGCATTCTCCTTAATATTCGTAATCAGCGCAATATCTGCTTGCCAGCAGATGATGGAATTGTTCTTTTGCAGCCAAATGCAGGGGGTGTACCGCATAGGAAGAAAGTGCCTCTTGGCTGTCAAATTCGGAATACAAAGCATAATCCAAGCCTTGATACGCCTGACGCACCTCCAAATGCTGCAAGCCAGGAATTTTTCCTACCAGCGGCTCTAACACCGAGCGAATCAGCTCCACAGCTTCTTTTTTATTTACTCCCTCTTTCAGGGTATACATGACAATATGCTTAACCATAACTTCCTCCTAATACAAATACCGGAGCCGGAAATCCGGCTCCGGTATGTAGGTTCTTTTTTATTCGGCCTGTGCTTTTTCAGCTGCCTCAGCTACCTCAGCTTCCTCAGTTTCTTCTGCAATAGGCTCCAGCAAAGCGCGGATAGACAAAGAGATGCGCTTGTTTTCTGCATCGATCTCTGTAATCTTAACCTGCACGCTTTGGCCTTCAGCCAAAACATCCTCAGGCTTCTCGATACGCTTGTTGGCAATCTGAGAAATGTGAATCAAACCGTCAACACCAGGCAGAATCTCAGCAAATGCGCCAAAATTCATCAGCTTAACAATCTTTACATCCACAACATCGCCTACGCTGTAAGCAGTCATGAATTGATTCCAAGGATTCATATCCGGTGTCTTATAGCCCAAGGAAATCTTACGCTTTTCTGCGTCAAAGGAGATGACATAAACATCAATTTCGTCTCCCACGCTGACAACGTCTGCAGGTGTCTTAATGCGATTCCAGCTCAGCTCAGATACGTGAACCATGCCATCCACGCCACCAATATCCACAAACGCACCATATGCAGTCAAGGACTTAACAGTACCATGGTACTTCTTACCCTGCTCAATCTCTGCCCAAATCTTTTCCTGATTTGCCTTGCGCGCTTCGGAAGAAACAGCGCGAATCGAGCCGATAACACGGCGGCGTGCACGGTTCACCTCGGTAATCTTCATCTGCACGGTCTTACCAACCATACCGGCCATGTCGCCACCCTTGGCAACACCGGACTGCGAAGCAGGAACAAACACGCGGATGCCCTTAATATTTGCAACCAAGCCACCCTTATTTTCCTCGGTAACAGTGCCTTCTACCGTGGTCTTCTCCTCTGCATAGGCAGCCATATCGTCCCAAATCTTCATGCCATCCAGCTTCTTCTTGCTCAGCTGCACAGTACCCTCTTGGTCGTTAACGCGGACGACAAACACTTCAACCTCGTCGCCAACCTTCAAGATGTCCTCAGCCTTTACAGCAGGGTCTGCACTCACTTCGTCATAGGGAATGTAGCCGGCATGTTTTGTGCCCAAATCCACCTGGACCTCGGTGTTGCCGATGCCAGTGACGATACCAGTGACCTTATCTCCTGTATTTAAAGTCTTGATGGACTGTTCCAGAAGTGCCTCAAAGTCCTCCTGCACAGCATCAGCATTCAAAATTTCGCTCATAGTCTTATTGACCTCCTTTATTATCCACGCCGGTGTTGATGCACCGGCAGTGATTCCAACATTGGTTGCGCAGGCAAAAAATTCCGGTACCAGTTCAGACGCATTGTCTACCAATACCACCTTATCACAGTGCTCTCGACAAATCATAACCAATCGGCCGGTGTTAGAGCTCTTTGCGTCACCAACCACCACCATGGCTTGATTCTCACCACTTAGTTGCGCTGCTTCAGATTGCCGAAGTTCTGTCGCTCTGCATATTGTATCAAATATTTTTACGTTAGTAAACTGTTTTTTTGCAATTTGGACGCTTTTTTTCCAGGATATTTCCGTAGATGTGGTCTGCGAAACCATGCACAGCGGTGTTTCGGCAGCAATTTCTCCGCTATTTGCCCACGCCTGCAGCTCCTCCGGCGATTCGAAAATTCTACAATCACCACACCATCCGGCGATTCCCTCCACCTCAGGGTGGGAACGTGTGCCCATGATGATAGGCAGTCTCCCCTCTTGCTCTGCCTTTTCCACGATTCCATGAATGCGCTTAACAAAGGGGCAAGTGGCATCCACCACTTCCACGCCTTGCTTTTCCAGCGCATCACATACCGCTTTGGATACACCATGGGAACGGATAATTACTGTCATTCCCGCTTCGGCATCCTGGGGAGTGTCAATCACCTGCACACCCATTTCGTTAAATTTTGCAACTACATGGCGGTTATGGATAATTGGGCCTAGGGTCACTACCCGCTTACCCTCAGCGGCCGCCTTTTCCACTGTTTCCACTGCGCGGTTGACACCAAAACAGAATCCGGCACTGTTTGCTACTGTTATGCTCATAGAGAAATCTTCTTTCCTACAATTTCCCGCATAGCGGCAACAACGCCTTCGATGTCCAAATCGGAAGTATCCAGCAGCACCGCATCCTTTGCCTGCTTCAACGGTGCAATGGCACGGTGGGTATCTTGATAATCCCGTTGCTGTATTTCCTTCAAAATGGTATCAAAATCCGCCTTTTGTCCCTTGGCGAGCAGCTCATCTGTACGGCGCTTTGCCCGCACCTCGGCAGTGGCAGTCAGGAAAATTTTTACATCCGCATTGGGGAGCACAACCGTTCCAATATCTCTGCCATCCATAATGACATTGTACTGCTTTGCCACATCCCTTTGCATATCCAGCAGCACATCGCGCACCACAGCATGGGCAGAAACAAGGCTGGCTTTCTGCGAAATGTCCTGTGTGCGGATTTCTCCGGTGACATCCATGCCGTTCATAATCATGTGTTGCAGGCCATCTTCATCATACTCGATACCAATTGTCAGCTCGTCAATATAGCGCTCCACGCCGTCCACATCTTTCGGGCTAACACCCCATAAATCCAAAAAGTATGCCACAGTGCGATATATCGCACCGGTATCCACATACTGATATCCCAATTCCTTTGCCAAGCGCTTGGCAATGGTACTTTTTCCGGCACCTGCCGGACCATCAATGGCAATTGCAAATGTTTTCGCCATAATTTATATCCCCATTTCTTTTTATTTACTACGTAGCATGGCAAGTGCAGCAGCTTCCTTCGCCACCACCTCCTGCGCAGTAAGTCCTAATTTTAAGCCGGTATCCTCCGGCGATAACGGCGCTGTGCCTTCCAAACCAAATCGCAGCGTTAAAAGCTTTGCATCTTCTTCACGCAGATTGCTCAGCAGCTCCGCAATGCGCTGGCGCATTTGGAAATAAGCAGTGTCTTCAACCGCCTGCTCATCCTCCGGCTGTGGTTGCACAGATTGCTCCTTCGCCTTTGCGCGATAGAGCATCCGTGCCGCCTCCAGGGTTTCCTCCACTGCAGCAGCTTCTTCTACGGATATGTGTAGCTCTGCTGCAATTTCCTCCAGTGTCGGATTGCGACCGAATTCCCCCAAAAGGCGCGCATCTGCTTCACGATAAGCCTCCATTGTTTGGCGCATTTTTTGTCCAACGCCGTTGGCTTTAGCTTGGGATACAATGGTATTGGCCATTGTTCTCGCGATTGCACGATTACAAAGGCATATAAAGTCACCATCCTGATAATTTCTGACTGTCTGCCACAGCGCAAGACTTCCCTCCTGAATCAAATCCAGCAGCAAAACGCCTTGCCCCACATAGGAAAATGCCTTTTCCACCACATAGCCCAGCATGCAGTCCGTAAGCTGTGCCATAGCGTTTTCATCGCCTTGTCCACATTGAAACACAAGTGTCTGCAAATCTGCGCAGGCAGAAACCGCGGAAATTTCCTCCAAATACAGACGCAATGGGTCATTTTCTTCCAGCCCATGTAGCAATTTATTTTCCTGCACAAGCTGCATTTCCATGCTAAGCCGTTTTGCCAGCTCTGTATCTCCCGGATATGCGGGCAAATCAGAAGTGTCCAGCAAAATATCCAGCTGATCCAGCAAGTTCAATGCTTCCTCGAAGTCTCCCTGCGGCTCTTGCTCCATCATGGCAAGAAAATGCGCAGCGGACAAGCTTGTGCCACCATTACGTGCTTTTAATACCGATTTCCATGCGGGTTGTTCGAATTCGAACTCTATCATATCAAAAAATCCTCCAATCCCATGGAGCTGCCCAGCTTCTGTAGCTTTTCCATTGCCTGCTTTTCAATTTGGCGAACCCTTTCCTTGGAAATGTCCAAGCGCAGGCCAATCTGCTCCAAAGAATAACAGACACCGTCCTCCATGCCAAAGCGCAGGCGTAATACTTGTTGCTGGCGTTGTGTAAGTGCAACCAAAAGTGCATCCATGGTCTGCTCCAGTTCTTGGCGTACCAATTCCTCATAGGGCTGTGTTGCGGTGGAATTTTCCAGCAGCATACCAAACGCGTCTTCACCGTCACCTACGGGAGTATCCAAAGAACAAATCTCCGGATTTAGCTGCAACAACTGCCGAACCCGTTGCTCTGACATGTCACATCCCTTTGCTATTTGTTCCGGCGTAGGTTCTTCACCGTTTTTTTGTAATAATTGCTGCTTTACAAGAAAAACCTTGCGGATTTTATCTGCCGTATAGACAGGTACACGAATCAGACTATGGTTGTGCAAGCAGCGGGTAATGCCCTGGCGAATCCACTTCGTCGCGTATGTAGAGAACCGATAATTCAGTGTATAGTCAAACTTCTCTGCAGCGACCAGCAAGCCGATACTTCCCTCCTGAATTAAATCCAGAAAGGGAACGCCATAGCCTATATACTCTCTGGCTACGCTGACCACCAATCGCAGGTTGGCGTTTACCATTTGGCGAATCGCAGACTTGTCCCCCTGCGCGCATTGCTTTGCCAATTGCAGCTCCTCCTCTGGATTCAAGCGGGGATACTGTCGAATTTCCTGCAAATACTGACGCACACTTTCCATGCCGTGCGCCGGAATTTCTTTCAAATCGGATGTCATTTGTTGATTCCTTTTCTTTGTTTGAGCTTGTTTTGCAATGCCAGCAGGTCATCCTCATTTGCCACCTGTGACAGCTGATGCTCCGCCTGAATGGTACGCACACAGTCCGCGAAGGCAGACTGACTCACCGGTCCTTGTTGGCGTTGCAGCAGATGGGTTATGTGCGATATCTCATCTGTGCTTAGATTCTCCAGCACCGCCACAGAAACATCCATTCCCTTTTCATTGCGACTACGTAGCTGTTCGTATACCTTCCCCAAAAGAGGAGATGAAAACATTTCAGCGCGAAGAGACACTGCATCTGCAAAAAGCGCAGGCTCCTGCAGAATCTGCGCAATCACCGCTTCTTCCGCCACTGCAGATTTAATATTATCATAGCGGATATTGCGCGATTGCGGCTGCAGCTTCCGCTCCGGTGCCAAGTCAATTTGTTCCTGCTTTTTTTTGGCTCGGATGACACGACGCTTGTATGCGCGGTCGATTTCCAGCTTCATGGCTTCAGTGCTGATTTTCGCAGCCTCCGCAATTCTGGCTCCGTATACCTCTCGTTGTACTGCACTGCTAAGCGTACAAATCAAATCTGCCGTTTCCTGCAAAAATTTCACTTTTTGCTCGTCAATTCGAATATCGTATTTTTGTCGAATGGCGCTCAGCTGGTACTCCACTCGATTGGCAGAGCCTTGCAGCAAATTACGGAAGCGGTCCGCGCCGAATTTTTTCAGAAATTCATCCGGGTCTTTGGCATCTGAAATTTGCAGCACCTTCACTTGCAAGCCGGCTTTTTCCAGTATCGGAATCGCACGCTTGGTTGCATTCTGCCCGGCATTATCGGCGTCATAAATCAAAATAACCCGGTCTGCATAGCGTGTAATCAGCGCAGCCTGTTCCTCTGTTAAGCTGGTACCAAGCGATGCCACAGCGTTATCAAAACCGTATTGGTGCAGTGCCACAACATCGATATTGCCCTCTACCAAAATCAAGCTATTTTCTTTACTTTTTTTGGCAAGATTCAAGCCAAAAAGGTTCTTTCGCTTGTTGAAAATCAAGGTTTCCGGAGAATTTAAGTATTTAGCGGCATTGTCATCCTTCTTAATAATGCGCCCACCGAAGGCAATCACATTGCCCCGTACATCAATAATGGGGAACATTAATCGATCCCGAAAACGGTCAAACAGATTGCCGTTTTTCTGAGAAACGGTCACCAAGCCGGAATCCTTCAGTTCTTGGTCGGTATATCCCTTCGCACGCATGGCTTTGACCAAGCTATCCCAGCTATCCGGCGCATAGCCAACGCCAAAGGTGGTAAGAACACTCTTGCTCATACCGCGACCCAAAGCATATTGCAACGCATTTGCACCAATGGGACTGTATAGCTGACTATGAAAAAAGCGCGCCGCCTCCTTGTGCAATGCCCACAGGCGTTCTTGTTGGTGATAGCGACTTTGGTACTGTTCATCCTCCGGAACGCTCATGCCCACGCGTTTCGCCAAAGCGCGCACTGCATCCGGATAGCTAAGTCCCTCAATTTCCATCTGAAAATTGATAACACCGCCACCCTTATGGCAACCAAAGCAATAATAAATACCTTTATCGGGAGCAACGGAAAACGATGCCGTTTTTTCTCCATGAAATGGGCATAGACCAAACATATTTGCGCCGGCGCGCTTGAGATTTACGTGCTGACCAACCACATCCTCGATGGGATTGCGCGCAACCAGTTCATCAATAAAAGACGCAGGAAAAGCCATCATCCGTTCCTCCTTTCATATATTTGTGTATTATAACACACTATCCCCTAACTTGCCAAGTCGCAGGAATAAAAATCTCCGTATATTTGTCCACAGCGTATTTATCCGTCATGCCGGCAATATAATCGCACACAGTGCGTTCAATGCCATCAAAGGACATTTGTGGCTGAAAGTCAGTAGGAAGTTTTTCCGGATAGTTGACATAATGTTCATACATCCTCATCAACATGGCCTTCGCCTTACTTTCCTCCCCTTTTGCCACAGGGTTGCGATATACCCGTTCAAACATAAATGCGCGTAAATCCTTCAGTGCCTGCTCTACTTTGGGAGACAGCGCTATTTCCCCTGCCTCCCGGGACACCAATATGGTATCGCACACCAACGAGTTAATCCGCTCTCGATGGCTATGCCCCAGAACATCGGAAATTGCCGTAGGAATATCCTCATT
>JAZSAK010000084.1:0-4700 GCA_045601865.1 Faecousia sp. | reverse complement strand
TGTCCGTCTGCCGACCAAGGGTAAATACTGCGACCGGGATATCGTGGTGAATGTCCCGCCGGAGACGGCGTATGACACATTTTGGGATGCGTTTCAAGAGAATGGAGACAGAACAAATTATGAATGGGGCATTTCCGGAACCGGTTGGACGGAAGACAATTTTAAGCCAAAGTATGACATAAAGCCAGCGGGTACTTGCAGATATATGTTTGCAAACACAAAAATTGCAGTTGACCTGGTTGAGCGCCTGGAGCAATGCGGTGTGGCGTTGGATTTATCAAAAGCTACAAATCTTTCAAATGCCTTTTTAAGCTCTGGTTTCACAAGACTTGGCATTATTGACATGTCAAGATGCAGCGGTACTATGCAGTCGGTTTTTAATACCATGCATAGTCTTGTGACGATAGATAAAGTTATCGTTACGTCGTCAATAACATACTCAAGTTGGTTTGCAGGTTGCTCAAAATTACAAAACATTACTGTTGAGGGAACGATTGCAAAAAATGGGCTTTCCTTTGCGAATAGCCCATTGCTTTCCAAGCCCAGTATTGAAAGCGTTATCAATGCGCTTTCCGAAACCACAACGGGCTTGACTGTAACATTTTCTGCAACAGCAAAATCCAATAGCTTTACCGACGAGCAGTGGGCAAGCTTGATTGCCACAAAACCAAATTGGACGATTGCACTTGTATAAGGAGGAAATTATGAAACAACGGAAAATTCTATATGCTGATGAGGGCAAAGTCCTCACCGATGGCGAGCATTACGCGAAAGTGGTCTATCTTGCCGATGGCGAGGACGAAAAAAAGTGGACTGAGATTGAGGAAAGTGAACAGCCTGCGGAAGAAACAATAGAGGAGGAAGGAACATGATAAAAACCGGAAAAGAATTTGCGAAGGCCTGTGAAAAAGTAGTGGAGCTACCGACGCTGTATGTATTGGGCGCATTTGGCTGGCCGATGAATAGTGCGAACAAGAACCGCGCCATTAACGCCTATGGCTTTAACCGCAATAGCGCCCGGATGGAGAAAATAAATGCAGCTACACCCAGAACCTTTGGCTTTGATTGCATCTGTTTTATCAAGTCAGTCCTGTGGGGGTTTGACGGGGCTGTAAATCAAAATTATGGCGGTGCGGAATATGGGAGCAACAGCGTTCCTGATATAAATGCCGATGCTATGATAAAGCTTTGCAAGGATGTTTCGGCTGACTTTAGCAACATCTGCATTGGGGAATATCTTTGGACAGAGGGCCATTGCGGCGTTTACGTGGGCAACGGGCTGGCGGTAGAGTGTACATACAGATGGAAAGACGGCGTGCAGTATACGGCTGTGCACAACATTGGAACAAAGTCCGGCTACAACGGGCGCAAGTGGGAAAAACACGGCAAGCTGCCTTGGCTGAGCTACGATGCAGTAATACAGCAGTCGAATAAGAATTACGCATTAACTGTTCCAGTAGCCAGTAAGGGATGTTCAGGTGAATTGGTGGAAGCAATACAGATGCTATTGATTGGTCGTGGATACAGTTGTGGCAGCTATGGCGTTGACGGTGAATTCGGTGGGCAAACGGAGAAAGCGGTGAAGGCATACCAAAATGATTGTAACTTGCCGGCAAATGGAGTCGTAGATGTTAAGACGCTTAGCTGTTTGCTTGGGGTTGATGCTGCATGAGTGAGGCAATTGTTGTTGCCCTGATTACCGGTGGACTTTCTTTGATTGGTGTAATCACAACCTGCAGTGCAACAGCTAAGAAAAGTGAAAGCTCTATGAAAATTTCGCAAGCAGTTACTGACACAAAATTGGAGGAGCTGACCCGGGAGGTTCGCGCCCATAACAACTTTGCGCAGCGGATGCCCGTGGTGGAGCATGAAATTAAGGTAATCAATCACAGAATTGAGGATTTAGAGCGTTTTCATAATCCAAACTAGGAGGTGTATTGTGGAAAACTTAAAAAAGAATCTTGCCAATATGGTCAAGGTAAAAACGGTGGTTACTGTGGCTGTCATTGCAGTATTTGCCGTTTTGGCACTAAGAGGTGATATTCAGTCTGACGATGTAATGATTATTGTTTCCAGTGTGATATCCTTTTACTTTGGTACACAGCATGAAAAAACAACGTAATTTTTGACAAAATTCCCCTCGTGCGAGGGGGATTTTGTTTGCTTTTTATGCTGGGTCATGGTATGATAGCGTGAGTATATCGTTGGAGGTCTCTTATGGATTATAGTAAATTACAAAATGGCAGTGATATTCGCGGAGTTGCCTTGGAGGGTGTTGAAGGCCAACACATCAATTTAACAGAGCAGGCTTGCCGAGATATTGGCAGAGGCTTTGCTTTTTGGCTAATGAAGAAAACAGGTAAGACAAGCGATATCCGAGTGGCGGTTGGCAGGGATTCCCGTCTGTCCGGCGAAACGCTTTGTGGTTGGCTATGCGATGCAATGGTTCAGCAGGGAATCTGTGTTACGGATTTTGGTATGGCTAGTACGCCTGCAATGTTTATGGCGACAGTCACGCAGGGACATTGCTATGATGGCACTGTTATGATTACTGCCAGCCATTTGCCCTATAATCGCAATGGCTTTAAGTTCTTTACGAAAGACGGCGGACTGGAAAAGTCGGATATTAAGGAAATCCTTACATTTGCCGGTGGTAATGCGAATACGAATTTGCCAGTTGGAAAACTTGAGACCGGCACGTTTATGGATACATACAGCGAAATTCTCGCTGAGAAAATCCGCTGTGCTACCGGTGAGGAGAAACCGCTTGCAGGCTTCAAAATTGTCGTAGATGCCGGAAACGGAGCAGGTGGTTTTTATGTCGAGAAGGTGCTGAAGCCTCTTGGTGCGGATACAGAGGGCAGTTGTTATTTAGATCCGGACGGTCGTTTTCCCAACCATATTCCCAATCCTGAGGACAAGATTGCGATGCAGAGTATTATGGACGCTGTTCGGCAGGCCAATGCTGATTTGGGTATTATTTTTGATACGGATGTAGACCGCGCCGGTGCAGTACTATCCGATGGCAGTGAACTGAACCGAAACCGCATTATTGCTATGTTATCTGCAATTTTGCTGCGGGAACATCCTGGCACAACCATAGTTACCGACTCTATTACTTCAACAGGCCTTGCAAAGTTTATTGCAGAAAAGGGTGGCATTCATCACCGCTTTAAAAGAGGATACCGTAATGTAATCAATGAATCCATCCGCTTAAACAATGCCGGTCAGGACAGCCAGCTTGCAATTGAAACCTCCGGACATGGCGCACTGAAGGAGAACTATTTCCTGGATGACGGTGCGTATTTGGTAACAAAACTGCTAATTGAGCTGGCGCGAGGAAGAAAAGAGGGCTATACCCTGGAATCCTTGATTGCAACGCTGGAAGAGCCTGCGCAGAGCGTGGAATTCCGCATGAATATTTTAGCTGAGGATTTTAAGGAATACGGTCAGCAGGTGATTGATCAGTTGTCAGATTATGCAAAAACAAAAATAGGTTGGTCGATTGCGCCAAGTAATTTCGAGGGTATTCGTGTGAATTTGGATGACGCCCACGGTGATGGTTGGTTCTTGCTTCGACTTTCCTTGCATGATCCGCTATTGCCATTGAATATTGAAAGTAACCGTATCGGTGGAGCAAAGCAGATTGCAAAGGAACTTGCTTCATTCATAGCAGAATTTAATATGCTGGACAGCAAAAGCCTTACAGCTTTCGCTGAATAAATGTGTATTTGGGCCTGCCGATTTGGCAGGCCCTTTGTGCGAATAAACTGCAAATTGGTACTTGACAAATATAGGCAAGTGTTGTACTATGTACTGGCTGACCAAAATCAGATGGAGAAGTCGCGTAGCTGGCCGAGCGCGCACGATTGGAAATCGTGTATACCCCAAAAGGGTATCGAGGGGGCAAATCCCTCCTTCTCCGCCATAAAAATAACACCCGCCATTCGGTGGGTGTTATTTTTATAACAGAGGGATTTGAACCATTTAAATGCAAAAAATACAGGACGCCAATTCTATCAAAATTGACGTCCCGTTATGGCGGAGAAGGAGGGATTCGAACCCTCGATACCCTTTTGGGGTATACACGATTTCCAATCGTGCGCGCTCGACCAGCTACGCGACTTCTCCATGCTGTTCGACCGAAAAGCTATTCTGTTCGCCGTCTGTCCGACAGCGAAAATCATTATATCAGACGAAGAAAAAAAGTCAAGCGTTTTTTTGCTTCTTTTCGAGTTTTGGCTGAAATTTGCAAAAAAAGTTTGGACAAGCAGCGGCAGAGGCATTAACCAATGCTATAGGTCATGCTGGCGCTAAAACTTTATATATACATTTCCTTCACGATATTTATGATTATATTGCACAGTTTACCAACGATGGCGAACAACCTAAAGAAGAGGTTATTGAAGGCGGGGGACTTAGTTCTTTACGCCGAAAGATTGAGAGGGAGGGCGGATCTATGATTGTTGATAGTTTCCCTGAATTTACCCTTACTGTAACCTTGCCGATGAAAGGAGGCAAGCTTGTATGATTAAAGTGTTACTTGTAGAAGATGACCATATGGCTCGTCAACTTTTGGAAATCTATATTGAAAAAAGTGAGAATTATGAGCTTGTCGGTTCTGTGGAAAGCGCGTTATTTGCTGAGGCTTTTTGCCATTCTAACAAACTAGATGTTATTTTAATGGATGTTTGCACAGC
>JAZSAK010000083.1:0-2754 GCA_045601865.1 Faecousia sp. | reverse complement strand
TATGAATAGGCGGTGCAGTCGGCGGCAATCAGCAAATCTGCTCCGTCAAAATAAGGTGCATTGGGCGGCAGCAGCTTGATCTGTATGGGGAAATTTTGCAGCTGGCTGGATGCGTTCTGCACACTCTGGCATGCAGAGCCGGGACAGCCGCAGGGCAAAGTCGCCTCCTTGGCTTTCTTCGCAGCCAGTACGGCAGCTTCGTTGTATGCAGGTGCTTCCCGTTCTTCAAAGGAAATGGCATTCATAGGACAAGCGGGCAGGCAATCACCCAAACCGTCGCAGTAATCCTCCCGGAGCAGCTTTGCCTTGCCTTCTACAATGCCGATGGCGCCTTCGTGACAGGCATCAGCGCACAGACCGCAGCCGTTGCATTTTTCTTCATCAATGGTAATGATTCTTCGAATCATAATCATTCCTCCTTTTATTTGCGCGCTTTCTGCGCTGCGGCGATTTCCATCATGTGTTCGTACATTTCATCGCCCACGCATTTTCTGGCATACTGGCACCACTGCACACAGCTTAAGGTATCGTTATATGCGATGAAGCCGCACTTCTCGCAGGCCATCTGCGTGTCGATGGAAAACAGTTCGATCAGTTCACCGCATTGGGGGCAGACCTTCTCAATAATCGTTGGCGTACGGGGTTTTCCTTGGCATCCATCTAACATAATGATCCCTCCTTTACCTATATAATAGGATAAAAAAGCACCGGTTGATGTTGCAAATGTCACATCATCCGGTGTTTTGTTATAGAATCCGAAAACAATTTCTGTCGTAGTCGATAAGTCCGTCTTCTTTCATTTTTACAAGCTCTCTTGTTAGGGCACTGCGGTCAACACATAGGTACTCTGCCAGTTCCACTCTGCCAAAGGGAATCTCCAGGTAGCGGGATTCCTGGACCTGCGCCTGAACAGAAAGATATGCCAGCAGTTTTTCCCGGATGGTACGCTTGGATACCACTCCCACTTTCCGCATCAGGTCACGATTCTTATTGGCAATCACACGTACCATGTTTTCAATCAGCCGGTGATGGAACTGGCAGGCCATCGTACAGCTTCGCATCACCCGGTCAAATGGCATAAACAAAATTTGAGAATCCTCTGAAGCCTGAAAAGTCACAACAGACAAATTATCCGACCCGCAGGCAAAGGTCTCCCCAAACACTTCGTTCCTGCAGGTCCGCACCAGCATGGTCTTATTGCCCCAGATATCTTCTTTAATCATATCCACAGCGCCGGAAATAACAATGCCTATGTGCTTGATGTTTTCATCCTCAAACGCAACGATATCCCCTTTATGAAATGAGCCGATATGATAACCGGTACAGCCCAGCATCGCCATGCGGTCCTCCGGCTCGATGCCCTCAAACAGCGGGGAATCCAGTTCTTTTAAGATATCTTTCATTGTCATCGCCTCCTGAGGTCTATTGTACAGGAAAGAAAGCAATGTTGCAACTGTCACATGATTGATTATGCAATTTTGCAGGTGATCACAGATCCCTCTGCGTGTGTCAACTTAGGACCTATTCGCTCATGTATTTACATTATAGCTGCTGAGTGTTATAATTATGTAGCAAAGGAAGGTGCATGAAAGTGAAGAAGCTTTACGAGAAAAACGAGGTAACTTTTGCCTTAGTGTGGATTGCCATATATGTAATTGTAATGAATATTGCATTGCAGTTTTGCGGAGGCTTTGATAACCTCGCAACAAAAACGGTTCAGCAAATGCTGGTCCCAGTCATCTGCATTGTTGTACTTGCACTGGCTGCAACCTTATGGATTGTAAATAACGGTCTGTCTGAAAAATACGGTTTATGTTCCTTTAAAAGCAACATAAAGTCATTTCTTTGGTTTCTTCCTCTCGCAGTTATGTCCTGTACGAATTTAAAAAATGGCGTTGCATTTTCTGCACCTGTTTTCGTTTCGCTGTTAATGGCTGTAAATTTGGCTGTCGGAGGCTATGTAGAGGAGATTATCTTCCGAGGTTTTTTATTCAGGGCTATGGCAAAAGATAATCTGCGGACTGCCATCATCGTATCTGCCGTGACCTTCGGTGTTGGACATATTGTAAACCTTGCCAATACTGCAGATACCATTGGAGTACTGCTGCAGATATGCTACGCCATCATTATTGGTTTTCTGTATACCATCATCGTCTGGAAGGGAGGCAGCCTGTGGCCCTGCATTGCAAGCCACATATTTGTTAACGGCAGCAGCGTCTTTGCACTGGAGCAAGGACCATTCCATAATTTGATCGACACCGTATTCGGGCAAGCAACTTCCCAGCTGGCAGACGTATGCAGTGCTTTGCTGATTATGCTTATCTCCGGCGGATATGCCCTCTGGCTTTGGAAAAAGGCTTGACCAATTGGCCAAGCCTTTTGCTTTAAAATAGCGTTGTTATCCAATAAATAAGCCCATACACCACGCTAGCGCTCACGCCGTACACGATCACCGGCCCCGCAATCGTAAACATCTTGGCTCCAACTCCCAAAATGAATCCCTCTGTCTTAAACTCCACTGCCGGCGCTGCAATGGAATTGGCAAAGCCGGTAATGGGAACCAGCGTGCCGGCTCCGGCAAATTTGGCAATATCATCATATAAACTCAAACCCGTAAGCAGGGCAGAAAGAGCAATTAGGCTCATACAGGTAGCCGTGGCGGCATCCTGCTTATCCAGGCCCAAGGCGCTATAGCTATTTAAGGCAATCTGCCCCAACACGCAAATCAAACCGCCAATCCAAAAGGCATTAAGA
>JAZSAK010000082.1:0-12752 GCA_045601865.1 Faecousia sp. | reverse complement strand
ATTCTTCCAACAATTGGCGAACATGCAGTTCACAGATTACTTGGATATTGTGATTGTTGCGTATTTGTTATATCGGATAACCCCGCTGCTTAAAAACACAGGCACTATGCGGGTTGCGGGGACAATTGCGACCATTATCATTACGGCATGGCTGACCAAAGGACTGAATTTATACACCTTGAGCTTTATTCTGGATCAGTTTTTGCAGGTTGGCTTGATTGCGTTGGTGGTTCTATTTCAGCCGGAATTGCGCAGAATGTTAGATCAACTCAGCAGTGTACGCCTGCGCAGGTTGTTTGGCATTGCGAAGAACGTGCAGGAGATGGAACCGGTTATTATCCAGACTGTGCGCGCTTGTGAGGTAATGAGTCGCGAAAAGGTTGGTGCGCTGATTGTGTTTGCCCGCGATCATCGGCTTGAGGAGCATTTTAAGACCGGCACCATAATCGACGGTCAGGTTTCAGAGCAACTGATTCGCAATGTGTTTTTTCCCAAGGCTGCGCTCCATGACGGTGCCGTGATTATTCGAGACGGCAAGGTGGCCGCAGCAGGCTGCGTGTTGCCATTATCGGACAGCAACCGGTTAAGTGCGGATTTGGGTACGCGGCACCGTGCAGCGGTAGGTATTACTGAGGCATCGGATGCAGTGGTGGTAATTGTCTCAGAGGAGACGGGTACGATTTCTGTTGCCGTCGGCGGTATGCTAAAGCGACATTTGGCACCGCAAACATTGGAACGGCTGCTTATAAATGAGTTGTGCACCGAGGAAACACCACAACAGCAAAATCTGATGGTTCGTTTACGTCAAAGGCTAAAAAATAGCAGGGGGGAGCAAAATGAAAAATAAGGCCATATCTATGCTGGTATCCCTCGCGATTGCCTTTGGCTTATGGGTGTACGTTGTCAGTACGGTTAGTCAGGAGTCGGAAAGAACATTTAGTGATATTCCTGTTGCGTTCAGCAATGAAGTGATTCTCAATGACAACGGCTTAATGGTAATGTCGGATGCATCACCCAAAGTGTCCCTAAGCATCAAGGGCAATCGGATTGATTTAAATAACCTAAAAGCCTCGGATATTTCCGTTTCTGTGGATTTGTCTAAGATTGATGGAGCAGGAGAAAAAAGGTTACGCTATTCGGTATCTCTTCCTAACCGGTCTTTTGAAATATCCAATCAGCGTCCGCAGGAAATTACTGTGACGGTTGCGGAGCGGGCAACCAAAGAAGTGGACGTCAATCTTTCCTATGTTGGAGAAACACCGCCGGAATACATTGCAGACACAGACGGCGTGGAGCTGGATTATGAAAAGGTGAGCATTACCGGTCCGAAGGAAGTAATTGACCAAATCACCCAAGCTGTGATAGAGGTGGACTTGGATGGGAAAATCGAGTCCATATCGCAAACCTGCCGCTATAAGCTGTGCAATGCTGATGGCGTGCCGGTGGATGCACAGATGGTGCAGACAAATGTTCCGGAAATTCAAATGACATTGCGCATCTTGCGAGTCAAGGAAGTCCAGTTGCTGTTGGAGGTCGCCTATGGTGGCGGTGCAACCAACGAAAATACAAGTATTCGTATCGACCCGATGACTATTAAGGTTGCCGGCGGTGAGAAATTACTGGAAAGCTTGGACAGCATTACCCTGGGCTCGATAAACCTGGCTGAGCTGCTGGAGGATAAGGAATTTACCTTCCCCATCAATTTGCCGGAGGGCATTGAAAATCTGTCCGGAGTGACAGAAGCGAAGGTGTCCGTCCAATTCCTGGGACTGAAGAGCAAGGTGATAACCATCACCAAAATTCTGGCCAACAATAATGCAAATGTTGCGGTAACACTTGCGCGTCAAGATCTGGATGTAACCGTCAGAGGCACAGCGGAGCAAATTGACGCCATGGATGAGCAGGATTTATATGCACGTATTGATTGCACCAATGAGGAAATGGGCGAGAGAAAATTAAAAGCGCAAATCTTTATTGATACAGGGTTTGATACCGTGGGTGTTGTTGGCACTTATTACGTGTATGCAACACTTGCGCACCGCGGTGGCGGCTGATGGAACAAGTTGTACGCGTGCGCCAGACAAATAATGATGGCACGGCGCAGGTGATTCGCATACGGGAAAGTGCCTGCTCCGGTGACTGTCATAAATGCAGTGGCTGCGGTGCGGCAAAGCAAACAATGCTGTTGACTGCGGTAAACGCCATTGGTGCGAAAAATGGCGAGCTGGTTGTTGTACAGACAGAATCAGCTCCGGTGCTATGGGCGGCAGTAATGCTGTATATTATTCCGTTGCTTCTGTTCTTTGTAGGTTATCTTATAGGGGCAGTGCTATGGCAAACGGGAGCGCCGGTTGGTTTGGCTGCGTTTGCTTTGGGAATCTGCTTAGCTGCGGTTTATGACCGTAAGGTGCTGCGAAAGCGTGATATTATTTATACCATTACGGGCTATGCTACGAATGCCTATATAAAAGGGGATAATGACCTTGATTAAGAGTATGACCGGCTATGGCCGTGCGGTGCAGACCGTTAACGGGCGTGAGTTTACAGTGGAGATTCGTTCTGTAAACAATCGCTATTTGGATTGCAATGTAAAATTGCCTAGAATGCTGTCCTTTGCTGAGGAAACGGTAAAGCAGGCGGTTAAGCAAAGCGTTTCCCGAGGAAAGGTGGATGTTTTCATCACGGTGAAATCGGAGAATGCCGTGGATGCCAGCATTACACTGAATAAAACAATGGTGGAAGGCTATCTTTCTGCCATGCGGGAAATGGCACAGACATATCAGATTCGTGAGGACATAAGTGTTTCCTTGCTGTCAAAAATGCCGGAGGTATTTTCGGTTGAAAAGCCGGAGGTTGATGAAAAGCAACTGCAGGATGATTTGATGCTGGCAGTCAATGAAGCGCTTGCAGGCTTTGACGCCATGCGCTGCACGGAAGGCGCAGCACTGGATGCCGACCTTCGCAACCGTGGGAATACCATCTTGCGCTTAGTAGAACAAGTGGAGCAGGGCAATGCCCAAACGGTGCTTGATTATCGGGCACGGTTAACAGCCAAGCTGCAGGAAGTGCTTTCCAGTACGAACATTGATGAAAGCCGCATTTTGACGGAGGCTGCTATTTTTGCAGATAAGGTTGCAGTAGATGAGGAAACGGTTCGCCTGCGCAGCCACCTAGCCCAAATGAATACGATGCTGTCTGCAGGCGGCGCAGTAGGACGCAAGCTGGATTTCTTGCTTCAGGAGATGAACCGAGAGGCAAATACCATCGGTTCAAAGTGCACCGATGTGCAGCTCGCACGTATCGTTGTGGATGTGAAGGCGGAGCTGGAAAAAATTCGTGAGCAAACCCAAAATATTGAGTAAGCCGAGGGAATTCCAATGAAACTAATTAATATTGGCTTTGGCAGTATGATTGCAGCCCATCGGTTGCTGGCAATTGTTTCTCCCGATTCTGCACCGGTCAAGCGTGTCGTGCAAGAGGCTAAGGAACGGGGGATGCTAATCGATGCATCCTACGGGCATAAAACCAAGGCTGTTATTTTAATGGACACAGATCACGTCATTCTTTCGGCACTGGAACCGGAGACACTGTCAAATCGCTGGACAGACAAGCTGGAGGATAAGCAATGAGCAAAGGAAAGCTGTTTGTGATATCCGGAGCGTCCGGCGTTGGGAAAAGCACTGTTCTGGCAAAGGTCATGGAGGGCCGGGAGGACTTATATTTTTCTGTTTCGGCCACTACCCGTGCACCCCGCCCCGGTGAGGTTGATGGGGTGAATTATTACTTTGTTACAAAAGAGCAGTTTGAACAGATGATAGAGCAAGATGCTTTTTTGGAATACGATGCCCACATGGATCATTTCTATGGCACACCGGCAAAACAGGTGGATGAAAAGCTACTGCATGGAAGTGTCATTTTAGACATCGATCCCAACGGCGCATTTCAAGTGCAGCAAAAGAGAAAAGATGCCGTGCTTATTTTTATAAAACCGCCATCCATGCAGACGCTGCAGCAGCGCTTGCAGGGTCGGGGCGACACCTCTGCTGAGCAAATGAAGCTGCGCTTGGCTCGCGCCCAATGGGAAATGGAGCAAAGCCAAAAATATGACTATGTTGTTACTAACGGGCAGGTGGATACCTGTGCCGAGGAAATAACCAAGATTATTGCACAAGCCTGCAATGAGAATTAATGGAGGAAATCACTATGTTGTACCCACCAATTGCAAATCTTTTGAAGGATATTCAAAGCCGTTACCTACTGGTAAATGTGGTTGCGCAGCGTGCGCGCCAAATTGCGATAGAGGCAGAGGAACTGAATGAAGAGTTGCCTGAAAAGCCGGTAACACTGGCAATTCGTGAGGTTGCCGATGGCGAACTCAGCGGTTGCTTAAAGGATGAGTATATGAACTAAAATAAGATGGGAGGATGGGCTATGATTGCGAAGGTTGCTGTTTCAGCGGCTAATTTTGCCATTGATAGACCCTATTCCTATCGTATTGCCGAGGGAATGGAGCTGTCCGCAGGTATGCGCGTGGCGGTTCCCTTTGGCAGAGGAAATCGACGCAGCGAGGGAGTTGTGCTGTCTGTGGAGGACGGTGACGGAGCAGAGCTGAAGGCAATTGAGTGCCAGTTGGACGATGCTCCATTGCTGACACCATATATGCTCCGTATGGCAGCCTTTTTGCGGGAACGTTATTTTTGCACCTTTTACGATGCTGTTCGCGCCATACTGCCGGCAGGCTTTTTGTTTAAGCATAAGTCTACGTATCGTCTAACGGAGGATATGTCATGGCAGGAAAAACCGCCACGGCAGGAAGCTGCCTTGGATATCCTGCAATTTTTGCTTGCATGCGGCGGAGAAACCACCGCGGAGGTTCTGCGGAATCGAATTCCGGACGAGCAAATACGCAGCGCTGCGATTCACTATTTGGTTCGAAAAAAATGGATAATTGACGAAACGGATTTTTCTCGTCGCCTTGGAGACAAGACAGAGAAAATTGCCACATTGCTTGCCTCGGCAGAGGAAGCCAGAGAGTATGCGGCACAATGCCCGCGTTCTCCCATGCAGCGCGCAGTGCTGCAGACGCTGAGCAGTGTAGGAAGCGTGTCGGTTAAGGAGCTTTGCTATTTTACCGGTGCAAAACCAACCACAGTAAAACGCTTGGCAGAATTGGGCTATTTGGAGCTTACAGATAGACCGGTTTTGCGATGCAGCGAAATTCGTCCTGCCCAACTGCAGGGGCCTTTGGCGTTAAATGCACAGCAACAGGCAGCATACCAACAGCTTTCGGTGCAGATGGCGCAGGAAAAGCCGGGGGTTGCGCTACTTTACGGTGTTACCGGCTCCGGTAAAACTGCGGTTTATCTAAAATTAATACAACAATGCTTAGATGTTGGCAAAAGTGCCATGCTGTTGGTGCCGGAGATTGCACTAACATCCCAGTTGCTCAGCCTGTTGGCTGCTTATTTTGGCCAGCTGGTGGCTGTCCAGCACAGCAGCCTGTCAGCAGGAGAGCGCTATGACCAATGGAAGCGTATTCGTGATGGACAGGCACGTGTGATTGTAGGAACCCGTAGTGCGGTGTTTGCACCGGCTGTTCATTTGGGTATTATTCTATTGGATGAGGAGCAGGAGCACTCCTACAAGTCCGAAAATACACCCCGTTATTCAGCAAAAGAGGTTGCGATTTGGCGTGGAGCGAAGGAAAATGCGTTGGTGCTTTTAGGCTCAGCGACGCCTTCTGTGGAAGCAATGTATCATGCAAAGCAGGGAGACTATCATCTCTATACGCTCCGGGAACGCTGGGGTGGGAAATCACTTCCCAAGGTGCACATTGTGGACATGAAGGAAGAAACAAAACAAGGAAATGATTTGGCATTGAGCTATCTTTTACAGTCCGAAATCCAACGGGCAAGCGCGGCGAAAAAGCAAACAATCCTTTTCCTTAACAGACGTGGCAATAGTCGCAGCGTTGTGTGCGTGGAATGCGGTGAGGCGCCGCAATGTCCCCGCTGCAGTGCAAAATTGACCTATCACAGTGCCAATGAGCGCTTAATGTGTCACTATTGCGGCTATTCTCAAAGGGTTTCTCAACGTTGCGAAATTTGTGGAGGCCCGATTAAGAAAATTGGCACCGGCACGCAAAAGGTTGAGCAGCAACTGCAGGCACTTATGCCGGATGCGCCGATATGCCGTATGGACTCGGATACGGTCAATGCAGTAAATACACACGAAAAGATTCTAGAGCAATTTGCCAAGGAACACGTGCCGGTATTAATCGGCACGCAAATGGTGGCAAAAGGCCTCAATTTGCCGGATGTTACCTTGGTGGGGGTCTTGGATGCGGATATGAGCCTATATTCCGGCTCGTATCGTGCAGCGGAGACGACCTTTAATATGCTGACGCAGGTGGTAGGCAGAGCCGGTCGGGGGGAAACACCGGGACAGGCTGTGATTCAAACCATGGTGCCGGAGCATCGCGTTTTTACGCTCGCTGCCCAGCAGGATTATGACAGCTTTTACGACATGGAAATTCAGCTGCGCCGTATACAAAATCTTCCACCCTTTGCAGATATTGCAGCCATTACGTTTTTAGGGCAGGAGGAGGCGCGGGTAATGCGTGGTGCGGCGAAATTCCGTGATAGCTTAAATGCATGCCTGCAGACGCCTGCATATGAACAAGAGAGATGCCAAATCTTGGGTCCGGCACCTTGTGCCGTTCCTAAAATTAACTATAATTACCGCTATCGTTTAACATTGCGTTGTAAAATGAACCGCAATTTGCGGCTGCTGATTGCCCATATGCTGCGACAGTTCGGCATGGATAGCACTAACCGCGGCATATCTGTTTTTGCGGATGTTAACGGTTATGACGAATGAGAGAAGGAAAAACATGGGATTGCGTAAAATACTGACAGATAAAGAGCCGGCACTGCATAAAGTTTGCAGACCGGTGGAAAAATTTGACCGAAAGCTGCATAATCTTCTGGATGATATGGCAGAAACTCTGGAAGATGCCAACGGCGTTGGCTTGGCAGCGCCTCAGGTGGGCATTTTGCGGCGCGTGGTGATTGTGGATACCGGTAAGGAAATTTTGGAGCTAGTCAATCCGGAGCTTATTGAAACGGACGGTGAGCAGGAAGGCGCGGAAGGCTGCCTTAGTGTGCCGGGTAAGTACGGCTTGGTAAAGCGGCCTTACTATGCGAAGGTTCGCGCCCAGGACCGTAATGGACAATGGTTCGAAGTGGAGGGCGAGGAGTTGATTGGCCGTTGCTTCTGCCATGAGCTGGACCATTTGGACGGTATCCTCTATACCCAAGTGATGGAGCGATACCTGACAGAGGAAGAGCTGATGACAGAGGATGAAGAATAACCTTTTAGGAGGTTGCCATGAGAATCGTATTTATGGGTACGCCGGATATTGCGGCGGTATGTCTAAAAAAGCTGTTAGCAGACAGCTTTGATGTAGTGGGTGTTTATACCCAGCCGGACCGCCCTAAGGGACGTGGAATGAAGCTGGTGATGTCGCCGGTAAAAGAGGTGGCGCTTAGCCGCAATTTACCGGTATTTCAGCCTGAAAATTTCCGCCAAGAGGAAACGGTACAGCAGCTTCGGGATTTGCATCCGGATGTTATTGCTGTGGTGGCTTATGGCAGAATTTTGCCGCAAAGTGTGCTGGACATTCCGCCAAGGGGCTGTATTAACATACACGCCAGCATCTTACCGCAGTACCGAGGCAGCGCACCTTATCAATGGGCAGTGCTGGATGGACAGAAGAAAACCGGCGTAACGGCAATGTATCTATGTCGGGAGATGGATGCAGGAGATATTATTGATATTTCCGAAACCCCCATCGGTGAAGATGAAACTGCAGGTGAACTTTTGGAACGCTTGGCGGTGCTGGGGGCGGATTTGCTGAGCAAGACTATGTGCTGCATGGAAAAGGGCAGTGTTTGTCACACCCAACAAAACCACGAAGCAGCAACCTATGCGCCTATGCTGGATAAAACAATGTGCCCGATTGATTGGAGTAAAACAGCAAGACAGGTGCACAACCATGTGCGCGGCATGAACCCGTGGCCGGTGGCGACTGCCGAATTGGGCGGTACGAAATTTAAGATATATTCCACAGCAATTGTGGATGGTCAGGGTCAGCCTGGAAAGATTTTGGGATTAACCAAAACCGGCTTACTGGTTGCCTGCGGTGAAGGCGCAGTGGAGATTCGCACATTACAAGCCGAAGGCGGAAAGCGTATGGCAGCACCGGATTATTTTAGAGGGCACCCCTTGGAGGGATAATATGTCAGCAAGACAGACAGCGCTAAACGCACTCATAGCCTGCCGTAAACAGGGGGCTTGGTCCAATGGCGTGCTAAAAGAATATATTAACCGCGACCGTTTGGATTCCAGGGATGCGGCATTGGCTACCCGTCTTTGCTATGGCGTGATACAGAACAGACATTTGCTGGACTTTTATCTGCGGCAGATGCTTACCGGTAAGCTGAAGGACTTGCATCCTGTTGTGCGGGATATTTTGCATATGGGATTGTATCAGCTGTATTGCATGGATAAAATTCCTCAGTCCGCAGCGGTCAATGAAGCGGTGGCACTGACGAAGCAATATTGCAAAAAGCAAAGGTTTGCGTCCGGACTGGTAAACGGCGTGCTACGCAATGCCATACGGCAAAAGGATACGTTACAGCAGCCGTCAACACTGCAGGATCGATATAGTCATCCGCAGATATTGATTGACTTTTTGCAAAGCTACGTTGGAGAACATCGAATAGAAGCAATGTTGGCTGCTAATAACGGTGTGCCGGAAATTGTGGCCCAGGTCAACACTTTGATTACAACAACAAATGCCTTATCTGAAGCATTAAATGCACAGGGTGTTCAAGCAAGGCCCCATCCTTGGCAGGCAGATTGTCTGGTGCTGTCGGGAACGGGGAATGTGGAGAAACTGGACAGCTTCCGGAAAGGCCAATTTTATATTCAAGATGCTGCAGCACGACTGAGCGTGTTGTGTGCGGGAATTCCCAAAGGGGGAGCGGTTCTGGACTGCTGTGCAGCCCCCGGTGGAAAGAGCTTTGCCGCAGTGCTGGCAGGGGCTGGCAGTGTGATTTCCTGTGATATCCACGCCCACAAAACAGCATTGATACAAAATGGTGCCAGTCGCCTTGGCTTTGACTGCATACAGGTACAGCAGCAAGATGCGACACAATTTCAATCCCAGTGGCAGAACAAAATGGACGTAGTGCTGGCAGATGTTCCATGTTCCGGCTATGGAATTATCCGAAAAAAGCCGGACATTCGGGAGAAAGACCCCAAAACAATGGCGGACTTACCGCAATTACAGCTGAAAATTCTTGAAAATCAGGCAAATTACGTCAAACCGAATGGCGTATTACTATATTCCACTTGCACGCTGGTGCGCGCGGAAAATGAAGGCGTTGTAGAGCACTTCTTAGCAAAGCATGCGGATTTTTACCTAGAGGCCTTGACGCTTCCGTTAGCACTGCCTCAAAATACAACCGGCATGATGACCTTAGTACCGGGTGAATTTGATACAGACGGCTTCTTTATTGCAAGATTACGGAGGAAAGCATGAGCGCAAACCTAAAATCCATGACACAATCGGAAATAGCCACGATTTTGAAAGAATTGGGGCAACCGATGTTTCGGGCAAAGCAGGTGTATACCTGGCTACATAAGGGCGTTGGCAGCTATGACGAGATGACAAATTTGCCGAAGTCACTGCGGGATACGCTTTCGCAGAGCTATCCGATTTATGTGCCACAGGTGGTGCGCAAGCAGGAATCCCAAAAGGACGGCACAATCAAGTATTTGTGGCGGCTTTCCGACGGGAATTGTGTGGAAACCGTGCTGATGCGGTATCATTATGGCAACACGATTTGCATATCCTCAGAAGTGGGTTGCCGCATGGGCTGTGCGTTTTGTGCATCCACCCTAGGTGGACTGGTAAGAAAGCTGGAGCCCCATGAAATGGTAGACCAAGTGCTGTTTACACAAATCGACTCCGGACTGCCCATTTCCCATATCGTACTGATGGGGATCGGGGAGCCACTGGATAATATGGATAATGTATTGCGATTTCTGGAGCTGATTAACAGCCCTGACGGCATGAATATTTCCATGCGACATATTAGCTTGTCCACTTGCGGTATTGTGCCGAAAATTGATCAACTTGCAAAGCATAAATTACAATTGACGCTTTCTGTGTCACTGCACGCCCCCAATGATGCAGTGCGAGATACCATTATGCCGATTAATAAGGCGTATCCGACAAAGGAGCTTTTAGGTGCCTGCCGCCGTTATTACGCGGCCACCAATCGCCGGATTTCCTTTGAATATGCGATGATTGACGGCGTTAATGATTCCGAGGAAAGCGCCAGAGAGTTGCTTCATATATTGAAAGGCTTGCCTGCGCACTTTAACTTAATTCCGTTAAACCATGTGGAGGAAAGTCCGTTGAAGCCCAGTACTCGAAGCACGATATTGAAATTTCAAAAAACGCTGGAGGATGGCGGTGTTACAGCAACTGTACGTCGAACCTTAGGCGGAGATATAGATGCTTCCTGCGGCCAGCTTCGCAGAAAGTATGAGACCAAGAAATAATGATTTCACCCTGCCCGAAAGGAGAGGATATACAATGCAATTTTGGGCAATTACAGATCCGGGCTGTGTTCGCACACAAAATCAAGATGCATATCAAATTGTACAACTGGATAAACATTCCCTGCTGTGTGTGGTTTGTGACGGCATGGGCGGTGCGAAGTCCGGCAATGTAGCCAGCAGCCTTGCGGTGGATGTTTTCGTAGAGGAAGTCCGCAGAACTTGGGTATCCGGCATGGATATGGAATCGGCAGAGCAGATGCTGCGTGGCGCTGTGAAGCTTGCGAATTTCACCGTATATGACCAGGCGCAAGAGCTGGAGGAGTTCTCCGGTATGGGCACAACATTGGTTGCTGTGTTGATTTATGGCAAGCAAACGCTGGTAATCAACGTAGGAGATAGCCGCGCATATGCTGTTGGACATAAGGGTATTAGGCGTATTACAACGGATCATTCTCTAGTGCAAATGATGATACAGCGGGGAGACTTGACACCGGAAATGGCGCGCACATACCCTGGTAAGAATTACATCACTCGTGCCATTGGAACAGAGGCTGTGGTAGATTGCGACGTGTTCCGATTGGAAGCAGAGCGTGGGGATACTTTATTGCTGTGCAGCGACGGCCTTTCTAATATGCTGGATGATCAGGAAATTTTGTTTGAGGTGGTTCACGGCATTCATAAGGAGCAATGTTGCGAAAGGCTGTTGGAAATTGCAAAGAATCGCGGCGCGCCGGATAATGTCACTTGTGTTATGGTGCAGGTGTAATTGGGTTGCAATAAAGGAGCTGTTTTTATGGATATGGATAGATATATTGGACGGTTGCTGGACAATCGTTATGAAATATTAGAGGTTTTGGGCACCGGCGGTATGGCGGTGGTATATAAGGCTAGATGCCATCGATTGAACCGGCTGGTAGCCATTAAAATCTTAAAGGACGACTATTCCCAAGATGAGGAGTTCCGTCGCCGCTTTCACGCGGAAAGCCAAGCCGTTGCCATGCTTTCTCACCCGAATATTGTTTCGGTTTACGATGTTTCTACCTCCAATGGTGCAGACTACATCGTTATGGAGCTAATTGACGGCATCACGCTGAAACAGTACATGGAAAAGAAGGGCGTTCTTAACTGGAAGGAAACATTGCATTTTGCCATTCAAATCGGCAAGGCGTTGGACCATGCGCATGGTCGCGGCATCGTTCACCGGGATATTAAGCCCCACAACGTGATGGTGCTGAAAAACGGCAGTGTTAAGGTAACAGACTTTGGCATTGCCCGGGTCATGTCTAAGAGCAACACATTGACGAAGGAAGCGCTGGGCAGTGTGCATTATATTTCCCCCGAGCAGGCGAAGGGGGGCGAGGTAGACAGCCGCAGTGATATTTATTCGCTGGGTGTTGTGATGTATGAGATGATGACAGGGCGTCCACCCTATGATGGGGAATCTCCTGTTGCCGTAGCAATTCAGCATATTAATGGCAAAGCAACGATGCCTTCTACATTAAATCCCAATATGCCCGGAGGCTTGGAGCAAATTATCATGAAAGCAATGGCACAGGAGCCCGGGGCTCGATATGCAACGGCAACAGCGATGCTTTATGATATGGATGAGTTCCGCAAGGATCCTACCATTTTATTTGATTACAATAATGCGAGCAAGGATATTGACGATGCTACGCGGATACAAAGCGTCGCCAAGAAAGAACAGACACCTGCGCAAACCGTGGCAGAGCGAGTTGCTATTAAAGGTGAGGGCACCGTGAAACGTACATCTTCTGCTGGCGCAAAGCCCAACGCCACAGGCAAGATGAAACGACGCCGCGAGGAAATTGTGGAGGATGAGGATAGGTCCAACAAGGTTGCCACCATTGCGATTGCAGCGTGTTCTGCGGTGCTGGTGCTGGCAATTGTGATTATCTTGGTCGTGGGCTTAAGCAGCGGCGACCAAAGCTCCGACCTGGTTCTGGTTCCCAGTCTTGTGGGGAAAAATGTGGAGAACATTCCCGATTACACGGATGTAGTGATAGATGTTAAGTATGGCGGTTATAGCGATGTCTATGAAAAGGGCGAGATTATTGAGCAAAATCCGGCTGCCAATACGCAAGTGGCAAAAAATACAA
>JAZSAK010000081.1:0-2438 GCA_045601865.1 Faecousia sp. | reverse complement strand
TGCTGTTAAACGCATTAAAGGCCTTAGGCGGCATTCCTGACGACTTGTATTTGATTTCTCCTGTGGCAATTGACCCCATCCAGCACTTAAAGGTGGCACATTTGGGCAATCACAACCCCAGATTGCATACCGATGAGACGTTGATTGCCCTTTCCATTAGCGCCGCAACCAACCCCACCGCAGAAATGGCATTGGAGCAATTAAGCAAGCTGCGCGGCTGTGATGTCCATTCCTCCGTGATTTTATCGGCTGTGGATGAAAGGACATTTAAGCGGTTGGGCATTAACTTAACCTGTGAACCCCGTTACAAAGCTTAAACCTCGGACACCCACAAACGCTGTGGGTGTCCTTTCCAAAGGAGGGTAATTATGGCAGACGTAACCATGCACATTATCGCCCATATGAAAAGCGACTTCCCCACCAAGTTCGGCATACCCCGGCAAAGTGGATTGGTAGAACAACTACAATCAACCATTATTTTCGAGCCAGAGTACCGCAATCCAGACGCTTTGCGGGGAATCGAAGACTTTTCTCACCTGTGGCTGATTTGGCAATTCTCTCAGGCTGTGCGGGAGGATTGGTCACCCACTGTCCGTCCTCCACGCTTAGGCGGCAATACCCGAATGGGCGTATTTGCCACCCGTTCTCCATTCCGTCCCAACGCAATCGGGCTGTCCAGTGTAAAGCTGTTGGGCGTGGAGCACACTGAAGAATACGGCACAGTTTTGCATGTAGGCGGCGCGGACCTAATGGACGGCACACCGATTTTCGACATAAAGCCATACATTCCCTATGGCGACTGCCATCCGGACGCCACCGGCGGATTTACTGAGCATGCGGAGGATTTTCTTTTGACTGTGGACTTCCCTGCCCATTTCCTTGCAGCCTTGCCGGAGGAAAAACGCAGTGCCGCACTGGCGGTTTTGTCCCATGACCCTCGCCCCTCCTATCAGCGCGACCCCCAACGGGTATATGGATTGGATTTTGCCGGATTTAATATTCGCTTTACTGTAAATGAGAAAACACTTACCGTACAATCTGTGGAAAAACTATAAAAAGCCTCCCAATGGGAGGCTTTTTATTTTGGGTACTGCTCAATATCCAAATCTTGATAAGGATAAATCCGTTGCCAGCCACTTTCCGTTTTCTTAATACTGCTGCGGTGGTTGCTCAGCAGCCTTACGATATCATACACGTCAATCCAAATTTCCGAGTTACATTCCTTTTGGCTTTCATCAAATACCAGTTCCATACCAAAGTGCAGGTGCACTGTTTCAATATTATTGACATTTTCCTTGTCAGAATAGCCGGTACGACCCATAAAGCCAATCAAATCCCCCGCCTGCACCATATCTCCCTCTTGTAAACCCTCTGCAAAGGGGTGGTCTTTCTGTAAATGGGCATAGTAATAATAGCGCTTATTATCAAAGGAGCGAATACCCACACGCCAGCCACCATAGCGATTCCAGCCCATAACTTCTACCACGCCGCCTTCTACCGCAACAATAGGCGTGCCCATGCCACCCATCAGGTCATTACCCAAATGCTTGCGCTGAAAGCCAAAACTGCGGCTGACACCAAAATCAGAGCAATGGCTGTAACCATAGCCAGCCGCCACCGGAGAAAAGGCTTTTAAGCCGTAGGTTGCTTTCCACTGTCCGTCTACCTCTATGGCATAGTTGCCCAGTAGACCACCCAATGCCGCTGTATAGGCTTCGTGATAATAGGAAAAATGCTTTCCGCCCAACTCCTGTGCTGTTTTTTCCCCCTTCAGGTCTTTTGCCGCTTTTTTTACAGCTGTCAGGTTGCACTTGCCACCGGTTCGGCAGGCTGCCAAAGCTAAAATATCAATCCATTCAATATGCTTTTCCTTTTCAAAGGTGGAAATATCCACATTCATGGCATATTCCAAACAAGTATAGGGCACATCAAAATCCACCCATTGAATCGGTTCTGCCCCCACAGGAATGCAAAACACAAAAATCATCAATATACAAAAAAACCGCCGCATATCCTCACCTCTTGATTAGGATACGATTTGGCGGTTTTTTCATACCTTCCACTTATTGCAAATCCCGAACAATGTCCTTTGCAATGCGGTAAATATCCTCCATGGTATTCATGGATGAAATTTGATTTTTATAATAAGCAGCATTGCGCACGCCTCGTAAATACCATGCAAAATGCTTTCTTGCCTCCAGGCAGGCGATATGCTCGCCATGGTCTTGCTGAGATAACTGAAATTGCTTCACTGCCATTTCAATGCGTTCCTTCAGCTGTGGTCTGTGAGGAATCGGTTTTCCCTCCAACGCCGCCTTCACCTCTTGAAATATCCACGGGTCGCCAAAAGAGGCTCTGCCAATCATCACACCGTCTGCGCCGGTGCGTTTGAGACATTTGACAGCCTTTTCCCCGTCAATAATGTCCCCGTTGGCAAT
>JAZSAK010000080.1:0-8010 GCA_045601865.1 Faecousia sp. | reverse complement strand
GAAAATCAATTTTGGGATATGTTTTTGCTGTTTGCCAAGCCAAAGCAAAAAATCTGCTTTTCTCCCAGCATTGGTGTTTCCAAGCTGCCAGCACAGTGGGAATCCAAGTTCCGGGAGGCGTGGATGACTTTTCCGGAAATCAATGTGCGGGAGGAAGCCGGAGCAAACCTCATTTCCCAAATGACAGGGAAAGATGTGGGGGTGACCATTGATCCAACATTGATGCTGACGGCAAAGCAGTGGAGGGCGGATGCCCAACCGATGCCCAGTGTGACTGGGTGCGATTACATTTTAGAGTACTTTCTAGGCGATATGTCTCAGGAGGAAAATCGGGAAACGCAGGGCTATGCGGACCAAAACCATTACAGGCGGATTCGTCTGCTGGATGCGCGCAATCCGGAAATTTATGTTTCCGGTCCGGCGGAGTTTTTAACACTTATTAAAAACGCGAAGCTGGTGATCACAGATTCGTTCCATGCGTGCGTGTTTTCTATCATTTTTGGAAAGCCCTTTGTTATACACAAGAGGCAGGACAACACGCAGGATATGTATTCCAGAATCCATACCTTATGCAATCTTTTTGGGCTGGATGGGCAAACGGCATCTATCAACAATCCGCTTGTGGTATCAGAGGAATACAGGGATAAAAAACTGGAAGAAGAAAGAAAAAAACTACACAATTACTTAGGAAAAATGGGGGACAAAGCATGATAACCGATATTGAAAGCATCCAAATACTCATTGCACTGCTAAAGCAATATAACATTACCAATTTGGTGCTGTCTGCAGGAAATCGACATACCCCGTTTGTGCGTTCCGTGGAAGCAGACCCCTTTTTCACCTGTTATTCTGTGGTAGATGAGCGCAGTGCTGCCTTCTTTGCGCTGGGACTGATTCAGGAAACTGGCAAGCCTGCGGCTGTTTGCTGCACTTCGGGTACATCGGTTTGCAATTATACCTCCGGTGTGGCGGAGGCGTGTTATGCAAAGCTGCCGCTGCTGGTGATTACCGTTGACCGTAACCCGTATTATTTAAATCAACAGGAGGAGCAAATGGTTCCTCAAGTTGCGCTGTTGCAAGGGGTTGTGAAAAAAACGGTTACACTTCCCATTGTGAAGAATAAAAAAGATGCGTGGCGCTGCAACAACTTGATTTGCGAGGCAATTTTGGAATTGAATAACCGCGGTAAGGGCCCTGTGCAAATCAATGTTCCCGTGGAAGAGAAATTGTTTGATTTCCATACGGAAAATCTACCGACTGTGCGAAAAATTGAACGAATTGAGCCGGATGACGAGATGCTTTGGAAGAAACGGGCGCAGGAGCTGGCAGCGAATAAACGGATTTTGGTGACATTTGGTCAACATGAGCCGTTCAGCGACAGCCAGGTGCGTGTCATGGAGCAATTCTACGAAATATATGGCGCTGTGTTCCTGGTGGAGCGCTTGTCCAATCTGCACTGCAAGGGTGCCGTGTACAGCTATAATGGCGTAAAAACACAGCATACAAAGCTGATAACGGAGATGGTTCCGGATATTGTGATTGCCATGAACGGGAATGTAGTAGAGATTCGTGAATGGCTGAAGGTCTGCCAAGGCGATTACCAATTTTGGAACGTTCGCGAGGATGGTGAAATCTCCGACCCTCTGCGCCATCTGACGGATTTGTTTGCGTGCACAGCCATGCAGTTCATGGAGAAAATGGTCGCCTATGCACCGCAGAATGTTCAAAAGACGGATTATTATGAAAAATGGAAGGCATTTGCGCAGAATGTGAAAATGCCGGAGCTGGAATATTCGGATACATATGCGGTAAGAGAGCTCATGGCGCGGTTGCCGAAAAATGCACTTTTCCATGTGGCCAACAGCAACAGTGTGCGCCTGATTCAAGGCTATCCCATGGATGAAAGCGTTAAGGTGTATTGCAACCGCGGTACAAATGGAATTGATGGTTCTATGTCCACCTTTGTGGGTCAGTCCTGCGTGCATGATGGCCTCTGCTTCCTGCTGATTGGCGATTTAAGCTTTTTCTACGATATGAATGCCCTGTGGAACCGATATGTTGGGAAAAATATCCGCATCATGCTGAACAACAACGGCTGTGGTGAAATTTTTTATAACAACAAAAGGCAGGATATCAGCGCAGTTGGCATGCATACCGCTGCGGACCATAACACCCGTGCCCAAGGGTGGGTGGAGTCCATAGGGTTTCAGTATTTAAGCTCCACCACAAAAGAAGAGTTCGATGAGAATCTGGAGAAATTTCTCCACGGCGAATATGACAAGCCGGTATTCTTTGAGGTATTTACCGACAAATATGCCAACATGACGGAAATTGACAAGTTGGCGAAGCAAAACGAAGTTTTGACTGGAAAGATGCTTGTAAAAAAAGCGGTCAAGTCGTTGCTTGGGAAGTAAGGAGATGATTCTGTGGGAATCGGCAAAATAGTGCCCAAATCTATTAAAGCGAGAATCAAAAGACATTTGGGAGGGGTGGATGAGCAAAAAGCAAACCGGATTTTTCAGGACATCCTGGAGCGCAGAGTAGCAGCAGAAGTGGAAACGAAGAGAAACCACCAAATGTTTACCGACAAGGTTGTTGTCGTGACAGGTGCCTCTGGGCACATAGGTAGTTGCATTTGTCTGCGATTTGCACAAATGGGCGCAACCGTGATTGCTTGCGGCAGAAGCGTGGAGAAAATCGAAAAAGCATTTCCTGCTGAATTTATTGAAAGCAAGCGCATTATCCCGTTAGCGTTAGAATTGACAAATCCTGATGCTATAGAAAAGGGTTTTGCGGAAATCTACGAACGTTATTCCCAAATGGATGTTCTTGTAAATTGTGCAGGTGGCAGTTCGAGGGATGAATGGAAAGAGATTAAAGAACAATCCAACGACATCATTCGTGAAATCATTTCCACAAATTTAACGGGCACAATTTTATGTGCGAAATATGCGGCACGGTACATGGCTGAAAGAAATTCCGGAAGAATTATCAATATTTCATCCACGGTAGGCGTTGGCGGCAAAGCCGGATTTTCTGAGTATGCTGCATCGAAGGCCGGCGTTATTGGTTTTACAAGGTCTTTGGCAATCGAATTGGGGAAATACGGGATTACAGTGAATTGTGTGACACCCGGTGTTGTTAACAGAGGCGGAATTGAACTGCAAAAAATTGACTCTGTAACCTCTAAAAATGTAATGGCTTCTTTTGGTATTGACAATGATATTGCAAGCGCTGTTACTTTTTTTGCATCCAATGAAGCCAATTTTATCACCGGACAAAATCTCGTTGTAGACGGAGGCCGCAGCTTGGGGCTGAAAGGAGACTAAACTTGGACCAGAAGAATATTAAAAAACAGGCAGTTTTTGGTTTCGTTTGGAAATTTGCTGAGCGATTATTAGCCCAAGGTGTGTCTTTTGTTGTGACAATCGTGTTGGCACGGTTACTTTTTCCCAGTGATTACGCGCCAATCACCCTGATTACGGTGTTTATTACCATTGCCAACGTATTTGTGGCAGATGGCTTCAGTGCTGCTCTGATTCAGAAAAAGGATGCAGAGCCTGAGGATTATTATACGGTTCTATGGGGCGGCACAGTTTTGTCCGTAGGAATCTACTGCATTCTTTATGTGCTAGCACCATATGTGGCACAGTTTTATAAGATGCCAATTCTGACACCCACATTGCGGATATTATCCATTCGGATCATTATTGCGGCTGTCAATTCGGTGGAGAGTGCGTACTTGTCCAAAAAAATGCAATTTAAAAAGTTTTTTTGGGCCACCTTTGGCGGTATGGCTGTGTCTGCAGTTGTTGGAATTGCCATGGCCTATTTGGGATATGGCGTATGGGCGTTAGTCGCACAAAACCTTGTCAATTACACAATCGGAACAGTGGTTTTGGCTTTTGTCATTGGCAAAAGACCTAGGCTGTATTTTTCTTGGAAACGAATGAAATCGCTGTTTTCTTTTGGCGGAAGTATATTGGCAACTAATTTGCTGTTTACATTAGTAGACCAGTTGAGAACGGTGATGATTGGGCGCATATACTCACCCAATGACCTATCGTTCTATTCCAAAGGTCGGCATTACCCACAGCTGGTGTCTCAAAGTATAAGTGCGCCGTTATCGTCGGTCAGTTTTCCGGCAATGGCGAAAATGCAGTCGGATATTGGCGCAGTGCGTGGATTTTTACGGAAGGGAACACAGTTAACATCTTATTTGGTGTCACCCATTGTCCTTGGGTTGGCGGCTATTTCCAATACAATGGTTCCGCTGCTAATGACGGATAAATGGATTCCCTGTATACCCTATGTCTGGATTGGCGCAATTTATTATTTACTGCCACCCATTCATTCTTTTAACCTAGAAGCGGTGAAAGCAATCGGAAGAGGCAAAGATGTTGTAAAATATGGGTTTATCAAACGCGGTGTCAGCATTTTAACGCTTTTAGCTACGGTGTGGATCAGCCCAATTGCCATTGCTTGGGGATTGGTTGCCAGTGCTGTGATTGCGACTCTCATAAATGCATACCAAAATAAAAAGTTATTCTTTTATACCTATAAAGACCAGTTTTTTGATTTGGTACCAAACCTTATTTGTGCAGCAGTTATGTGTATCGCAGTGAATTTCATTGGAGACATATTGCCGGTTAATATGTTCATCGCAATGATGATTCAGGTGCTATTAGGGGTAATTCTATATGTATTACTCTCCGTGATTACAAGAAACACTACCTTTACTTACATTATATCGATGGCAAAGGGTATATTATTCAAAAACAGAAAAAATAGGGAAAATAAGTACCAATAAGCTGAAGGAGATTTTATAATGTCACTTTTTACAAACAAAACACTATTAATCACCGGCGGTACCGGCTCGTTTGGCAATGCGGTTTTGAACCGCTTTTTGACCACGGACATTGGAGAAATTCGCATTTTCTCCCGTGACGAGAAAAAGCAGGACGATATGCGTCATGAATATCAGGTCAAGTTCCCTGAGTATGCTGATAAGATTAAATTCTACATCGGCGATGTGCGAAATATTGATTCCATCCGCCCTGCCATGTACGGCGTGGACTATGTTTTCCATGCAGCGGCACTGAAGCAAGTCCCCTCTTGCGAGTTCTTCCCCATGGAAGCAGTGCGCACCAATGTAATCGGCACGGAAAATGTGCTGACGGCTGCCATTGATGCAGGCGTTAAGAATGTAGTCTGTCTGTCTACCGACAAGGCAGCCTATCCTGTCAACGCTATGGGCACCTCTAAGGCGATGATGGAAAAAGTAATTGTTGCTAAGTCCAGAACCGTAGACCCTGCGAAAACAAAAATCTGCTGCACCCGCTATGGCAATGTGATGTGCAGCCGTGGCTCTGTCATTCCGCTGTGGATTGACCAGATTCGCGCAGGCAAGCCCATTACCATCACAGACCCGTCTATGACCCGCTTTATTATGTCCCTGGACGAGGCGGTGGATTTGGTGCTGTTCGCCTTTGAACATGGCGAAAGCGGCGATATTTTGGTGCAAAAAGCGCCTGCCTGCACCATCGAAACCCAAGCCAAGGCAGTTATGCAGCTGTTCGGCGGCAAGGAAGAGGATATCAAGGTCATTGGTATTCGCCACGGCGAGAAGATGTACGAAACCCTGCTGACCAATGAAGAATGCGCCAATGCAATCGACATGGGCGATTTCTATCGCGTGCCCTGCGACAAGCGTGGTTTGAATTACGACAAGTACTTCAAAGATGGCGATGTGGAGCGCAATCCGCTGACAGAGTTTAATTCCAACAATACAGATTTGCTCAATGTGGCGCAGACCAAGGAGAAAATTGCAGCTTTGGCCTACATTCAAGCGCGCTTGGCAGAATAATATAAAAAGAGGAATAATTATGGATATTAAGACAGATTATTCAGACATTTCCTGGCAGAATAACGGCAAGCTGAAGCTGCTGATTATCGTCGGCACACGCCCGGAGATTATCCGCCTTGCAGCGGTGATTAATAAGTGCAGAAAGTATTTTGACTGCATTTTGGCGCATACAGGGCAGAACTATGACTATAACCTCAACGGTGTGTTCTTCAAGGATTTGAAGCTGGCAGACCCTGAGGTTTACATGGATGCAGTAGGCGATGACCTGGGCGCAACTGTGGGCAACATCATCAACTGCTCCTATAAGCTGATGAACCAAATTAAGCCGGATGCATTGCTGATTTTGGGCGATACCAACTCCTGCCTGTCCGCCATTTCTGCAAAGCGGCTGCATATTCCGATTTTCCATATGGAAGCTGGCAACCGCTGCAAGGACGAGTGCCTGCCGGAGGAAACCAACCGCCGCATTGTGGACATTATCTCCGATGTGAATTTGGCATATTCTGAGCATGCAAGACGCTACCTTGCGGACTGCGGGCTGCCCAAGGAGCGCACCTATGTAACCGGCTCTCCTATGGCAGAGGTTTTGCACAACAATTTGCCGGAAATTTTGGCATCTGATGTGCATCAGCGCTTGGGCTTGGAAAAGGGGAAGTATATTCTGCTTTCTGCCCATCGTGAAGAAAATATCGACACGGAAAAGAATTTCTTGTCTTTGTTTACAGCGATCAACAAAATGGCAGAAAAGTACGATATGCCTATTTTGTATTCTTGCCACCCCAGAAGCAAAAAGCGTTTGGAGGCAAGCGGTTTTCAGCTGGACAGCCGTGTGATTCAGAATGAGCCTTTGGGCTTCCATGATTACAACTGCCTGCAGATGAATGCCTTCGCTGTGGTGTCCGATAGTGGTACACTGCCTGAAGAAAGCAGTTTCTTTACCAGCGTAGGACATCCCTTCCCGGCAATTTGCATCCGCACCTCTACGGAGCGCCCGGAGGCGTTGGATAAGGCCTGCTTCTTTATTGCGGGCATTGATGACAACAGCCTGCTTCAATCTGTGGAAACGGCTGTTGCCATGAATCACAATGGCGACCACGGTATTCCTGTTCCGGATTATGTAGAGGAAAATGTCAGCACAAAGGTAGTTAAAATTATCCAAAGCTATACCGGAATAGTGAATAAGATGGTTTGGAGAAAAGGATAATCTATTTTTTGCGGCATGAGGAGGAAGCGTAGTGACGGATATGCAAAGGGTAGCCTTAACACTGATACAAAGTGGGCTCACAGGACAAAAAAAGACTTTGCCAAGCTATGTGGATTGGGCAAAGCTTTTGCAGTTGGGCAAACGGCATCATATTCTGCCACTGCTATATTATGGAGTCTACAATTGTCAAGCGCTGCTGCCTGTTCCGGTTGAAAAAGAATTGAAAAGCGCCACTATGCAAAGCGTCATTGTTGATAATCAGCAACAGCATGGGATTTGTGCTATCTGCGAAGCGTTTGAGGAAAATGCCATCGACTATATGCCTTTAAAAGGGATACTTTTGAAGGCGCGTTACCCAAAACCGGAAATGCGCGCTATGAGCGACGCGGATATTCTGATTAAAACTGCCCAGTATGAAAAAATACGCTCTGTTATGCAGAGCCAGGGATTTACAGAACAAAAAGAAAGCGACCATGAGCTAATTTGGCAAAAGGGAATTTTGACAGTAGAGCTACATAAAAGAATTCTTCCTTCCTATAATAAGGATTACTACGCTTATTTTGGAGATGGATGGCGGTTGGCAAAGCTTTGTGACGGCGTTTCCCATCGCTATGAGATGTCAAAAGAGGATGCCTTTATTTTTAATTTTACCCATATGGCTAAGCACTACCGCGATGGCGGCATTGGGATTCGGCACTTTGTTGATATTTATTTCTTAAGCGGGGAGAAAAATCCGCTGGATATGGCATATGTGGAAAGAGAACTTACAAAGCTGCGCCTTTGGGATTTTTATCGCAATGTGCAGGCAACGCTATCTGTTTGGTTTGCCGGTGATACACCAACGGAAAAGACGGATTTTATTACCGATTATGTATTTTCCAGTGGTTCATTCGGCACGGTTGAAAACCATGTCTATTCTTATGGCGTAAAGCAGGCGCAG
>JAZSAK010000079.1:0-9096 GCA_045601865.1 Faecousia sp. | reverse complement strand
ACCCTATAAATGCCATCGATGCTTGACGTATTTCCACCTACCCTTTATAATAAAAATACCCCCACAATGTTAAAAAAGGAGGTTGCTCTATGAAAAAGTGGTATCAATGGTTTTATTTGTCGATTATTTTTGCTGTCGGTGGAATCATAAATTATCTTAATGATAAGCAAATTATTGCAGCTATTATCCAAGTGGGCATCACCTTTATCCTTGCATTTACACAATTTATTTGTGAAAAAAAGGGAGAAAGAGGAAAGAAAGCCTTTAAGTATATAAGTATTGCTATATTGTTTCTGCTTATTGTTTTGGAAGGATATCTTATTTTCTCCTTTTTGAATAAATGATATTGTGTCCCGTCATGCTGGGAGCAAGCGGTGCTTGGGAATTGCTTTGTTTATAATACTAGTGGGAGAATCGCAATTTGGCGAGAAGGTGAGGGCATATGAAAAAAAGAAAAATCATTGTTTGGATTGTATTAATTGTACTGGTTCTAGCTTTGCTTTTCAAAAACACCCTCATTCGAGGCTATGTCTCTGTGTTCAACGAGAGTCTTGAAAACTATGCGAGCCAACTATTGCAAAGCAACAAAATATCGGACAATTATGGCGTTTGGGAAACAAAAGTATATCCGACAGAGGGAATGGTGGAATTTTGGACTGGTGGTTTTGGACTCGCGCCAAGTTCTAAATATACGGGCTTTTACTATTCCGAGGATAACACGCACAAATTGTTCTCTGCCGCCCATGAAGATAGCGTGTCTATGGAGATTGACGGAGATAAGGCAACTTGGACGGATGGAACGGATAACCGTGGCAGCTCCGTTCGTATTGTTGAAAATTGGTTTTGGTTTGAAGCTTCTTTCTAAAACAATTTTTCAGATTCCAGTTTGTGAAGAGATTAGAAGCAGCCGCCTACACCGTAGGCGGCTGCAGATGGTATTATGGAGCGATGTTTACGTTTCTTTGGAGGATGAGATTTCCACCAGATAGCGCCGCAGACGCTTTTTCAGCCGACCCAAGACAAATACCACCACAGTAAGTGTAGCAATCAGAAAAAAGCATTGCAGCATTTCCCATAGTTGCATAAGAAAACCTCCCCCGGCTCATTCTATGCCGGGGGAGGTGCTTTTGTTTAGCGATTTCCTTTGTCGTAGGGGATGCCCTCTGCCTTGGGGGCGCGGGATTTTTTGGAGGTGAACGCCAGCACCACCAGCGTTACCAGATACGGCAGCATCCGGTACAGGTGGGAGCTGATGCCAAGCTCTGCCAGCATATACACACCGTCACCGTTGATATCGATGGTGGAATAGGCTGCGGCAACGCATTTGAAAAGACCAAACAGCAAGGACGCCAGTGCGATGTTCAGAGGCTTCCAGTTGCCGAAAATCATAACAGCCAATGCCAAGAAACCGAAGCCTGCCACATCGCCGTTGGCGGTACAGTTGGCGGTGGTCAGGGAGTAGACAAAGCCACCCATACCTGCCAACGCGCCGGAAATGGTAGTGCCGGCATAGCGCATCTTGTAAACATTGATGCCCAAGCTGTCTGCCGCCTGGGGATTTTCACCGCAAGCTCTCAGGCGCAGTCCAAAACGGGTTTTATAAAGCAGAATGGACAGCACAACAAAAAGGATAATACATAGATAAGTGGCAAGATAGACCTTATTCAGGAAGGTTTCTGCCAGAAAACCCCATTCGGCATTCTTGTCTACGCCGAAGGTGGATTTTTTAATCATAAACCAGGAAGCGGCGCCACCGGTTTGCATTTGCAGGGTGTTCTGGTTGGCGATGATACGCACCAGAAACAGTACCAGGGCGGGAGCCATCAGGTTCAGCGCGGTGCCACCAATGGTTTGGTCTGCTTTCAGGTTGATGGATGCAAAAGACAGGAGCAGGGAGAACACAGCGCCCAAAGCGGCGGCTACCAGCATGGCCAAAATTTCAAGACCCTGCAAGGTTAGCCAATCGCCGGCACGGACGGCCAGTGTGAAAACCTCAAAATTTTGCATCAGGCGAACGAACAGCACGCCGATAAATGCGCCGAAAATCATAATGCCTTCCAACGCCAGGTTAATGATGCCGCTACGCTCGGCAAATACGCCGGCCAGCGCCACAATCATCAAAGGTACGGCGTACAATAAGGTTTGCTGGATGATAAATGTCATTGTGCGTCGCCTCCTTCCTTTTCACTATCCACAACTGCCGGGGGAACAGGGGCGGTGGTAGCAACGGGTTTCTTCTTTCTGCCGGTCAGCCACATGCGAATCACCAGGGAGAATGCGCTGAGGTAAACAATTACGGCGATAATCACGTCGGTGATATATTCGTTATAGGCGGTAAAGCCGGTGAGATTTTGACCGACAATATTTAGCATTGCCATGAAAATGCCGGTAAAGACAACACCAATGGGGTTGTTGACTGCCAGCAGTGCCACGGGGATGCCGTTAAAACCGGCGGCGGGCAGTGCTTGCGCGGTGGACCAGAAGAACTCGGTGTTACCGGACAGCCAGTACAGAGAAGCGCCGGCAGCGGCCAAAGCGCCGGAAATTGCCATGGACAGTACGATATCAAACTTGTCGTTGATACCGGCGTAACGGGCGGCGTGGCGGTTGGCACCGCAAGCCTTTAGCTGATAGCCTAAAGTGGTCTTATTCAGCAGGATATACACCAAAATTGCCAACACAATGGCAATGAGGATACCGCCGTTGACCTGAGAACCGGGGAACAGGAAGTCAAGACCCATTTTTGGTGTGGAAATGCCGTTGCCTTCCACATAAGTCCAAACGCCGTCCACTTGTGTCAGTCCGTAGGTTGTCTTATAAATATAGCCGGTTTTGGTGCCCTCGACGATATTTTTGAAATTACTCTCGTCAAAGGCCCAAGTGACGATATTGGCGGCCAGCCAGTTGGTCATAATACAGGCAAGCACCTCATTGATATTGAGAAATGCTTTCAGCATGCCGGGGATTGCGCCCCAAAGCGCGCCTGCCAGCATACCGCCAAAGAACGCCAACATCCAAATTACCCAAGCCGGCATACTGCCGAAGGGAATGCTTAGGGAAATAGACAAGGTTGCCAGCGTGCCCATTAGATATTGACCGGGCGCGCCGATGTTAAACAGGCCTGTTTTGAAGGCGACCGCTACGGAAAGACCGGTCATAATCAGGGGCGTGGCGCGGAAGAGCATATTGCCTAAGGACTGGGGATTGAAGCCCCATGCCAGTTGACCGGCGGCATCACGGCCGGTGCATAGGATGCCGGCGAAAACCAGCCGCAGTCCGTCCCACATGCCGTTAACACCGATGGTGTTTTTGCTTAAGCCAACGATGACAATGATAATAGAGCCAACCACAAGTCCAATCAGGATGGAAAGCAGGGAAGCCAGCAGCTTTTGAGTGCCTTCTTTTTCATACAGTCTTCTCATGCTTGCTCATCTCCTCTCTCCATGCGCTTGGCGCCTGCCATATACAAGCCAAGCTCCTGCACGGTGGTGGTTTTGGGGTCTAATTCGCCGACGATTTCACCTTCATACATGACCAAAATGCGGTCTGAAAGGTTCATTACCTCGTCCAATTCCAGGCTTACCAGCAACACGGCTTTTCCGGCATCCCGCTGTGCTACCAGCTGACTGTGGACATACTCAATTGCGCCAACGTCCAGACCACGGGTGGGCTGAACAGCAATGAGCAGGGGATTCTCCCGATCCAGCTCACGGCCAATGATGGCTTTTTGCTGGTTACCGCCGGACATGCTGCGGGCGGTGGTAATGACACCTTGTCCGCTGCGCACATCGTATTGGTCAATAATTTGCTGGGCATATTCCCGAACGGCGGTTTTCTTAATAAAGCCCATATGCTGAAATCGGTCCTGACGGAAGGTTTGCAGCACCAAATTATTTTCCAAGCTGTCATCCAGCACCAGACCGTGCTTATGGCGGTCCTCGGGGATGTGGCTCATACCGGCATTACTGCGTTGGTAGATGCTGGCTTTAGAGATGTCCTTCCCGCATAGGGAGATGGTGCCATGGGAGGCCTTTTCCAGACCGGTGATACCGAAAACCAACTCGGTTTGTCCATTGCCGTCGATACCGGCGATACAGACAATCTCACCGGCGCGGGCATCAAAGCTGACATTTTTCACAGCATCCTTTTTGCTGGTTTTAGACGGAACGGTAAGCCCGCGCACAGACAAGACCGTTTCGGCAGGCTTAGACTCGTCCTTTTGCACCTGCAGCTGAACAGGGCGGCCAACCATCATGTTGGAAAGCGCTTGTTTGTTGGTATCTTTAATATCCACCGTGCCAATGTATTTGCCTTTGCGCAAAACGGTACAGCGGTCGGCAACGGCCATGATTTCATTGAGCTTGTGGGTAATGAAAAGAATGGATTTACCCTCTCTGGCAAAACCGCGCATGATTTCCATCAGCTCGTCAATTTCCTGAGGAGTCAGCACCGCGGTGGGCTCGTCGAATATCAGGATTTCATTATCCCGATAGAGCATCTTGAGAATTTCGGTACGCTGCTGCATACCTACGGATATATCCTCAACTTTGGCATCCAAATCCACATGTAGCTTATATTTTTCAGAAAGTGCCTGCACCTTTGCACGAGCGGTTTTCCGCTGCAAAAATCCAAGCTTTACATCCTCTGCGCCCAGAATAATGTTATCCAAAACGGTAAACACATCTACCAGCTTAAAGTGCTGGTGTACCATGCCAATGTTTAAGGCAGTGGCGTCGTTGGGGTTGTTGATTTTTACAACCTCGCCGTTTTTCTTAATCACGCCGGCCTCCGGCTGATAAAGACCGAACAGCACGCTCATTAGTGTGGATTTGCCTGCGCCGTTTTCACCCAGCAAGGCGTGAATTTCGCCTCTGCGCAACTGCAGGGTGATGTCGTCATTGGCAACAATGCCGGGGAATTCTTTTCTTATGTTGAGCATTTCAATAATATAGTCCGAGTTCATATTGATTTGCCCTCCTTCCTCGTAAATTACCAGTAAAATTATTATAAACATATTATATCGGAAAAGCAAGAAAAAACAAAGGAAAGAATAGAGAAATGTAGGCAATTATAAATAAAAAAGGGAAGGCACATGGCCTTCCCTTAATTTATATTGATGAATTACTCGACGTAGTTCACAGTGACATTGGCAGTGCTCTCGGGAGCGGTAACCAATGCGTCGGAGATAACGACTTCACCGGCAACGATCTTGTTGAACAGAGCGGTGTAGTCCTCAACACTCCACTTGGTCAAAGACCAGGTAGCGGTGGGCAGGCCAACAGCGTTGTCCTTAGCACCCAGAGAGGTGGAAGTGCCGCCGATTTCGGAGAACTTGCCCTCGTAATGCTTGGTGATAGCCCAAACGGTAGCGTCAGCCAAGCCCTTAACAGCGGAGGTGATGACAGTATCGGAGTCGTAGGACTGGTCAACGTCGACACCTACAACCTTGCCTTCCTCAGCCTCAGCAGCTGCGGAAACGGAAGCAAACATAGAGCCGCCGCAAGCGAAGATAACCTCAGTGCCATTCTGGTACCAGCCGGTAGCCATAGCCTGCAGCTCGGGGGATGCGGAGAAGGAGGAGCCGTAAGCCCAGGAGTAGTTCAGGTCAACCTTTACATTCTTAGCAGCAGCGGCAGCCTCAGCGCCCTGAGCAAAGCCGTTACCGAAACGCTGACATGCGGGATTGGTACCGCCGCCACCGCCCATGAAGCCGAGCTTGGTGTAGCCTTCCATATCAGCAGCGTAGCCAGCCAGGTAACCAGACTGCTGCTCCATGAAAGCAATACCGGCGACGTTATCAAAGCCAATGGGATATCCGGCGATGAAGACGAAGTTAACATTGGGGTATGCAGCAGCAGCAGCCTTCAGTGCAGCTTCCTGCATGAAGCCGGCAGCAACTACGATTTCAGCACCGTTGTCGCAAGCTAATTTCATAGCAGCGATACGGTCGTCGTCAGTAGCCTGGTCGCCATTAGCGGGCTGATAGTACTTGTAGGACTTGCCGTTGTTGGCGGCATACAGCTTAACGCCGTCATAGGTGCCCTGGTTAAAGGACTTGTCCTTCAGCTGACCAACGTCGGTGATGAAAGCAACCTGATACTTACCGTCAGTAGAGGTCATCTCATCTGCAACTTTGTCGGGATTGGTGATAGGACCGTCGTCGTTGTTGTCGGTGTTGGCGGGTGCGCAGCCTGCGAACAGGGAAGCAACCATAACAACAGCCAGAAGCATTGCCAGAATCTTCTTCATTTTTACTTTCCTCCCAAATATTTGGTAATATTGGTACAAAAATACCAGGAATATTATTACATACTTTGGAGAAAAAATCAATAGATTTCCCAAAAAAGATAAAAAATGTCGGCAGATAATAACACTGCCGACAAAAAAATCATGCCATATGTTCCGTTGCGCTGAAGCTGTAAGGTAACAATTGGGCTAGGGTCAGTGTTTCGTACTGTCCGTCTGCGCCCACCATATAAATGACAAAATCATCCCCGCAAAATTCCCGCATTACCTGACGGCAGACACCGCAAGGGGGGAATGCGCCGGTGATAACACCGTCCTTGCCGCCGCAAACAGCGATGGCAGTAAAATCCCGATGCCCGTCATATACGGCTTTGAAGAAGGCGGTGCGCTCGGCACAGTTTGTCGGGGAATAGGATGCGTTTTCAATGTTACAGCCTTGATAAACCGTGCCGTCACGGCACAACAAGGCGGCACCTACTTTATAGCCGGAGTAGGGTACATAAGCGTGGGTCATGGCGTCTTTTGCCAAGTCAATTAGCTGCTGCGGTGTCATTTCAGTACCTCCTGTGCAAAGCTCTTACCGGGGGTGTCTAAGATGATGCCCAGCAATTCGGCCACGGTGGCAGCAATGTCAGTAAAGCTGCCGAGTGTTCCCAAATTGACGGGGGCAATCCTTTTGCCCAGTATCAAAAGGGGCACATATTCCCGCGTGTGGTCGGTGGTGGTCTGGTATGCCGGGTCACATCCGTGGTCCGCGGTAAGCATGAGCACATCATCGTCTGTTAAGGAATCCAACAGCTTGGGAAGCCATGCATCGAAATCGGAAAGGGCTTTGGCATAGCCGTCTACGTCCCGGCGGTGACCGAAATTCATGTCGAAATCCACCAGATTCACAAAGCACAGGCCGTGAAAATCCTGCTGGGCGTAGCGCAGGGTGTGGGCCATGCCGTCCGCGTTGGATTGGTTATATACATGCTCTGTTGTGCCGCGACCGGCAAAAATATCGTAGATTTTGCCAACGCCAATGGAATCCAAGCCGGCGGATTTTACCGCATCTAACAAGGTGATTGCAGGCGGCTCCAAGGAAAAATCGTGGCGGTTGGCAGTGCGCTTAAAATTGCCGGGTGTGCCAATGAAGGGACGGGCAATCACTCTGCCTACGCCGTGTTTGCCTACCAACAGCTTGCGGGCAATGCGACAGTATTCATACAGCTGCTCCGGCGGCACAATGTCCTCGTGGGCGGCGATTTGAAACACGGAATCGGCAGAGGTGTAGACAATCAAATCGCCGGTTTCCATATGTCGGGCGCCGTATTCTTCAATTACCGCCGTGCCGCTCCAAGGGGCGTTGGCAAGGATACTGCGACCAGTAGCGGCGCGGAAAGGTGCTAGAATTTCCTCAGGAAAGCCGTTGGGATAGGTTGGCAGGGGACTGTCAGAGACAAGGCCTGCAATCTCCCAGTGACCGATGGTAGTGTCCTTTCCCATGGAAGCCTCCGTCAATCGGGCATAAGCGCCGATGGGGGAATCCGCTTGCGGCAGGCAGGAAACACCATCGATATTGGCAAGACCTGCGGAAACCAGATTGGGAATGTGCAGCTGGGCAGATGTGGCGCAGGATGCCAAGGTGTTGACACCGATATCACCAAAGGAGGCGGAATCCGGCATTTGCCCAATGCCCAGGGAGTCTAACACAATTAAAAATACTCGTTTCATAGCAATTCTCCTTATACAACAGGGAACGGATTGCTACGGCTTGCTTTATAAGCCTCGCAATAACAAGGAAAGTTATTTGTTCTCCATGGCCACAGCCACATCCAGAGCGACCTTCATCATTTGAGTGAAGGAATTTTGCCGCTGTTCGGAGGAAGTTTCTTCTCCGGTGAGCACATGGTCAGAAATGGTGCAGATGCAAAGACCCCGCTTGCCGTAACGGGCGGCGTTCATATAAAGGGCAGCGGCTTCCATTTCCAGCGCCATAACGCCCATTTTCTTTAAGCCATAGACGCTGTCTAAGCCTTCAGGAACGCCCACATGGTCGCCATAGAACACATCGGAGGAGTTGACATTGCCCACGTGATAGGTTGCGCCGTAGCTTTCGCAGGCCTTGACCGCTTCACGGAGAAGCTCGTAAGATGCGATGGGGGCAAAGGTGCCGGGCAGGTGGAACTGGCTGGCATAGTTAGAGTCGGTGCAGGCGCCTTGTGCCAGCACAATGTCGTACAGATGGATGTTTTCCTGAATGGAACCGGCAGAGCCTACGCGGATGATATTATCCACACCGTAGCCGTTAAATAATTCGTGGGAATAGATGCCAATAGCAGGCATACCCATGCCGGATGCCATGACGGACACCTTGACGCCCTTATAGGTGCCGGTATAGCCATGGACACCACGGACATTATTGACAAGAACAGGGTTTTCCAAAAAGTTCTCCGCAATGAATTTACTCCGCAGGGGGTCGCCGGGCATCAGCACAGTTTTGCCAAAATCGCCGGGCTTGGCGGAAATATGGGGAGTGGGGGTGTTAAACATGGCAATCGTCTCCTTATATATTAGTATGTGCCATCATTGGCAAGACCTTTCGCAATCTTAACAATGCGGGAAGTGCCCAAACGAGAAGCACCCAAGGCAATAAACTTTTCTGCATCCTCCAAACTGGAGATGCCACCTGCGGCCTTGATTTTCACATGGGGGGCGACATGCTTTGCAAACAGCTCTACATCATGGAAGGTTGCACCTGCTTTGGAAAAGCCGGTGGAGGTTTTGATATAGTCTGCGCCGGAGTCGCTGACGCACTTGCAAAGAGCGATTTTTTCTTCGTCGGTCAGCAGGCAGGTTTCGATGATG
>JAZSAK010000078.1:0-6547 GCA_045601865.1 Faecousia sp. | reverse complement strand
GGATATTCAGCAGCAGTTGCAAGCAATGCAGAACGACGAAGAGCAATTAAAAAGCTGTTTTGGCAGCGATCTGCAGTTCGGCACAGCCGGAATGCGCGGCATCATGGGCGTTGGCAGCAATCGCCTTAACCGTTACACCGTCAGACGGGCAGCACAAGGAATGGCTGCATGGCTTTCTGATACAGATTTGCCCCAAATTGCAGCAATTGGTTATGACTCACGGCACAATTCGCAGCTATTTGCGCAGGTATGCGCTGTTGCTTTTGCCGAAAAAGGAATCAAAACCTACGTATTTGATCGACTGGCCCCGACACCTATGTTAAGCTTTGCGGTTCGCGAATTAGGTGCTGGATGCGGAATTGTTATCTCGGCTAGTCACAACTCCGGTGAATATAATGGCATTAAGTGTTACGGTCCTGATGGTTGCCAAATGACAGATGAACCGGCAGCAGTTGTGACACGCACAATTGAAAATATTGCCTACTTCATACCGGAAACCAAATCCTTTGATACCTATATGGAAGAAGGAATGATTTGCTATATTCAGCAGACACTTTGGGAGAAATATTACGAAACGGTTTTGGCAGAGGCAGTTAACCCGGAAATCCTACAGGCAGCAAACCTGCATATTGTATATACACCACTATGTGGCACCGGTATGGAACCTGTGCATGCAGTTCTTGGAAAGCTGGGTGTTAAAATTACAACCGTAGCCTGCCAGGCAGCGCCGGACGGTGATTTCAAAACCTGTGAATATCCAAATCCGGAGACGGATGAAGCGCTCCGAGAGGCGTACAGGGTGGCTGAGAATGTGCCGTGCGATGTTATTTTGGGAACTGACCCTGATGCAGACCGCGTTGCGATTGTTGTGCCCAATAATGGCGGTTATACAAAGTTATCCGGAAATGAGCTTGGCTTTTTGTTGTTAGATTATATTCTGAATGCCCGCACTAAAAAGCACGATATTCCGCAGGGCGCTATCGCTGTCAGGAGCATCGTCTCATCACCGTTGGCGGATCGTATTGCACAGAACTACGGCGTAACTATGAAGGCTGTGCTTACCGGGTTTAAGTATATTGGCGGTGAGATTCTTGCCCTTGAAAACCGAAATATGGAAGATAAGTTCCTGTTTGGTTTTGAGGAGAGCTGTGGATATCTAAAGGGGACATATGCCAGAGACAAGGATGCCATAGTGGCTACAATGCTGATCTGTGAGATGGCTGCCTATTTAAAAAATCAAGGCAAGACCATTGTTGACGCCTTAGAGGATATCTATAAACAGTATGGTTATTATCTTGCAAAGGTCCAGAGCGTTGAGCTGACCGGCGCCGATGCTATGGAAAAGGCTGCCAAAATAATGGCTGACCTACGCGAAGACGTACCGCAGACAATTGGCGGCTGCAAGGTGACGCAGGTACGGGATTATAAATCCGGTATCGCCCGAGACCTGGAAACCGGCGCTGAGGAGCTTATTGCGTTGCCAAAGTCTAATGTGTTGGAATTGATTCTCGGGCAGCAGGGAAGTGTAATTGCCCGCCCGTCCGGAACGGAACCGAAAGTTAAGTTCTATTATACTGCTGTTGGAAACACAAAGGAACAAGCGCAGCTTCTGTTGGATGCTTGCGTTGCGCAAATGTCTGTATAATTTGTATTTTAGAACCGAGGCTATTAGCCTCGGTTCTTTTTTTGCATAGTTGGAAATATGTTGTAGGGAAAGGGGAGAGGGACATGTTTAAATCGAAGAAATCAAGGCAATTATCTGTTCCCGTCGGTATTACGCTTGGGATTATTCTTAGTGTTATGGTTAGTGTTGCCGCATCGGCTATTTTCGCAGGCTTAATGGAAAAAGAAACAATATCACAAAATAGTGGGACAATTCTAACGATTGTAACGCATCTATTATCTACCTTATGTGGTTCATGGTTTGCCTCGGCTTTAACAAAACAGCGAAGGTTGCTGGTTTGTCTTTGCAGTGGTGGTGGGTATTTCCTGACATTGCTTGCCTGTACAGCGCTGTTTTTTGGTTCGCAATATTCCAACGTGGTGGCAGGGCTCATCGCAACATTCGTAGGAAGCGGCGCAATTGCGCTTGCTGGAATCAGAAGGAAAAAATCCGGGAAAATGAAGCTTAAAAGGCCTGCCTATCGTTAAGTTGCACAAAGCAGTGATAGTGGGTAAATATTTTTTACCCACTAGTTGTATTACGCAAGAATTCCTGCATTATCAACATTTAGTGTTGCGGTTCGTATGCTTGGCGCAACATCTTGTCAAATAATTGAAAATGATAAATTTACGCACACAAATAGTTACAAAAGTTTACATAATGATGTTAACATAAAAATCGGCATTTTTTACAAAAATCGTAGAAATAAACAAAATAGCTTGAAATTATTGGTGTTTTAGAGTATAGTATTTAAGCAATGTGATTATTTTGCCATTTTCTCAGCTGATATATGTTGCTTATGTACTCACGTTTTTTTAATTACTTTTTTATTCAAAGGGGTACATCATGCGATATCGCTGGCATTTTAATTTTCTTAAAAAGCAACTTAATAGACCGGATTTGCAGTTGTCTGCAGTTTGGCTTGCCGGGTTGCTGATAGGTATATTATTATCCAGTCAGATGGATCGCTCTATTTTTACTGCATTGCGCCCGATCCTTTCTGAGCGAACATCTATCATTTACCATTTTGCAATTGTTGCCTTGCCTTTTCTTTTTGCGGCCTATTGTATTGCGATCCATAAAAGCAAGCTTTTATTTTTTATTTGCTTTTTGAAGGCTGTTCATTTTTCTTTTTGTGGCCACTTGCTGTATCATGCATATGGGAGCGCCGGCTGGCTTGTGCGTTTTTTGCTTCAATTTACTGAGATCTTCACAATGCCGATCTTATTTGCTTATTGCTTGCGTAACATCTCCTGTGGATATGATTCTGCACAGCGAGATCTTTTGATCTGCTTGATTTTGGTTGCTTTCATGAGTTGTATCGATTACTTTGTTATTTCACCATTGGGGTTCATTATATAAATTTAACAGCGGGAAGGTACACGGTTTCATGTTGGATTTGGTTCGCGCCTACGAGAATTACCTTACAAAGGTAAAGCAGGCATCTACTAATACCATTGCCTCCTATATGCGCGATATACGCCAGTTCTCTGACTGGCTCAGCGCCAGCGAGAGCAAAGAGATTGTGGATGCTACACAACTGAATATTTGTGATTATCTTGCCTCACTGGAGCAGGAAGGTCGCTCAGCGGCAACTGTTTCCAGAAGTCTTGCCAGCCTCAAGAATTTTTACAGTTATGTAGTTTCAACCGGCTTCCTAGAGCGCACGCCTGTTGTGGATATTCATGTGGATAGGGGAGAAAAGAAGCTCCCGCAGATATTGACCGGCAGAGAAATCGAACTATTGCTGTCCCAACCCGTTTGCGTTGATGCCAAAGGGTATCGTGATAAGGCGATGCTTGAGGTTATGTATGCCACCGGTATTCGCGTAACGGAATTGATTGACTTGGATTTGGATGATGTGAACCTGGAGTTGGGAATCATCAAATGCTCCAGTGCCAAGAAATCCAGGGCGATTCCTTTGTATCCGGCAGCATTAACGGCTCTTACCGTCTATTTAAGGGACATTCGTGCAACTATGATTTCCAGTCCTGAGGAAAAGGCCTTATTTGTGAATGTCAGCGGTGTTCGTATGAGCCGCCAAGGATTTTGGAAGATTTTAAAGCACTATCAAGCAACTGCACATATTGAAAAGGAAATTACGCCCCATACATTACGTCACAGCTTTGCTGTGCATCTATTGGAAAACGGTGCCGACCTTGGTTCTTTACAAGAGCTTATGGGTCATAGCGATATTTCTTCCACACAAATGTATACACAGATGATTAATCAAAAACTAAAATCTGTATATGCAAAGTGCCATCCAAAAGCATAAAGAGGTCTACCACGGCGTTTGTGGCAGACCTCTTTTTATACGGAAAAATGGGCGTTTTACACGCCCATTTTTCTTAAATGCCGGTCATGGCATCCAAAACTTCAACCTCCATAGTTTGAATGCTCCGATGCATAGCAAGCCCTTCATCGATATCCACATCAACAAAACCACCCTTATTGGTAACCACAACACGGTTTGTTTTGCCTTGCAGAAGCAATTCTACTGCCAAAAATCCCATTTTGGTGGCATTTACACGGTCACGGCCGGTGGGGGAGCCACCACGCTGAATATGACCCAAAACTGTCACACGTGGGTCAAGATCGATGCTAGCCTTGATTTTGGCTGCAATATCAGCCGCAGAACCGGCACCTTCTGCCACTACAATCATGTAATGGGTAAAACCGTTTAACCGAGCTGCTCTAATTTTCTCGATGACATCTTTTTCAAAATCAATTTTCTTTTCAGGAACTAAAACTGCAGTTGCGCCCACAGCAAGTCCGACATACATCGCCAAAAAACCGGCATTGCGCCCCATTACTTCTACAACAGAGCAACGTTCATGGGATTGCATGGTATCGCGGAGTTTATCGATACATTCGATGGCTGTATTGGCTGCAGTATCAAAGCCAATACTGTAATTGGTGCAATTGATGTCATTATCAATGGTTGCAGGGATACCAATTACGTTAATACCATATTTACTCAGCGCCAATGCACCACGGAAGGTACCATCGCCACCAATGGCAATTACGCCATCCAATCCCAGAAACTTACAGGTGGATACGGCTTTCTTTTGACCTTCTTCTGTCATAAATTCCAGACTGCGTGCTGTGTGTAAAATTGTGCCACCACGGTTAATGGTGTGTGCAACACTTTTCTCGTCTAATTTGACAATATCTCCGGAAATTAGACCGTTGTAGCCACGGCGGATGCCATAACATTCTACATTGTGAAAAATCGCGGTACGAACAACCGCGCGAACGGCTGCGTTCATACCCGGTGCATCACCGCCGCTGGTAAGTACGCCAATACGTTTTACTGCCATATTTTTACCTCCTAAGCCGACCATTTATATTTATTTTACAGATAAATCCTAGAAAAGTAAATAGACAAATGCATTATAATTTTTGATTTCTATAAGAAGGTGAGGTGTTTCAGTACATTTTTGGATTGCATTTTGAAATCTATCCAGCGAATCCACAGTATTATATACTTCAACCTAGTAATAAATTCAGATGAGCTTGTTTAAAAAGCAAGATTGCGTTTTACGTATACGCTGACTTTATACTATTATTAATTCTACTTGTGTTGAAAGGGGAAGGTTGCGCTGCCATCTTCTGTATTCCTATAATTCCCTCGAACGCAACAAAATAATCCTTTTGTTATCTACCGTCGTTTTTTCAAACATGGAAATAACACCCCTTTAAAAACTATCGCTAACATTAAAGCACAGGCTACAATAACTGACGCATGGGCAATACTTAAATCAGTCACGGGAAGGGAAAGTGCTGCCCCATAACCCACATTGCTATAACAATAATACTCATTTGTAACAGTATAATCCCAAGTCCCAGTAGATTCCTTGACTGTGTACAGCTGACCAAAATTACTAGAGCGCTGTACAGTATACTGCTTACACCCAAGCGCAGGTTTATTGACCAGTGCTGTATATTGGTTTTCGCCAGTCTGCATTAGGATATAACTATCCAGCAGGCTGATTTTATTTGCTACCAAGTCACGAACAGCCTGTGGTATAGTACCGTAATCAGTGTATTGCGTCACAACTGACCACCCCTAAATGCAGAAATAACTTTATCCCATACAATACCAACACAGCACAGAATAAAGACAAAGGGCAAGAACTGCCCAAAAGTCAAAACGACTAATTGCATATCAGTCACCTTCCTTATTTTCAATTCGCCGAACAACTTCCAAAGTGTTATACATCGTCATACTTGCAAGCGCAGGACAGTATATACAATACTTTGGTGTTTTTTCATCTTCATCAAGAATATATTTGCCGGCATCATCATACTTAGCACCGTCTAAAACACGATACCGATAGAATACCAAAAGCAACGGTCTCCGACATTCATAATGCCATGTAACCTGTTCTCTAACCGCCTTTGCCATACGTGTATATCTCTGAGTAGTCCCAAGTATCAAACGGCGATTTTTTCTGTTCTGACACCAAACTGTGACTTGCGACAGGGGCATTTTCGCACTTTCCAAAGAATTGAACAGAGTCTGAATTTCATCGATTATAAAAATAACACCGTCAGCGCCGTTAACATACTTATCAAAATCGTCAATACCCGTATACGGAATACACGGAATACCAAAAATGCTGATATTGGTAACAATCAATGCCTTTGGATATTTTTCATGAATCGTTCTGACCATGTGCATAAGTAAAAGCGTCTTTCCAGAACCCTGCGCACCGGTGAACACCCAAAGACCGCCATACGGAAACCCGTCATCAGCTTTCATCATCCGTGCACGTACAATATCCGGAATATTTTTGAACCCAATCTCAGGTTCCATATATTCAGCCATATAAAACACCACCTAAAAATAAAAATAGGGGAGCAGGTAACCCCCACCCCCCA
>JAZSAK010000077.1:0-2172 GCA_045601865.1 Faecousia sp. | reverse complement strand
CAGCAAATATAGCTGTCATAGCCGCATTTTTTTAGAATTTGAACCAAACCCACAGAATGACCGAAGCTGTCAAAATTGATAGCGGTAGTCGGTCTTGCATCAAATTTTTCTGCAAAGTATTTTCTACCCAGCCCAATTTGCCGCACAAAGGCTTCCCCGGAGGGCATATTGCAGTCCGGCTGAAGATACCAGCCACCCATAATGTGCCACTTTCCGGCTTTTACCTGTTCTTGGATGCGGGCAAACAACTCCGGGGCGTGTTCCTCAATAAATTCATAGAGAACGGCTTCGTTATGGTTAAAAACAAAATCGAATTCCTGGCAGAACAGTTCCGCTTGATGGAAGGTGGAAACTGCCTCACCATAGCCTTCCTCCCAATCCCACATCCAAACCGGATCCAAATGAGAGTTGCAGATCAAATGAATCTTTTTCATAAAACCCTCCTTAGTACGCATTCACATTTGTCGATATTGTCTGAATATAGGAATTAAAGCGCTCTCCCTTTCCTTCCTTGCCATAATGGCCGGGCAAGCGGGGCAATTCCAACTCCTGAATAACCGGTAGTTGTCCATTCAAGTATTCATAAATCATTCTTTGACAGTTTTCGTTGCGAAGCAATAATGCACCGAACCGCATTTCCTGCATTTCAAAGCCAATGGACTTATTCTCTCGATACCACAGTGTCCGGAAAGCCTCATAAACCTGGCGGACTAAAATTTGCATAGGCGGAAATTCCTCGTCTGCCAGTTTCTTTAGCATTTCTTTGTCATTTTCCATGTAGGCTTTTTTCAGGCGAACACCCAAATCGCACTTATGGGCAAGAAGCTCCGTCAACTTTGTATAAAAATCAAATAAATAATCATATTGCCGTCCGTTAATACTCTTTTCCAGTACAGGGATTGCAGCTTTGTACCTATCTTTCAGCCCATCGTGTATCGTGTAGTCAAAAAGGCCAAGCAATGGATCGTTGAAGAGTAAATATTTGCTGGGGTTATTTGCGTGGCTTTCTTCTTCATCGGTAATATTGGGAAGCTCTAAATTCATAAATTCCGCAAAGCTGTAGCCGAACATTGTACAGAATTTTTCCGCAATATCCGCCCGATCAACATTACCGCAAGCCATCTGCGCCGCTGCAAACAACCCGGGCAAAGCAGCAAAGTAAGAGCAGTCCTTTCCGTCGTCACCCCACATAGTCATAATAATGTGGTCAACCCCATGTTCTCCGGCACTTTCCAAGGCTGCTTGCGTAGCATCCAGACTGATCTGCAGATTGGGAGCATAACCGGTCCATGTGCAGATGCCGCCGGCGAAAGCAATTTTATTGTTTACAAATTGCCTGTGTGCTTTCAAATTGCTGTCATAGCGGGATTTTTCCTTCATACAGTAATCCCAGTACACAAGGGTAACACCCTCCGGCACTTTATCCAATATCTCCTGAGAAATGTGTTTTTCTCCTCCGTCTGCGGGATCTTCTGCCAGATGGAAAAACATATCGCTCCACATCATAGGTTGCAAGCCGTGCTTATCCGTCAGTGCCTTTACCCGGTTCAGATGTTCCACCAAAATATCGGACCGATTTCGGTAGCCATGCTGGTGCAGATATTTGCCAACGCCTAAATAAAAAGCCTCATCCATACCGATATGGACTTTTCGGGTGGTATAGCACTTTGCAACTGTAGACAGCATATTATCGATCAGTGTATAAACGCGCTCATCTCCAACCAAAAGCACATCTGCCGCATCCATGTGCAGATAGTAATCCTCCCATCGGGGAAGATGTCCCAAATGTGCCAGCACCTGAATACAGGGGATCAGTTCAATGCCGATGCTTTGACAGTAGCCATCCATATCCTTCAGCTCGGCCATTGTATAGCCGCCCCGCATATAACCGAAATAGGGCTCATTTTCCACCTCGTATGTATCCTCTGTGTAGAGCATCAAGCCGGTATAGCCCATTTTTTTAATAATTTGGGCAAATTCCTTTACCATTTCCGGCTTCATCACGCCATTTCGTGAGCAGTCGATCATGACTGTCAATTCCATGTGGTTCATAGATCACATCTCCTTTATACTGCTAAAAGGTTTCTGAATATAGCATTTTCCAATGTTACATTCAGAAGCCTTTTAAGAATCACGGGCAGGGCAAGCCCTGCCCGGGTTTTTAATGTTATG
>JAZSAK010000076.1:0-14885 GCA_045601865.1 Faecousia sp. | reverse complement strand
GTGCGATGTGCGCCGTAACGCTTGATAACGCCCTGATAACCATGACCCTTGCTGATACCGGTGACATCAATCTTGTCGCCGGCTGCGAAGGTGTCAGCCTTAACCTCGTCGCCAACATTCATGTCAGCAGCGCCTTCCAGCTTGAACTCCTTCAGGTACTTCTTAGGGGCAACGCCAGCCTTCTTCAGGTGGCCCGCCTCAGGCTTGGACAGCTTGGATTCCTTGACATCGCCAAAGCCCAGCTGCACGGCTACGTAGCCGTCGGTCTCAACGGTCTTCTTCTGAGTGACAACACAGGGACCTGCTTCCACAACGGTAACAGGGATCACCTTGCCGCTCTCATCGAAGATCTGGGTCATGCCCACTTTTTTGCCGATGATTGCTTTTTGCATTTTGGTTTACTCCTTTTTTAGGTTATTGGTTGACAGACATTGGGTTCTGCCAACATGACCCGTCCGCCCGATGCTTTTCAGTGCGGGCAGCGGTGAATCCTTATTTATAATGTATAAGGATTACAGCTTTATCTCAATTTCAACACCAGCGGGAAGCTCCAGGCTCATCAAAGCCTCAACAGTCTTCTGGTTGGGGTTGAGAATATCGATCAATCTCTTATGGGTTCTACGCTCGAACTGCTCACGGCTGTCCTTGTATTTATGAACAGCGCGAAGAATTGTTACAACTTCCTTCTTGGTGGGCAGCGGAATGGGGCCGGAGACAGATGCGCCGTTGCGCTTAGCGGTCTCCACGATTTTTGCTGCGCCGGAATCGATGAGCTGATGGTCATAAGCCTTCAGCCGGATGCGAATCATTTGCTGGTTTGCCATGGTTTGTTTCCTCCTTGAATTTCGTACTCAGTTTGCTTGGGTATCTGGGTACGGTCGAACTGTTTGTCCGCGCTGCCGTGCGTATCATTCTAAGCCAAGAAAAATGGCCGACACAAAGCCGACCTTTATCCCGCCGCAGCGATATACGCAAGCGCAAAACAGGACAGTTCAGCCGCCCGATGACCGGACATACTCCGCAGAAGTTACCGCTTATTCAGCGCAATCTCCTGCATCATCGCAGTACGCGCGCAGAGTATCCCTACACACGCCCGATTATCATAGCACCCAAGCACTGTTTTGTCAAGCATTATTTTTCAAAAAATCAGAAAAAATCCTTTTCTCCCATGGGATATGCCACCATAAGAATTTTAGAGGCTAATTATGCATTATCTATGCTAATTTCGCCGGCAGACATCCCGGCCACATAAGCTGTTGCCCAGGCTATCTGCAAATTGAAACCGCCTGTGTAGGCATCACAATCCAATATTTCGCCGGCAAAAAACAATCCGCTGATTATTTTCGACTGCATCGTTTTCGGGTCAACCTCTGAAACCTTGATGCCACCTGTCGTAATAATTGCCTCCGTCACCGGGCGTTTGCCCACAATTTCCAAGGAAAAGCCCTTAAGCAACTGAACCATATCTCGCCGTTGTTGCTTTGTCAGAGAATTCGCTTGCAAGGACGGGTTAATCTCCAGCCGTTTCAGCACTACGGGAATCATGGAGCGAGGTAAAATATCTGTCAATGCATTTTCCATAGACCGGTTGCGGTACATTCCCAAGTCCCGCAAAAGTCTTGCGTCCAATTTTGCCTCATCCAACGCCGGCTTTAAATCAATTACCAGCTTGCTCTTCCCTTTTAAATGCGCACTGGCGCTGAGCACTGTTGGTCCTGACACCCCAAAATGCGCAAACAGCAATTCGCCAAAATCTTTATATAATACTTTCCCCTTTTCATTGACCAATTTTACGCCCACGTTGCGCAGGCTTAATCCTTGCATTTGCTTGCAGTCCTCTCCTGCTATTTCCAATGGAACCAGAGAGCCCTCACACGCCGTAACTGTGTGCCCCAACTTTTCAGCCATTGCATACCCGTCACCGGTAGATCCGGTAGTAGGGTAACTCAATCCACCCGTAGCAAGGATCACCCAGTTTGCGCTAATTTGTTCTGAATCTGTTCTTACGCCAATTATTCGTCCGTTTTCTGTCAGGATTTCGCGCACACGGGCTGTTTGAACAGTCACCTTAGTACGCTTAAGCATGCCCCGCAGACAGTCCAACACCGTCTGGGATTGGTCTGAGGTTGGGAAAACCCGATTGCCACGTTCTGTTTTTAACGGACAACCATTGCTTTCAAAAAAATCCATCGTTTTCTTCGGTGGAAAAGCCGTGATAGCGCTAAATAAAAACCTGCCATTGCGGGGTACATTTCTAAGCACTTCTTCCCCCGAGCAGTCATTGGTAACATTACAGCGCCCCTTGCCGGTTATTAAAAGCTTTTTACCTAAACACACATTGCGTTCCAACAACAGAACATGCTTACCCTGTTGCGCCGCCGTAATAGCCGCAAACATGCCGGCTGCGCCACCACCAATGACAATGCCATCATAAGTCATTTATCGTCCACTCGCTTTTCATATACATGATATTCTTCCCAAATGCGCTCCAGCTCCTCAAAGGTATTCGCCAGTGCCTTCTCCCGCTTTGCAGCCAACGCCACAAGCAAGGCATTGCTGACACTAAGGGGTGCAACCAAAGAATCCACCAGTGACAGCATATCACTTTTCGCGACCAAAACATGGTCACAGTTTTGTCCCAAGGGGGACATCCTGCTATCGGTAATGCCAATTACAGTTGCACCGATGGTGCGGCAATACTGCGCGCCTTTGGTCGTAGAGGAGGAATAACGGGGGAAGCTAAAGGCAATCACCACATCATCAGCGGTCAAGCCCACAATCTGCTCAAACATTTCACTGGAACCGGACGCGGTGACCACATGCACATTCTGGAACATATAGTTTAAGTAATAGCCCAGAAAGCTCGCCAATGGCGCCGTGGAGCGCACACCCAGCACATAAATCCGCTTTGCCTTTAGAATGGTATCCACTGTGGTTTGAAACTCTTGTCGGTCAACCGTTTCTCCGGTTTGGCGCAAGCGTTCTGCATCCGCCTGCAGAACCATGGATACAACATCCTGATTGCCAATGCGGTCGTTGGTTACCTCGATGCGTTGCACGGAGGTTAGCCGATTTGCAACCATTTCCTGCATAGCCTTCTGCATTCCGGGATAACCATCATATCCCAGCTCCATGGCAAACCGCACAACCGTGGACTCAGAAACACCAACCGCTTTTCCTAGCCGGCTGGCTGTCATAAACGCTGCTTTATCATAAGATTCCATAATATAGTGGCAAATTCGGCGCTGGCCTTTGGAAAAAGTCATTTCCTTATTTTTCAGAACCGTTAAAATATCTGCATTCATTTTTCTTACGCCTCTTTCTGAATAATTATATTTATCATAACAGAAATCCGTCATTTTTGCAAGATACTGTCCGGTAAAATTGCAAAAATGGCAGAGCTCATTTCTGCTCTGCCATTTCTTCCGCTGTTAAGTACCGCCATTTCCCCAATGGCAAATCCGCCAATTTTACATTCCCCTCGGCAATTCGGCGCAATCGTGTTACTCTGATTTCTGCCGCCTCACACATACGGCGAATCTGTCGATTGCGTCCCTCGTGAATGGTAATCAGCAGCTTAGCCTTCCCTTGATTCTGCCAAAGTAGTTTGATTTTTGGGGGTTTGATTTGATAACCATCCAGCATAATCGGTCTGCTCAATTTTGCAAGCACACCCTCATGGTAGCCATAAATCCAAACCTCATAGACTTTTTCCACTTCCTGCTTCGGGTGCATCCATGCATTGGCAAACGCACCATCATTGGTCATAAGCAACAGCCCCTCAGAATCCATATCCAAGCGGCCAACGGGGTACACGCGCTTACCGCATTCTGCCACCAACTGCGCAACCGTTTGTCTCCCCTTTTCATCGGATAAGGTTGTAACATATCCCCGTGGCTTGTGGAGCATGATATACACTTTTTCTGTTGCTGCAGGCAAAGGCTCGCCATCTAAACGAATATCATCCGCTTCAACATCGGCACAGTCGCCCAAATGGGCGACACAGCCATTCACACTGACCCGACCGTTCGTAATCATCTGCTCTGCATTGCGGCGAGATGCTACACCGGCCGCCGAAAGTATTTTCTGTAATCTTTCTTTCATTTTGACCCTCCAAACCACCTCTGCCAAAAAGGTTTTTTGGTTTCCTTTTGCATTTCCACTGTTTGTCCGTATTCCAGGGCAACCTTGCCCACAACCAAATCCCCAACACAAATATAGGCATAGCCCGCCTGTTGCCCCTGCACCACCGGCGCATAGGCAAACTCCGGTGCCGAAAGCACAATTTGGGGTATTTCATCCGCCGTCAGCGGAAATTCAAACGATTCTGCAGCCAGAAGCTGCACCTCTTTTTCGCTGCCGCTTAGCACTGCACGGCTTCCAAGACAGATGCCCTTTTTCACTATGGTACGAGGTGTGTACTGGGAAAAGCCCATATTCAAGAGCGTGTCATGGTCCTGCCAGTCATTCCCATCATGGATGGTCACCGCCACCAATCGTCTACCATCTCTCTGAGCGCTGGACACCAAAATGCGCCCTGCCGCTTTTGTATATCCGGTTTTTACGCCGTCTGCACCCTCCACACGCCATAAAAGTTTATTATGGTTACGCAAGCTCCGTTCCCCTATGCGCACCGTCTTTGTGGATACCGTTTTTGCGAAGATTGGATTTTTCATGGCATAGGCAGTCAATTGTGCCAAGTCCCGAGCCGTGGAATAATGGTTGGGACTGTCCAAGCCATTGGGATTCTCAAAATGCGTACCTGTCAAACCAAGGCGATTGGCTTTGTCGTTCATCAGTTGGACAAAGCCCTCCACAGTGCCACCACAGTAAATCGCAAGTGCCACTGCCGCATCGTTTCCGCTGTGGAGCATCAGTCCGTACAAAAGCTCCTGTATGGTCAGCACTTCTCCCTCTTTTAGGTACATAGAGGAGCCTTCAATCCCCACTGCCTCTTTGGGAATTTTCATTCGATCCAGCACATTGCACTGCTCACAGATTACCAACGCTGTCATAATCTTTGTCGTGCTGGCAATTAAGCTGCGGCTATCCGCATCTTTTTCAAATAAAACCCTGCCGGTGCCGGCATCCATCAAAATTGCCTTTTGTGCGGACATTGCCTGCACCTTGCATGGGAAAAGCAGGACGGCAGCTAATAGAACAGCCACCGCCCCAATCCATTTTTTCTTCATTTTCCTCACCCACGGCTAGTTTTGCCGAATGGTGGAAATTTATTCGCCTTTTTTCTCCGTTTTCGTGTCTATAAAGGCAGAGATTCTATCTAATACATCCGGAATCTGTTCCACCAAGCGGTCCGCTGTAGTGTTGGCAGGCGCAGTCACAGGCAGCATCCGTACATTTCCTTCTTTGATAATTAAAAAAGCAATCGGCGTAACCTTCACGCCGCCGCCGGCTCCGCCGCCAAAGGGATTTTCCTGCTTATTGGCATTTTTGGAAACATAATCGCTGCCGCCGCCGCCAAAACCGACACTAACCTTGGAAACAGGAATAATCGTAATGCCATCGGCTGTGGTGATGGGTTCACCGATTACAGAGTTTACATCCACCATGTCCCGAATTTTGGCAATGGTGTTTTCCAGCATATTGGGAAGAGTTTGGCTCATATTTGGGCACCGCCTTTTCTTGATTTTATGATTTTCAAAAATTCTCGAAGCACTTTACTGCCATGAAACAGCAAAACCATTACAAATCTGCTTAAGGTAATGGTAAAATCCAAACGGGCGCAGATGCGTGTATGCTCCGCGGTAAAGTCGCAATCGATTTGTATATCTTTTTTCTTAATGATAAAAAAACGCTCAATCTGGGGCATAATTCCTTCTAAAACCGCCCATGTATCACCGTAATGCACCGCCAAATCGCAAGGGTCATCCTCTGCCAGCACCAAATGCAGCTGTAAAAGATTGACACGCAATTTGTGGCGAAAATCCACAAGCAGTTCCCAAACCTCCCGCAAAATAGGCAAAAACTCCGATAGCTTGCCACCTTGGTTTTGCGTTTGCTGGGTATTGGTTTGGCTGCCCTGTTTTTTTGCTATTTTCGCCTTGTTCTTTTTGGGGTACATTTGAATACGGATTGGCCCGATAAGGAATTGCACCAGCGGGCCATTGGCATCATACCTTGCGCTAATGCCCAGCGGCAAAATTGCCAAGCCTGCCACCACAGCCAGCGCAATCAACCAGCCCATTACACTTGCTCTGCCGGTGCGGGTTCTTCCGTCGCGGCAGATTCTTCAATAGAAAGCTGATCCGGCTCACCAAAATTGATTTTTTCAATGGGAGGCAGCTCTTCTAAGGAGCTAATGCCAAAGGTGCGTAAAAAATCCAGCGTAGTTTTGTACTGAATTGGCCGGCCGGGTACATTAAGACGCCCTGCTTCTTCAATCAGTCGTTTGTTAATCAGCGCAGCCACGGAATAAGAGCTATCCACGCCCCGAATCTGTTCCACGATTGCCTTGGTTGCCGGCTGATAATAGGCAATAATTGTTAGCGTTTCCAATTGCGACGACGATAGCTTAGGCGGTTTTCTGGTTTCCAATGCCTTTGTTACAAAATCCGCCATTTCGCCGGAGGATACCATTTGATACCCCTTTTCCAGCTTTAAAATGCGAATTCCGCGACGCGCAAAGGACAACGTATCCGCCAAGGCATCCGTTGCAGACACAATATCTGCTTCATCCGTTTCCAATGCCATGGCCAGACGGGAGGCTTCCACCGGTTCACCAGCTGCAAACAAAATCGCCTCAATGGCACGCTGTAATTCAGTTTGTTCCATCTGCAGGCACCTCCTTGTTCACCTTGGTCTCATCAATTAGTCTTACACTGGGATTATCTCCATTGACATCCCCTTCTATTGTCACAGAACCCGTCTTGCACATTTCCAATACAGAAATAAAGGTAGCAACAATTTCTGATCTGGTCTTATTTCCCTGAAACAGGTTCAACAGCTTTTCCACACCGCGAAGTAACAGTCTGCGAAGCAATTCGCCGGTTTTTCGACTGACCGGATAACGCTCCTTGCCTACAATTCCCTCAAAATTCACAGTAGGTGGCGGCAGACGGCGTTGATTCCTTTCCGCTATTTCATCCAAAGCCCGCAGCAAATCTGCAGTTTCGTGCTGATAGCGATAGCCCTGCTCCTTACGCAACGGCTCCGGTTGCTTGACATATACGCATCTGCCAATTTCATTTCTGGGCTCCAGCCAAGAAACCGCTGTGCGAATTTGCTCGATTGCCTCCTTGCGCTGCCGCTCCAGAAGTGTCTGCCGCAACAAATCCAATTCGCTTTCCGCTTCCGCTTGCTCTGCGGCAGACAGCAGCATCTTTGTTTTAATCAACATCAGATGCGATGCCATAGTAATAAATTCACTGTCAATTTCCATATCCAGCCGTTTCATGTCGTCAAGGTACGCCAAATACTGCTCCAGAATTGCCGTAATGGAAACGTCCTGAATTTCTATTTTATTCTTGCTCAGCAACAGAAAAATGACATCCAGCGGCCCTTCAAAGTCCTCCATCTGCTCCGAACGTGTATGGACAATGCCCTCCAAGCGATATTGCGGTTCTCCCATAATGGCTCCTTGCACAGTTTTCCCTATAATTATTTATGGTATTATATCACTATTTTTTTCTTTGTGCAAGGGTTATTCCCATTATTGCCCGTTTTCTGCCATTTCTATCCACAAAAAACAGCGCCATACAGGCGCTGTTCTTGTCATCGATAAAAGGAATTTCCGCCAATAAATTCTCGCACCAAGCTGGTAGGTGGAATTTCGTCATCCACCTGCGCAGGGCGCACATAATTGAGAATCTTTACAATGGCACGCACACCGTCATAGCTTTCATCCTCCGGCGGCACTGCCGTCAGCAACGGGAATATGTGGGTTTTCAGCACTGCCAGCTCATAAAGCGTGGAGCTGTTGAATATCACATCTGCATTTTCTTGGAACGGGAATATCCACAACTGTTCTCCCCTGCGGACACTATCCCACATAGCAATCGTCTCTTCCACAGATGTGCCGCGGCTTTCATAATCCCGGACAATACGCCGCAGAAGTCTTAAATAACTGGAAGGGATGCGGTTGTGGTCATCTAAGTTTAGCGGCAGCAATGGGCTGACATACATCCGAAACACCTTATTTTTATCCAAACCACCGGGGATTAAAACAGGATTCAGTGCGTGCAGTCCCTCCACGATAATCACAGAGCTATCCTGCAGGCGCAATTTATGTCCGTTCCATTCCCGTTTTCCCGTTTTGAAATTAAAGCTGGGAATCTCCACCGCCCGGCCTGCAATCAAGTCCTTTAGGTTTTGGGCAAACAATGCTGTATCAATGGTATTGATATGTTCCAAATCCAGCTTGCCATCGGGGCCGGGTGCAATGGCATCTCTATCTATATAATAATCATCTAGGCTCATTAAAATAGGGTCTTTTCCATGAACACGCAGTTGGGTTGCCAGCCGATTGGCAGAGGTGGTTTTCCCTGAAGAGCTTGGTCCGGCCAGCATAACTGCCTTTGCCCCGCGCTGACATACCATATCCGCTATTTGGGAATACCGCTTTTCATGGAGCGCTTCATTGACACGAATCAATTCTCGAATATTGCCGCTATCTACCAAATCATTCAAATCCGCAATGGTTTCACATTTCATCAATGTGCACCAGCGTTCTGCCTCGTTATACACACTGAACAAGTTGGGCATTTCCCGATAATCGGCAACATTATCCGGATTCTGCGCATCCGGAAAAACAAACAAAAATCCACCCTCAGCAGGCAAAATATCCCACGAACGCAAAAAGCCGGTAGACGGCATCATCTCTCCATAGTAATAATCCGCAAAGTCTCCATAAGAATACACATCAAAATAGGGTTCACTTCGCAGCTGCAGCAGGCGTGCCTTATCCTGCTGATTCTTTTGGGAAAAATAGCGAATTGCTTCCTCCGTATCCATTCGGCGGCGCTACAACGGAATGTCTTGGGCAACAACCTTTTCCACCTGCTGTCTAAGGCTTTCCGCCGAAAAGTTCTTTGCACCAATTACCTCTACAAACAGCCCTGCCCCAACCGTGCAATTCATTTTCCCCCGTGCTTCAGGATATAACTGCCACAACGCCAAAAACAGTACAAACTGGGCTGTTCGCGCATAGGCCTCCTTTCCTGCCGGGTCACTGTAACGAAGCAGGCGTACAACTCCCCCGGATGCCGCCATGGCTCGGCGTATGGACGGGCGTTCTGCCATAGTATCCTTTAATCGCACCGGTATGTAGTTCAGGGTAAACACCTCGCCGGCAATTTTCGCAGCAAGCGGATCACCAGATAGCTTTCCGGATAGCATATTATTCTCTTTGAGAATGTCCAATAGGGATTGCCCCGCTTTTGCTGTTGCAGAGCAACCGTCAAGCAATAATTTCATGGCATTTTCTCCTTTCGCCTTAGAATTATTGTATGTTCCTCTTCTATTTTACTATACTGCGATTTTCCGCTTTTTTCAATGGTTGCATTTTTCCACAAATTATGCTATAAAGAAAAAAACACTTTTAGGAGGCACCCATGTCCAAACGCAACCGTTATCGGGATTTTGAACAGCTTATGACTGTATGTTTAATCACAAATGCGGCACTTTTCGTGTTGTATTTGATTATCGCCGCTGCGGGAGTTGTCTGGCTAAAGGTCGTATTGGCTATTTTGACCATTGTGGTTGCCATTGGGGGGCTGGCTTTTTTATATCTTTCCCATGAATTGCTTCGGCAACGCAGCTTGTGGATGAGTACCGGATTTTTGTCTGTTCTGCTTTGCACTGTGGTTTCTTTGATTTTGGCATTTCCCTAATGAAGACACAAAAAACGCCGCAAAAGCGGCGTTTTCTTATTTTTCTTGTCCGATGGACATGATATCGTATGGTGTGGTCTGATACACGAAGTAGTTAAGCCAGTTGGAGAACAGCAGATTGCCATGCCCGCGCCAGCGGACAATCGGCGCTTGCGTGTCATCATCATTGGGATAATAATTTTCCGGAACTGCAATGGATAAGCCCTGCTTTTTATCCCTTAAATACTCCTCTTGCAATGTCAACGGGTCATACTCGGAATGGCCGGTGACAAAAATTTGCCGTCCACCCTTATTCATAACGGCATACACGCCGCCTGCTTGTGACGATGCCAAAATTTTCAGCTCCGGCACAACCTCAATATCTTCTCGCTTTACTGTGGTATGGCGGGAATGGGGCACCCAGAAGGTATCATCAAAGCCACGCAGCAAAATGGCACGCTTATAGTCTGCTGTATGGGGAAAAACACCGAACAATTTTTGCGGCAGGGGATGTTTGGGAATACCGTAATGATAGTAAAGCCCTGCCTGAGCACCCCAGCAGATATGGAAAGTGCTATGCACATTGGTTTTGCTCCACTCCATAATCTGGCAAAGCTCCTCCCAATAGTCCACCTGCTCAAATTCCATCAATTCCACCGGCGCACCGGTAATCACCATGCCGTCAAACTTGCGGTGCTTGATTTCATCAAAGCTTTTATAAAAAGAAAGCAAATGCTCCTGAGATACATTTTTTGCGCGATGAGATGTGGTGTGCATCAGCTCCAGATTTACCTGCAACGGCGTATTGCCCAGCAGACGGGTTAGCTGGGTTTCCGTTGTGATTTTTGTGGGCATTAAATTCAGCAAAACGATTTCAAGCGGACGGATATCCTGCCCCATTGCGCGATTTTGCTGCATTACAAATATATTCTCCTTCAGAAGCGTTTCTGCTGCAGGTAAGTCGTTAGGAATTCGAATGGGCAAGGCTATCCCTCCTTCTGTAATCTTTTACCCATTCTAATCTATCGTGTCATTTTTGTCAATTCTTGTCCCTTGATAATAATAGGAAAGAATGTCTGTATACGCTTTTCCGCCGGAAGCCATGGCATCTGCACCGTATTGGCTCATGCCCACTCTGTGCCCCTTCCCCTTTGTCTGTATGAGAAAGTCACTGCCGTCAAAGGTTATGGTAAAGGCAGTAGAATTCAGTTTTAAGCGGTTTCGCAGTTCCACACCGGAATAGGCCACCCCACCAATAAACATATAGTCCACGCCTTGTCCGTCCGTATAGGTGACTTTCCCAAGCCAGTTTTTAGGATTTGCCTCTAATTTTCTCCCCAGTGCCTCACACAGTGTCTGCGATTGAATCCGCTGTGTTTGCAGATACGCTTCTGCCGATTCTTCTCCGGGGCTGTCTACAGCCTGCAAATAAGGTATTGCCTCCCCCCACACAGCCTCGGCATCCTCTGTGCGACCCCCAGAGCAAGCAAAATATGTGGTTTCTGCCAGCTTTTCATTGTAAGTTAACACCTGCCCTGCCGTTGACTGTACCGCCCCGCTTACTTTGGCAATATCCTGTGCAACGCCCATGCTCTGCAAATAATCCTCCTGGGAAATGTATGCCTGACAGCAGGTTGCCGCTGTGCAAACATCCCCGTCACTGTGCCTGTCTCCCAAGCACATACGCCGCATGGCATAGGTTCTTGCCACCACCGCCTGTGCCTTTAACGCCTCTATTTCAAAGGAGGCTGGCATCTCTGCCAAGACAACTCCCAAAACATAATCCTCCAGCTCCATTTTCTGTATATTGCCTTCACCAACACAAACGCAAATTTTTTTCTCCGTCTGTTCTACGGCTTGCGTTGCCATTTCTTCTGATGGCGCAGGATTCTCTTGCGTGCCGGTGGAGGTTAGCGCACTTCCTCCAATGGTCACTAGAATTCGCGGAATCATCATCCCCAACAGCAACGCCACCAAAATTTGCTTCCATGCTCTATTCATGTGTATCCCTCCTGAAATCATTGTAACAATCCCACCTGAGAATTTTTGTTGCATGGTGGCGAGATGTCCTCCTTTTTTTACCCTGTTCTTGACAGACTCCCTCACGCTAGGTATAATTTATGACAGAACATCGCGAAATGGAGCACTACTATGAAAGAGAATCTAAAGCGGATACTGCCGATACTGCTGGCCTTACTGGTGGTTTGCAGTGTGGTATGGTATCTTTTTGTATATGATCGGGACTTTACCCGTGATATGTTGGTAAAGCAGGCACGCTTTTTTGAGCAGCAAGGCAACCAAAGCGTTGCCGCATGGCTCTATAATCAAGCCTATATTTATTCCGGCTCGGATGACCATGTGGCTATCGAGCTGGCTGAGCAGTTTGTTTCCATCGGTGATTTCACCAAGGCTGAGCGCACCTTGTCCAAGGCCATTGCAGACGGTGGCTCTGTGGAATTATATGTTGCCCTTTGCAAGACTTATGTAGCACAGGACAAGCTAAAAGATGCTGTCACCATGCTCGATAACGTGGGAAATCCGGAAATCAAGGCACAGCTGGACGAGTTGCGCCCTGCCTTGCCCACCGTCACGCCTTCACCCGGCTTTTATAACGAGTACATCCCTGTCCGTATAAAGACAGATGGCACGCTATATCTGACCACCGACTTGCGCTATCCTTCCACCGCCAACGGTGTCCATGACGGAAACGTAACCTTGGTTGGCGGTGAAAACACCATTCGTGCTGTTAGTATAAATGAATCCGGACTTGTCAGCCCCGTAGCAGTATTTGGTTACACGATTCAGGGCGTTATCCAGGAAGTTACATTGGCAGATACAGCACTGGAGGGTTTTGTTCGCCAGCAACTGCAAATTCCGGCAGGCACTGCGCTATACACCAATGACCTTTGGAAAATCACCTCCTTATTATTGCCAAAGGAAACGAAAACCAGTGCAGACCTGTCCTACCTAACCTCCCTGAAAACACTGACCGTAGAAGGCAGCACCATTAACGATTGGAGCAGTCTATCTGCCTTAACGGGATTGACAGAGCTGACGATGCGCAACTGCATCCTTTCTACCCAGGATTTATTGGCAATTTCTTCTTTGCCAAAACTAGAAACGCTTACACTTACAAATTGCAATCTATCTTCCATTGAAAACCTTGCCTCCGCAAAGCATCTGAAGTATTTGAATTTGAGCAACAATGCCATTCGGGATCTAAAACCGCTGTCCTTTATATCCGGCTTGCAGACACTGGATTTGAACCACAATGCACTGGAGAACCTTACCTCCCTGAGCTCCTTGGATAAGCTGGAAATTTTAAATGTTTCTAACAACTCCTTGGCCTCTGCCCTGCCTTTGACCAGTTGCAGTCAGCTTGTGCAGCTAAACATATCCCACAATAGCATCACCTCTCTGTCCGGCTTAGAGGGATTGAAAAATCTCAAAAAGCTAAATGCCTCTTTCAATACTTTATCTGACGTTTCTACCATCGGCGCGTGCACCTCACTGACAGAATTGGATCTCTCCAGTAACAGCATTGCCGACATCTCTGCCCTGTCTGCACTGAGCACTCTGGAAACCCTATCGTTCTCCCGCAATCAGGTCAGCACACTGCCAAGCTGGAGCAAAAGCAGTGCCTTGGTGTCGATTGACGGCTCTCATAATTCTGTAAAATCGCTGTCCCCCTTGGCAAATTGCCAAAAACTAAATGACATCATTATGGACTATAATAAAATTACCTCTGTGAAAGCCTTGTCCACCTGCCCTTCTCTGGTTAGTGTCAGCGTTTATGGCAATTCAATATCTGATGTTTCTGTATTAAAGGATATGAGCATCATTGTTAATTACACACCAAAAACCTAAATATACAAAAAAGGAACTCCGAGTAATTGCTCGGAGTTCCTTTTTTATACCTGTTCTAAAAGCAACTGCAATGCTTCTTGGATTGCCTGCTGTCGCACTGCTTCTCTATTTCCAGAGAAATGAAACTCTAGGGCGGTTGCCGTGTTTTCATCGGCATAGCCCACAAACACCGTGCCCACAGAATTTCCAAAATCATCTCCCCCAGGACCCAAAAGGCCCGTTGTAGAAATAGCAACATCTGTGTGCAACGCTTCTCTCGCTCCCTGCGCCATAGCCTTCGCCACCGGTGCCGACACCGCGCCATAAGTTTCCAGTAATTTCTCATCCACGCCCAATATTTGGTGCTTGATTTCATCACAATAGCTAATGACGCCGCCCTTATATACCGCTGACGCTCCGGCAACTCCCGTTAGCGCCTTTCCAATACCGCCACCGGTGCAGCTTTCTGCTGTGGCAAGGGTTTTTCCCGCCAATGCATGAATCACATCATACGCCGGATTCATCATGATAAGCCACCTTTATGCGCTCTATGCTTTCCATCGCCCGCTGAATCAGCGCCTGCCTATCCAGCTTTTCCTCTGCATGCAACAGCTGTCCCAGCGTAGGCTTTGTTTTGGGATGACGCGGGGTAAATACGGTACAGCAATCCTCGTAAGGCAAAATGGATGTATCCAATGTGCCTATTTTACGGGCAATGGTAACGATTTCTTCCTTATCCATGCCAACCAACGGCATAAAAATTGGAATATCCACCACCGCACCGGTCACTGTCATTGCCTCCATGGTCTGCGATGCCACCTGACCCAAATTTTCACCGGTAATCAGCGCGCCGCATCCGTCATGCTTGGCGATTCTTTGGGAAATTTCCATCATAAACCGCCGCATAATTAAGGTAAAGTATTCCTCGGGGCAGTTGTCCCGAATGGCTTCTTGAATTTCTGTAAAGGACACCACATTCAAGGTCATCCGACCGCTGTACTTCGTAACAAGGCGCGCCAGCTCCACCACCTTATCCTTGGCAAGCTGAGAGGTATACGGATAGGAGAAGAAGTGGACACATTCAATCTCCACACCCCGCTTGGCAATCATATATGCCGCCACGGGAGAGTCAATACCGCCACTAAGCAGGCACATCGCGCGACCGCCCACACCTGTGGGCAGTCCTCCTGCACCGGGCTCTGCCGGTCCATG
>JAZSAK010000075.1:0-2427 GCA_045601865.1 Faecousia sp. | reverse complement strand
GGGAAATGCTATCTCAATGATAAATAATAACATTTTTTCGCCGATTTTGCAAGGGAAAGTGAGATGGAATTGTAAACATTTTATATTGTTGCTTGCTTTTCTGAACAGCACATGATAAACTGAAGCCATCATTTGCCCGTTCTGGGGGAAAGAGGATGTTATGTTTTGTAAATATTGCGGTGCAGAGCTTCAGGAGAATAACGCCCTTTGCACAAACTGCGGAAAAGAGAATGCAGAGAAAAAGTCAAAGACCAAGCTGGTGATTACCATTGTGGTTGCCGTGCTTTGTGGCGCCTTGCTGATGGCGGCACTGGGAGCAATGGTTTATTATGGTGTTTATGGCAGACTGTTTCGAAACAACGATGTGCAGTATAAAGACAACTACACAGTCTCTGATGGGGCTTTGCAAAAAAAGCTGGATACTGTCGTTGCAACGCTTGGGGATGCAGAATTGACCAACGGACAGCTGCAGGTGTTTTACTGGATGCAGATATATAACTATGGCTACTACTATGAAGTGGATTTTACTAAGCCATTGCATAAGCAGATGATTGACGAAGAAAAGGGCCTGACATATCAGCAATATTTCTTAGATACTGCGATTACCAGCTGGAAGCAATACCAAATCTTGGCAGATATGGCAGAAGAGGCCAACTATAAAATGCCTGAGGAGTACCAAAAGCAGCTCGATGGGTTAGAAGCAACTGCAAAGGAAAGCGCACAAGGAAGCGGCTATGAATCGGTAGAGGAGATGCTGGCAGCAGACTTTGGTGTAGGCACAACGTTGGAAAGCTATAAAAACTATTTTTATTTGTACTATTTGGGCAATCTGTATTTTAGTGAAATGGTGGACAACTTGGAGGTATCCGATGCAGAGCTGGAAGCGTATTTTGCTGAGCATCAGGATAGTTTGAAAACCCAATGGGATAAGGTGGTGACCAAGGAAAGCGGTGAGCTGGTAGATGTGCGCCACATTTTGATTCAGCCTACCGGAGGAACAAAGGATGAAAGCGGTAACACAACCTTCTCCGATGCCCAGTGGGAAGCTTGCCGTGAAAAAGCACAAAAACTCTATGATAACTGGAAATCGGGTGAAGCTACAGAAAACAGCTTTAGCACATTGGCAAGGCTGAACAGTGCAGACAGCAACAAAGAGGACGGCGGCTTGTATCGCGATATTTCCAAGGGCGTGATGGTGAAGGAATTTGAAGACTGGTGCTTTGATGAAACCCGTAAGCATGGGGATCATGGTATGGTAAAGACCGAGTTTGGCTATCATGTAATGTACTTCGTCGGTGCAGAGGAAGGCTGGATTCGCCTGTGCCGCGATGGTGTTTTGTCGGATAAGGCAGATAATCTTTTGGAAACGGTAATGACAGACAACCCCGCAGAAGTGAATTTTAAAGCAATTGTCTTAAGTAATATAGATATCTCCGGTTAATAAAAAATGTGCGCACTGCATCACGGTGCGCACATTTTGCTTTACGAAAGGCTGTCCTTGTGTTAATATAATCCTATACTTGCGACAAAGTCCAGGGAGAGAAATGCAATGATTGAGCGTAAAATCAGAAGAAAAAAGAGAGTAAAATATGCCAAGCAACCATTAATGATGCTGATTGGCGCTCTGGCGGTATTGCTTATTATAGCGGTTGGTGTGGCGGTGGCTGTTGGCAGAGGAAATGCATCGGCACCAGCAGGAGAAACCCAAATCGGTCAGGCCATAGAGCTGACAATGCAACAGCCGGAGCAACAGACATTCACCACATGGGAAAAACAGCTCACCTTCTCAGGCACCTCTGATCCCAGTCAAAGTCTTACCATTGCCGGTGCGGAAGTGGAGCGAGAGGCAGACGGTAGTTTTTCTTATACAGTGACATTATCTGCGGGAGAAAACGAAATTGTTGTTGTGCATAAGGAGCAAACAGTGCATTATGCGGTGGAGTACCGCTACTGTGTGAAATCCTTTGCTTACGCCGACGGCGGTCAGTTTAACAGTGGTGCAACTCTGGAGTTTTCCGTTCTTGCCCGAGAGGGCAGCCATGTCTTTGCCGGATTCCGCAATACAGAGTTTATGCTGCAAAAAGCCGAAGGTCAGATGGAAAACAATGAGACAGAAGGGTTTGCCCTTTATACAGCAACCTGCCGATTGCCGTCGGATAATAACCAGAATGTGGATTTGGGGCAAATTACTTATACTGCGATTTGCGATGATGTAACAGAAATCTATAAAACCGGAAATATCATTTGCCTAAAAAGACCGGAGATTTTGTCTTCTGACCCTGCCGTAACTCCGGATTATGGCAAATATACGGATGTAGGCTCAGGATATATTGCAGAAATTGTGGCATCCTCTGCGGAAACCTTTAACGCCAGTGACCGTAACGACTATTCTGATCCACGAAATAATTATCTGCCGAAGGGCACAGT
>JAZSAK010000074.1:0-9486 GCA_045601865.1 Faecousia sp. | reverse complement strand
ACAAAAATACAGATTTTTTCGCCAATTTCTTATAAAACAGGCAATGAAAGCAGTATGTGCGTCTTGTTCCAAGGAAAAAATTGTGCTATACTGATTACTGGAGACAGGGATATAGAAACAGAGAATATCCTATTACAGCAGTATGCACTGCCAGAGTTGGATGTTTTAGTTGTTGGTCATCATGGCGCACGAAGTTCCACAGGTGAGGCGCTTTTGCAGGCAACACGCCCTAAATATGCGATTATATCTGTTGGCAGAAATAATCCTTATGGCCATCCAAGTGATGCAGTGTTAAATCGGTTAAAAACCTATAATTGTATTGTTTATCGTACGGACATTCATGGCACAATACGGTTTCGGAGGTGATATTGTGATAAAAAAGGATGAAAACGTAGCATTTCAGGAATTAAAAGCGTCGATTCGTGAAAAAAACATAGGGTCTTTTTATGTTTTTTATGGAGAAGAGATGTTTTTGCTGCGGCATTACCTGGGACAAGTAAAGAAAATACTAATTGATGAACTGACAGAATCCTTTAATTATCATCGCTTTAATCACGAAACCTTTGATGTGCAGGCGTTTGCGGATGCAGTGGAAAATCTGCCGATGATGGCCCAGCGAACCATGGTACAGGTGGATGATGTTGACCTGTTTAAATTATCTGAGGATGAACGCAATAAAATGGCGCAGCTGCTTTCTGACATTGCTGATTACTGCACCGTTATCTTCACTTATGAAACCGTTGCATGGAAGCTTGACAAGCGATATAAGAAGCTGAGTGATGTGATTTGCGACCATGCAAAAATAGTGGAATTTGCAAAGCAAAATCAGCGAGATTTAATTGCTTGGATTACAAGGCATTTTGCCGTCAGTAAGAAAACAATTTCAACAGACCTATGCGCATATTTAATAGACATTACAGATGGGACGATGACCTCTCTCAGCGGTGAGATTTCTAAGATTTGTGCGTATTCCGGCGGGGATGTCATTAAGAAATCGGATATTGATGCTGTTACAGAACCGGTTTTGGATGCAGTTGTATTTCAAATTTCCGATTTGTTGGCACAGGGGAAATATCCCCAAGCATTGCAGAAATTGGAGCAGCTTATAAAAATGCAGCAAGAACCGCTTGCAATACTTGGGGCGATTGGAACCCATTTTAGAAGGATTGGTACGGCAAAGACCTTATTGGATAACGGAAAGGGCTCTGCGGAGTTGCAAAAGCTTTTGGATATACGGGATTATGCGGCAAGAAAAACCATGGATAGCGCGCGACATTTTACACCGCAGTTTTGCCACAATGCAGTTAATTTGATTTTACAGACGGATTACCGCATAAAAACATCCTTTGATGATGCCAATCGACTGCTGGAGATGCTGCTGCTACAGCTTGCGCAGGAGGCACGCAATGGTTAGGATTCGGGAAGCCATTGTTGTAGAAGGCAGGTATGACAAAAACACATTGTCGCAGATTGTGGATACTGCCATTTTTGAGACCTCGGGCTTTGGAATTTTTAAGGATAAGGCGCAAATGCAGCTTTTACGTATGGTAGCGCAAAAGCGTGGTCTCATTGTGTTTACGGATAGTGATGGCGCTGGACTTGTAATCAGGAATCATATTAAAAGCGCCATTGAAGGTAAATATTTAAAGCATGCATATACGCCGGACATTATGGGAAAAGAACGCAGGAAAAAAATCGGTGGGAAAGAAGGTAAGCTGGGAGTTGAGGGCATGCCCGCCGAGGTGATTCTTGCGTCGCTGCGCCGTTGCGGAGCAACATTTGACAACGGTGCAGGTAAGATGAATCAGCAAATTACAAAGCAGGATTTTGTTGACCTTGGGCTTTCCGGTGGAAAGAATTCTGCTCTGCTGCGCATTAAACTGCAGAATAAATTGAATTTTCCGGTGCATATGAGTGCAAATGCATTGCTTCAGGCGCTGAATTTGCTGTTCTGCAGGGATGAGCTTACTGAGATTGTGCAATCTTTGGAGTAAAATATGGTTGATATTTCTGTAAAAAATTTATCAAAATTCTTCGTGATTGGAGAGAACCTTCTTCAAGATTTGAGTTTTGAGGTGCATGAGGGCGAATGCGTCGCCGTGCTTGGCAGGAACGGCTGTGGCAAAACCACGCTATTTAATATCCTGACCGGTCAGATGGAGTATGACGGTGGGGAGGTTTATATCAATCCTCATAAAAAAATAGGGTTAATTTCGCAAATTCCCCGATTTCCCATAGGTTATACGGTTGAGAATGTTTTACGGGATGCCTATCGGCATTTGGTTGCGGTCAAAGACCAGATGCAGAAGCTGGAAAATGCAATGCTCAATGGTGCATCTCAGGAACAGCTTAGACAATATGATGCGCTTGCCAACCGGTTTCAGACCGGTGGTGGATATGAGATGGATGTGGATGTGGACAAGATATGTAACGGCCTTGGCATCACATCTGAGCAACGATTGCAGATATTCGACAGCCTATCCGGCGGTGAAAAAACACGGGTGAACTTAGCACGTTTGCTGTTGGAGAAAACAGATATTTTATTATTAGACGAGCCGACAAACCATTTGGACTTGCGCAGTGTAGAATGGTTGGAGAGCTATATTAATGCGTTTAAGGGAACGGTGCTGATTATATCCCATGACCGTTATTTTTTGGATGTGGTTGCGGACCGCGTAATAGAAATTGTGGATGGACATTGCGAGTTTTACACCGGCAATTATTCGTTCTATATTGAAGAGAAACAAGCCCGTTTTGATTTACAGCTGAAGCAATATGAACAGGAGCAGGCAAAGTTAAAACAGCTTGGCTATACCGTTGAAAGAATGAAGGGCTGGGGAATCAACAATCGCACACTCTACCGCAGAGCAATGTCCATTCAGCACCGCATGGAGCGAATCCGAAAAACCGAAAAACCAAAAAAAGAAAAGACTATGAAAGCCAGCTTCGGAGAGCGGGATTTTTCCGGTGATGTGGTTTTTAAGGTGAAAAATTTGTACAAGTCTTTTGGCGATCGAAATCTGTTTTCTGAGATTACTTTAAATGTAGAGGGCGGAGAACGGATTGCGCTTTTGGGGGATAATGGAACCGGAAAGTCTACCTTTATAAAATGCTTACTCGGCGAAGAGCCGTTTGAGGGAAAGATTCAATTCGGGCCAACGGTGAAGTGGGGATATCTTCCGCAAATCATCCAATTTGACCATCCGGAACGTAGTTTATATGAAACAATGCTCTATGAAAAAAACTTCACCCCTCAGACGGCACGTGACCGTTTGGGCGCTTTTATGTTTCAAGGCGAGGATGTTTTCAAGCAGGTTAGTAACCTTTCCGGTGGTGAGCAGGGCCGGTTGGGACTGTGCATGCTGATGGATGAAAAAATTAACTTGCTGATTCTTGACGAGCCGACAAACCATTTGGACATTGCCTCCCCTGAATGGGTAGAGGCTGCGATTGAGGAATTTGTCGGCCTATTACTGTTTGTAAGCCATGACCGCTACTTTATTGAAAAATTTGCAGAGCGCATTTGGCTTCTCGAGGATGGGAACATTCGAGATTTTCCATGCGGCTATCAGAAATATCGCGCTATAATGGAGCATGAGTCAGCTACCAAGCAGGCTATGCAGACACCTGCTAGGGTTAAAAAGGAAAAGCCAAAGGGTGGAATTAAAGAGACGGAAAAGCTCATCCGGCGGTTGGAGCGGGATATTGAAAAACAAGAGCAGAAGCTTTCGCAGCTTGAAGAACAAATAGAACAAGCGGCTTCGGACTATCAGGAGTTGGCTCGATTATTTGAGGAAAAAGAGGTAACAGAGAACACGCTGCTTGCGTTAATGACGCAATGGGAAGAGGCACAATCTGTATGATTCATTTTGATAATGCGCTTTCTTATGCCAGTGCCACGATGCGGGATGCAGATTTGATTTTACGGCTGGGTAAGGATTTGATTGACCGATATGAGGACTTTTCTGATTTGGATTATCAAAAGGTTGTTCGGTGGATGCAAGCAAAGATTGAGAAAAACATCTCTCAATATACGAAAGTCTGCTATTGTGATGAAGTCGTGGGGTATTATAGTTTGTCCTCCAATGGTACAGAAGCGGAGTTGGACGATTTTTACATTTTACCGCCATACAGAGGTCAGGGGCTTGGAAACGCTGTATTAAGGCGTTGTATTCAGAATATAAATATGCCTGTTTTTCTTTATGTCTTTAAGGAAAATCTGGGTGCGATTCGCTTCTACAGCCGGTTTGGTTTTGCTTGGTATCAAGATGTTAGTAAGACACGCATGATTTTGCGCCGAGATGGTTGACATCAATTTGAACGGACATTATAATAGTCAAAGATTAGAATAAGGAGCGTAAATAATGAGTTCATGTAATGGGAATTGTGCAACCTGTTCCTCGTCGGATTGCGGTGACCGGAAAAAGGAAAGCTTGCTGGCGGAGCTAAATCCAAAAGCGAAAGTAAAAAGGGTAATCGCGGTTGTTTCCGGAAAAGGCGGCGTGGGAAAATCTACGGTGACATCCATGCTGGCAGTTGCGATGGCACGCCTTGGGAATCGTGTAGGCGTGTTGGATGCAGATATTACCGGTCCGTCAGCACCGACTGCTTTTGGCGTTACAGAGTGTCAAGGCGCAAATGAAGATGGTTTGTATCCTGCCCTGAGCCGTAGTGGAATTCAGGTGATGTCCATCAATTTGCTTTTGGATGATCCTGCGTCTCCCGTGGTTTGGCGTGGACCTGTGATTGCAGGCGCGGTAAAACAGTTTTGGACGGACGTAATTTGGGAGGATGTAGATTATTTGTTTGTAGACATGCCCCCTGGAACCGGCGATGTGCCACTAACTGTATTTCAAAGCATTCCGGTTGATGGCATCATTATTGTCACAAGCCCGCAGGATTTGGTGAGTATGATTGTTACCAAAGCGGTAAAAATGGCAAACATGATGCATATTCCTGTACTAGGCTTCGTTGAAAATTACAGCTACATGGAATGTCCTGACTGTGGAAAGAAGATTTCTGTTTTTGGCGAGAGCCATTTGGAGGCAGTTGCCAAAGAATTTGAGCTTTCGATTTTGGCAAGGCTTCCCATAGACCCCAAAATTGCGCAGGCCTACGATGCAGGTTTGATGGAAACTGTGGATACAGCTTGCGTTGATGGCGTTGTAGAAGTGCTTAAGAGAATATAAAATTATCCCATCTGCAAACTTGCAGATGGGATTATTCTTATAGCAGGTGACCGATAACATACCAGAGAGCTAATAGCACAATTAAAAGCGGAATGTAAGCGCTCAATACAGCAGTGCCAATATAAATCGTAGCAATACCTAAATAGTTCAGCCCAGCTACCAATCCAGTAATCATTGCGGTTGTTAGCATTGCTTTGGAAAGCTGTTTGCCAACAAGCGTTGCAAAGAAAAAGGTGTATAGGAACCCAATCAGCGGATTCACTGTGCCTAAGACAATACCGACAATATACTTTAACGCGCCCATTAACAGCATTAAAACCAGTAAGGCAATCAAAATAACCGGCGCCCAAGTCAATAGACCTTGTGGCAGGAATGCATAAATGAGGCTGCGAACCAGTGTGTGCAGAATCATTGCAACCAGGACCGATATCGTGCGCCAAAATAACCAGCCAAATAGTTTTTTGCCCTTAGGCAGACAGCAATTGACCAGGTTCACTAAAAATGCCAATATTACCATGTTTAGCAGCTGTCCGCTTAATGCTACATAATCGGAATTGATAACAGAGAATATGTTTAAATGTTCTTTTTCCATGCTGATAAAGGGCAGTTCGGATATCAATAGTTTCCAATCAACACCGAAGCTGTATATCACAATGGAAACGGCATATATGAAAAGAATGCCAATGGATGCGGAAACGCTTTGATTCAATACGGATTTTTTTCCAAAGAGTGCACGTCCGATAAAACCCAAAAGCAATAATGCACCACAAAGGACAATGGAAGCTATGAGAAATGACGGCAAATCAAAGGCATCCGGAATCCATGACTGAATTGTAGTAAAAACTGTATTCATGGAACAACCTCCTAAAAAGGGCAAAACAGCCGCCAAAAAGCTGGCGGCTGTCTATGTTTTGCAATAACTGAATTACTTCAGCTCGGCAGTAGCGCCAGCTTCCTTCAGCTCGGCAACAATCTTCTCGGCATCTTCCTTGGAGACAGCTTCCTTCAAAGTCTTGGGGCAGTTGTCAACCAGGTCCTTAGCGTCCTTCAGGCCCAGGCCGGTAACAGCGCGGACAACCTTGATGACGTTCAGCTTGGAAGCGCCGGCATCCTTCAGGATGACGTCGAACTCAGTCTTCTCTTCAGCAGCTTCAGCAGCACCGCCGGCAGCGGGAGCAGCAACAGCAGCAGCAGCGGCAGAAACGCCGAAAACTTCTTCCAGAGTATGAACCAGCTCGGACAGCTCCAGAACGGTCAAACCCTTTACTTCTTCTACGAGAGCAGTGACTTTTTCACTAGCCATGATGATAATCCTCCTAATAATTGAATAGTAATTGTTTTGTGTTTATTCGAATGAATTAGGCTTCTGCTTCAGCAGCAGGAGCACCGCCTTCTTTCTGGATACGAACCTGATCCAGTACGAAAGCCAAGCTGGAGATAGGTGCCAAGAAAGTACCAAGCACAGAAGCAACCAAAGCGTTCTTGCTGGGCAGTTCGCCAAATCCGTTCAGTTCAGCAGCGGTCAGCACAGAGCCTTCCACAACGCCGCCCTTGATGGACAGGTTAATGCCTTTGTTCTTCTTAGCAAACTCGCATACGATGCGAGCAGGGGCGATGGGGTCGCCGGTGGTGGAAGCCATAGCGGTAGTGCCGTTGAGAACCTTGCTAAAATCGTAACCAACATTCTTGGTTGCGAAATTTGTCAGAGTGTTCTTAACAACGGAGTACTCAACACCAGCTTCGCGGAACTGCTTACGCAGCTCGGTATCCTGAGCAACAGTAATACCCTTATAGTCAACAAAAACCACGGAAGTTGCTTCCTTAATTTTGTCGGTCAAAGCGTTAACAACTGCTTGCTTGCTCTCCAATACCTTTGCGTTGGGCATAATTTTCACCTCCGAAAAATAAAAGTGTCTTCCTGCCAGAAGACAGAATGACACGTAACAATCTAAATGTTATACGCACCTCGGCAGGACTTACGCATAACTGCACCTGCTGTCTTTGGCAACTCGTGTATTTTATCAGCTTTTACAAGCTTTGTCAAGAGGTAATTTATAAATTATTTTTGTCAGTGGGAAAATAGTTGACAATAGGGAGGAAAACCGATATAATAACCAAGCTTGCTAGTGTAGCACAGTCGGTAGTGCATCTCACTCGTAATGAGAAGGTCGCCTGTTCGAGTCAGGTCACTAGCACCAACAAAACAACCATCCCATCTGGGGTGGTTGTTTTGTTATGGTGTGTTCTGATTCGAAAGTTAAATGCGGCGCGGATGAGCGCCGCCGGGGCGGCTTTTTTGCGATAAATCCTTCCAACTGGCGGTAAAATAAAGAAATTTATAAGTTTTTTTAACCAAGTTGCACATTTATATGCAACTTGGTTTTCTTTTTACGGTGTGGTTGAAGGGAGTGAATCCCAATTATAAAAGGAGGGTTTATATGCAAACCGTAGATTTGGACTTAAGTAAGCTAGATGTACCGATAATCGTCAATGCAAAGCAAGGCGATGTTGGCAGAAAATTTTGCGCAAGAATTTTCGACAACGGTCAACCGTACATCATTCCTGAAGGTGCTGTAATTTGTATATGGTATTCAGGAACAAGTGGCATGGGCAATTACTCTGCCATTGGGGAAAACAGCGCGTTTCGTGTGGAGGGAAACGCCATTACTGTGGAATTGATTGCGCAAATGGTATCCAACAAGGGTGGAGGAACACTCTGCCTTGTGTTACACGGGGTAGATGGAACACAGTTGGGTTTGTGGAACATTCCGTATGTTGTGGAAGCAGTGCCCGGTTTAGAAAGTACATCTGCTCAAAAATATTTCACGGCGCTAAGTGAAATTGCCAGCAATGCTGCACAGATTGCGCAGCGCATTGAAGCATCTGCAGCTGCATATTTAGTGGATAGAACACTGACGCAGCCAGGTCAGGCTGCTGATGCGGCAGTTGTTGGTGGGTATATTACGCAGTTGGCGGAAAAAAATCCTCACTTCTCCACATATTGGTGGAGTGATTCACAGGATTTGCCAATTTATAGCCCATTACAGAGTCGCTGGGATAATATAAACAACGGCACGTTCGCAAGCCATATGGTGATTAATGGTGTGGCATACGGTGTATTTGGATATAAGCACAGCAATTATGGCGTTTCGGTAGTGCTAAGCTATGCTCTCCAATCACCGTATCTTTATACGATTCGTAATGTAGATGGTGTTTGGAATATCCGGAAAGTGACAGATGGAGGTTCTGTATAAATGAAAGTAACGACAATTTATGGTACGCAGATATGTGCAGGTGCGCAACAGCGCAAAGATGGTGTATATCTATTTGATGAAGATGGAAAAATCATCATTTGCTTGGATTTGGCGGATATATTAGGTGTTGAAAATGGGGAAATCGTTGTTGTGGAAGTTGCAGAACCTACGGCAATGGAGGCATTGGAAGCACAGCTTGCCTATACTGCTATGATGACGGATACGTTATTGGAGGACTTCGTATGAAATACAAAATTGAAAAGTGGTATCAGCAGGGGCTTTGGAGCGATGTAATGGTACAAAATGCCGTGGCAAAGGGGTTAATTACAAAAATGGATGCAAATCGGATTACGGGAAAGGAGGAGAGCGTGTGACGCATATTTCGGTTTCTGTACATGGCTGCAACGTAAAGGTGAATGTTGAGGGAAGACTGACATCCGGAATGGTAGGAGTACCTGTTACATTTTCTTTTGATGAAGAGTGGGATGGCTTGCATAAGCAGGCGATATTCCGCAATGGGGAAGCCGTTTATTCTGTTCCGCTTATGGATGCGTTGGAGGCAACGGTGCCATGGGAGGTCTTGGATTGCGCCGGTACACTAGACATTGGTGCACAAGGGCGCAATGCGGATGGTAGTATTGTTTTACCGACTGTTTGGGCAAGGGTTGGTGAGCGCGTATACCCCGGTGCAAATGGAAATGATATGACAGGGTTGATGGCAACGCCTAGTCTGTATGATAGGCTACTTTCCTTGATTGAAAATCCACCGGTCCGCGGTGTTGACTATTGGACTGAGGCTGATCGAGCGCAGATTATTTCAGATGTGATTGCGGAACTGCCCGTCTACAATGGGGAGGTTGAGGAAGTATGAGTTTCAACATCACGGTAGACAGTGGCAAGTCTGTCCGTCTGCCGACCAAGGGTAAATACTGCGACCGGGATATCGTGGTGAATGTCCCGCCGGAGACGGCGTATGACACATTTTGGGATGCGTTTCAAGAGAATGGAGACAGAACAAATTATGAATGGGGCATTTCCGGAAC
>JAZSAK010000073.1:0-2202 GCA_045601865.1 Faecousia sp. | reverse complement strand
AAAACAATCGAAGGGGCGGTGTTATAAATGATGCGGTATCGCATTAGATTGCGCCCAAGATTTTGGGTGCATTCCGATTGATAACCTAGTGCTTGCAATAATGCTTGGTCGCTTGTTTTTCTGGTAGCGACAGTAACTTTTGCTCCAAGGCTTTTTAACTGCATTGCAAGACATTTACCAATTCTGCCCCACCCAATGATCAGTACGGGGCAATCTTTGAATATTACCGGCAAATGCATGCTTGCAACGCGGATTGCACAATCTGCTGTGATGGATGCGTTTTGCGCGAGATAAAATGCATCCTGCAATAGGTCTACTGTTCGGTAGTTGTGAAGCGCAGGATGATGGAGATTGCCCCCGATGACAGTGACATTTTCCGGCAAGTCCGTTAATATATGTTCCAAGACTCCGCCCCCTTTGATTCGACCGGAATCTTCAAAACTTGGTACAGGCAGCAAAAGGTGCGTAACATCTGGCGCAGGAGCATTGACAATAGAAATACCCCTGTCATATAAAGCCTCCCGCGCAATTTGTAATGCTGCGGTGTTTCCGGCTGTGTAAATAATGGCTTGATTCATATAAATCATCCTTTCGTCACAGATTATGTCGTTGGTCGGCGAGATGTGCTTGATTTTTCATATGGTATCTGTATAATATTAGTAAGAGGTGATTACATGCAAAGACTTGGCTTTATCCATGATATGATGGATGTAAAGGTACTGATATTGTGGGTAACGGCACATGCTGATTATCCTTTGTCTGCACAGGAGATTTATGAGCTTTGCTATCAAGACGATTGCTTGAGCTATTTTGATGTTTGTACGGCTGTGCCGGAAATGGTTTCATCCGGCCATCTGCAGGTAGATTGTGATAGCAAATACTTGATTACAGATAAGGGTCGTCAGGATTGTGAATTAACAGCAGATTCCATAGCTTTTACAGTAAAACAGCGGGCAGAGAATGCTGTGGCGCAGTATAATCGGAAAATTCGGAGGTCTAGTTTTGTTAAAACGCAGGTGATGGACCATGAAAATGGCGATTTTTCTGCCATGATGTCATTGGATGATGAAAAAGGAAATATTATGACATTGGAATTGATGGCACCCGACAAACGGCAGGCGCTGCGCTTTAGCAAATTGTTTGAAACAAAGGCAGAGGAACTTTATTCGCTGATGATGATGGCGCTGCTGGATGGAGAAGATGACGAGGAAATGTAAAGTACACCCTTGTCGAATGATGAAAATCATGGTATAGTAGAATTACACCGAAAAACGGTGAAACGAAAGGAGCTACCGCATATGAAGTTTCAGTTTAGTGAAAAGAAAGTAAAGCTACCTAGCAATGCCCACGCCTATGCCGAGAAGAAAGTAATGAAACTGGCTAGGTATTTTGAGGATGATGCGGAAGCACTCATCGTATTCTCCGTTGAGAAAAACAGAAACAATGTAGAGCTTACAGTTCACGGTGCTGGAACGTGGTTCCGCGCCCACGAAAGTACATCGGATATGTTTGCTTCTATTGATGCGGCGGTTGGCACAATTGAAGGCCAAATTCGTAAAAATAAAACGCGTCTTGAACGCCGGTTGCGTCAAGGTGCATTTACGCGCACAGCAGAGGAAACCTCATTTGTTGCAGAGGAGGCAGAGGAGGATTTAAGCCTTGTGCGTATTAAAAACTTCAAATTTAAACCAATGACAAGAGAAGAGGCTGTGTTGCAGATGAATCTTCTTGAACATAATTTCTTTGCATTCCGCGATCAGGACCAAAATGGGGTATTTGCTGTTGTTTATCGCAGAAACGATGGCGGATATGGCTTGATTGAGGATCCAAATTAACTGTTAAATTTGTGTTACAGGGAGCCTGAAAAGGCTCCCTGTATTTTTACCATTTTTTTGCAGATTTTACTTGACATTTCCGATGCTTTTTGATAATATATCCAAGCGCTCATCCATGGGTGCGAATAACGAAGCAATCGAATAATTTGTAGGAATTGAAAAAAGTTCTTGACAAAGGAAGTAGGTTGTGATAGTATTAGCAAGCTGACCGCAAAACGGGAAGCGACTGTACCTTGTAAATTGAATAATGTAAGACAAACTAAAACACCTTGGACAATAAAAATGGATTGTTTAAGCGTTTAAAGTGAACGAATAACAGCCAACGAAAATTCTTGAGTAAAATTTGCTAGACAAATTGATCAAAGAA
>JAZSAK010000072.1:0-21733 GCA_045601865.1 Faecousia sp. | reverse complement strand
TCAAAGACAATGGAGAAAAGCATGACAACAAAAACGGCAACAAAGCTTTTCCAATAGGGCTTGGCATAGGCAAGTAGACGGCGAATGATTTCCTTGTCGGCCATATGGCGGTCGGAATCGTCTTCATCCTTTACTTTTTTTAAGGCAAGAGAGGCCAGCACAAACACCAACGTAAAACCGCCGATGATTGCACCGACAATCAAAAGAGGCAAATACTCACGCATTTTGCTCGCCTCCTTCCTCCTCCAGCTTTTGCAGGTCTACCATTTTGCGGTATTCCGCGTTGCTTTCATATAATTCCTCATGTGTGCCCGCGGCCACAAGACAGCCATCATCAATAAATAAAATCTTGTCCATTTTTTCGATGGTTGAGATTCGGTGGGCAATCAAAATGGTGGTTTTCCCTGCGCGGGTAGTGCGCAGATTTTCTAAAATCGTGGTTTCGGTTTTGGTGTCCACCGCAGAAACGCTGTCATCGAGAATCAGGATGGGGGCATCCTTCATCAAGGCACGGGCGATGGAAATGCGTTGTTTTTGACCGCCGGAAACGGTAACACCGCGCTCACCCAGTACAGTGCCGTAGCCCTGCTGAAACTCTTTGATGTTGCTGTGGACATCTGCCAAACGGGCGGCTTGGGAAATTGCGCTTTTGGATCGATCACGCGCGCCGAAAGCAATGTTATTTTCGATGGTATCGGAGAATAGAAAATTATCCTGAGGAACATAGGCACAGCCGTTACGCAGGTCCCGAATTGCAATTTCGTTGACATCGTTTCCGTCAATAAACAATGTACCGTCAGGGACATTGTAGGTACGCAGAATCAAGTCCACCAGTGTGGTCTTGCCGGAGCCGGTTTTTCCCACCAAACCCACATTTTCGCCTGCGTGGATGGTGAAGGAGATGTCCTTTAGGGCATCCAACTCGCCGTCGGGATAGCGGAATGTTAAGTTGCGGAACTCGATGTCACCCTTAATTTCCGAAAGAGCGCGCACATCTTCACGGTCCTTAACATGAACGGGGGCATCCAACAGCTGACTGATACGCTCCAAAGAGGCTTTGCCGCGGGAAGTCATGTCGATCAACTCACTGACTGCCATAATCGGCCAGATAACGGCGTTAAAATAGCCGATGAATTCCAAAAGCTGGCCGGCGTCAAAAACATCCTGATAAACCAAGTAGCCGCCGTAGCCCAAAATAACGCAAATAACGCTTTCCACAAACATGGTTACCAGCACACGGAACAGCACAGAGGTTTTGGTGTGGTTAATATTGGCAACTTCGTTTTCTGTATTGAGTGCCTTAAATGCCCACAGCTCCTTCGCTTCCTTTACGAAAGCCTTAATAACGGCAATGCCGGAGAAGCTTTCTTGCGAGAAATCGGAAAGACGGGAAAAGGCTTCTTGACGAATATCCCACTTTTCTGTCAGACGCTTGCCCACAAGGGTGGCAGACACCATCAGAAAGGCCATGGGAATCATAGACAGCAATGTTAAAACCACATCCATCTTCCACATTTCCACAATGGCTAACACGCCCAACAGCAGGGCATCGAAGAACATCATAACACCCCAGCCAAAGCATTCCTGGACGGTATCCAGATCATTGGTGAACAGACTCATCAGGTCGCCAACTTTGTGTATTTGATAGTACTCTCGACTTAAATCCTTGGCATGGTCAAACATCCGATTGCGCAAATCTTCCTCCACGTACACAGCAGAGCCGAAAAAGCAAATGCGCCAAAGAAAACGGCCAAATACCATGGCCAGGATGATCCATACCATGGGCATGCAAATTTCGCTTAGCAGGAAATTCATGTCAAAGATAGCGCTGTAGCCATCCATTTGCACAATGCCGGTGTTCATACCGTTGATAACCATGCGATATAGCTTAGGGATGATCAGCTGGAGATAGTCCACCATCACCAGTGCCAACAGTCCCAGTATCAGCCAACCCAGATATTTCCGATAATACCGGTTGATATGCTTACCGAAAATCATATACTTGTCCTTTCTGTTTTTTAATAGCATTTGACAAATTATAGCACATATTGTCGGATTTGGCAATGGCTTGGAAAAAATAGTATTATTTGGGAATGGTAATGGTGAGCACAATTTGGCTATCGGTTTCCCGACGCTCGGAGACGGCAGGTATACCGGAAAGCTGTATGCGTTGCAGGGACTGGGTTAGGTTGTTGAAAAATGCACCCAGATTGACGCGACTGTCAGTTGGCTGCTTTTTGCTAAGTAGGTCATCTATGTACTTTTCGGTTCTGGCAACACTCATGCCCAAACGGGAGATTACGGAGATAGCAGCCATTTTTTCCGGCTCGGTGGGGATTTTCAGCAGGGCACGGGCATGGCGCTCTGTAAGATTGGCTTGCCGCAAGGCGGTGAGCACTGGGGAACTGTGACGCAGGATGCGCAATTTATTGGCGATGGCGCTTTGACTTTTTCCCAGAACCCTTGCCACCTGCTCTTGGCTCATGTTCCAAGCATCCATCAGCTTGGCAATGCCATTGGCTTCTTCTATAAAATCCAAGTCCTGCCTTTGAAGATTTTCAATCATTGCCGCCATGCCGGATTCGCGATCATCCATACGCATAATGATGCAGGGGATTTCAGTAAGGCCGGCAATTTGCGCTGCACGCAGACGGCGTTCTCCGGCAATCAGCTCATAGCCTGTTCCCACACGACGTACGGATAATGGCTGAAGAATGCCGTGCTGTGCAATAGAATCAGCAAGGTCCGTCAGTGCTTCTTCGCGGAAAATCTTTCTTGGCTGCGCGGGATTTGGATGGATTGCCCGCGCGGGAAGAAAAACCACCCGTCCGGTTTCCATGTAGGTTTTCAGCTTTTGGCATTGCATTGCCCTTCCTCCTTTGTAAAGTTCAAGTGTATTTCCCATTGTACGAATCGGGAAATGGGAAAACACACGAAAAGCGCCCGGGAAATCCAAAACCGCACGACAGCTTTCGTAGGAGAAAAGAAAAATCGCGCTGACTTTTGTCAGCGCGATTGGCTTAGAGTTCAAATATTTTGGACACTTCCGTTGGTCCTTCCAGAAGCAAGGAGGAAACACGGTTTTTTTCGCCGGAAATGGTGATGATTAAATCACCGCCGGGATTTTTGACGGTTAATTTCCCGCCGGGTAATTTTCCTTGCGCCCATAAGGTAACAGCGGTGCTGCCGGAGCCGGTCCCGCAGGCCAGGGTATAGTCCTCAACACCCCGCTCAAAGGTGAGAATCCGTATGGTGGTTTCATCCAACCAGGTGTAAAGATTGGCGTTTGCACCCTTGGGGAAAGCGGGGTCATGGCGCATTGCCTTTGCCATGGGGCGTAGCTGCTCTTTTTGCTCCCAAGTTAGATTGGGAACCTCCATGACAGCGTGGGGAACACCGGGGCTGCCTAGTTCTACATAAGCGACATCCGCCTTACGGTGCAGGTCCAGCACACCGGGGTTATTCAGCGTGACCCGATACTGCGTCTGCGACAGACGCGTGCCGGGGACAAGTCCGGCATCTGTTTCCACAACCATATTTTCTCCAGCGATGCCATTTTCATAAGCAAATCGGCAAATGCATCGCGCACCGTTGCCGCACATTTCGCCACGGGAGCCATCGGAGTTATAAAAATGAAGCTTGAAATCGGCAATTTCGGAGTTGTCCACAGCCATAAAGCCGTCGGCATTGGTTTGCTTACAAAGCTGCAAAGCCAACTGGGAAAAGTCAAGGCTTTGTCCACGGGCGTCGATGACCATAAAGTCATTGCCTGCGCCGTTCATATACCATACTTTCATGCTTGCTCCTTAGGTGTTGTCATTGAGTAGGTTTTCCATGTTATAAAGTCCCTTAGGTTTACCGTGAAGGAAACGGGCGGCATCTACCGCACCGTCTGCCAGCATACCCCGGGTAATGGCATCGTGGCGCAGAGTCAGGCTTTGGGTAGGGGTGCAAATATGCACCTCATGGACACCAACCACATTGCCCATACGCAAAGACGAAATACCAATTTCTTCTTTCGTGCGCTTGCCTTCACCAGCTCTTCCACAGTTGGCAGTGGCTTGCGGGCGAACCTCTTTAATGGCGTTATACAGCATGAGTGCCGTACCACTGGGAGCATCTACCTTGCGGTTGTGGTGGGTTTCCACAATTTCAATATCAGCATCGGGAAAGAAAACGGCGGCTTGCTTAGCAAGACGGCACAGTACCGCAATGCCCAAGCTCATGTTTCCGGAATAAAACACAGGGATTTCCTTGGCAGCGGCATAAATCAGCGCCTTTTCCGCTTCGGTGTGGCCGGTGGTGCCGATGACTGCGGCACAGTTGTTACGCTTGGCATAATCCAGCACATCGGCAATTGCGCTGTGATGGGAAAAGTCGATGAGCATATCGCTATCCACTGGAGGCAGGTCGGCAAAAGTCTTGGGCACACCGTTTTCACCGTCAATGCTGACTCTGCCAACTACTTCTTCGCCCAAAATGCCATCAATCAATTTGCCCATGGCGCCATTGGCGCCGCACAGAATGGCTCTCATACGTCAATCCCCAGCTTTCTCATTTCTGCAAACAGCTTGGCGCGGGTTTCCGGCTCCATAGGCGTTAGAGGCAGGCGCAAATTTTCCTTACCGTAACCCATGGCGGAAACAGCTGCTTTAGCGGGAATGGGATTGACCTCGCTGAATAAGCAGTTTATCAGAGGCAGAAGGTCGCACTGTAGCTTGGCAGCGGTGGCAAAGTCCCCAGCCAATGCAGCATTGGACATAGCCACAGATTCCTTCGGTACTACATTGCTTAGAACGCTGATGGTGCCGGCGGCACCCATTGCTATCATGGGAACCGTAAGTGCATCCTCGCCAGAGTAGACATCGATTTTATCACCACACAGGAGCATGATTTCAACCATTTGTGCCATATTGCCGGTAGCTTCCTTAATGGCGGGAATGGGATTGACCTCGCTGAATAAGCAGTTTATCAGAGGCAGAAGATCGCATTGCAGTTTGGCAGCGGTGGCGTAGTCCCCAGCCAATGCAGCATTGGACATGGCCACAGATTCTTTCGGTACTACATTGCTTAGAACGCTGATGGTTCCGGCGGCGCCCATTGCTATCATGGGAACCGTAAGTGCATCCTCACCAGAGTAGACATCGATTTTATCACCACACAGGTGCATGATTTCAACCATTTGTGCCATATTACCGGTAGCTTCCTTAATGGCGGCAATGCGGGGGTGCTCAGCCAGCTTTGCCACGGTCTTGGGTAGTAGGTTACAGCCGGTGCGACCGGGCACATTATAAAGAATTACGGGAACGGTAGAAGCATCTGCAACGGCGGTAAAATGCTGAATCAGTCCGTTTTGCGTTGCCTTATTATAGTAGGGCGTTACCACCAGCACCGCATCTGCACCAACGGCGCAGGCATTGCGCGTGTTCGCCAACACATGCTCGGTGTTGTTAGTACCGGTACCGGCAATGACGGGAACCCGCTTTGCCACCTTTTCCACAGTGAAGCGGATAACCTCTGTCTGGTCCTCGGGTTCGATGGTGGCGTTTTCACCGGTGGTGCCCATTACCACAATGGCATTGATGCCGGATTCGATTTGAAATTCGATGAAACGGCCCAGTGCGTCATAGTCAATGGCGTTTTCAGTCATAGGCGTGACGATAGCGGTTGCCATGCCACGGAAAATAGTATGCTTCATAATTCTCTCTCCTTACTCTGTGTGAAAGCGGTTAAAATAGTCATATAGGGGGGTTAGCTTGCTGAAAAGCGCGCTGACACGTTGGGAAAGTGCCGGGCCAAAGGTGGACGCACTGAAATCCTCGTGTACCGTACAGCTGATTTGCTCTTTCCATGCGAAAAAGCGTTCCAAACGGGGGTCATCGGTGGGCTTGGGTCGCTTGTAGGTTTTGGCGTGGATTGGGAATCCAACGGCTTTTTCTGTGGCTTCTATAAGTTTTAGAAACTCGTCCGGCTTGGCGCTGATGGCTTGACGAAAGCTGTTTAAGGCGCTTACCGGAGGCTTAAACAGGAAAAAGCCATAGTGAATACCGTCGGGATTGATTTCAAAGTACAGGCAGGGATTTTCTGCCCACCACTGAACATCCCTGCGAATGCAAATCCAAAGGCTTTCCTTATAGGGAAGGGGATGATGCATACGGGCATCCCGATAAATACGGCTGACCTTCAATAGCTCGCCGGGCTTGTCCAAAAAAGGCTGAAACAGCTCTGCGCCCAAGGCTTTTGTCGGCTGGTACAGCGTATCAATATAGCGCTGTTTGTTTGCCATAAACCATTCGCGGTTGTTATTGAGGCGAATGCCCCAGAGAAAATCCACGGTCTCGGGTGTATAACCGGTAAACACGGAATACCTCCTTTTCTACGGGCAGAATTTCTATATGCATATCATATCCTCTTTTCCCGAATTTTGCAATAGGAATGTATGGATGCTTGCATAAATTTGCGCATAGCAACGGGATTCCGACTTGATTTTCAAGGTGTTTTTGTCTATAATGAAAAGACAATTATTCGACGCAGGAGGACAAAGACGTGCAAGTGGCAGAAAATCAGGTTACATATTATGCCCAGCAGGCCCTACAGCAGGTGGGGCAAGTGGTTGTGGGCAAGGAACAGACGCTTATGTGGGTGCTTGCCGCTATTTTGGCAAAGGGGCACATTCTGTTAGAGGATATTCCCGGCGTGGGAAAGACCACCATGGCGGTGGCGTTTTCCAAGGTGCTGGATTTGACATATAGCCGCGTGCAGTTTACGCCGGATGTATTGCCGTCGGATGTGACGGGTTACAGCATTCCCGACCAAGCCACAGGACAGATGGTGTACAAGCCCGGTGCGGTGATTTGCAATTTGTTTTTGGCAGACGAACTGAATCGTGCCACTTCCCGCACCCAATCTGCACTGTTGGAGGCGATGGAGGAAGGGCAGGTAACCGTAGATGGAATTGCCCACAAGCTACCGCAACCCTTTGTGGTGATTGCCACACAGAATCCCACCGGCGCCGCAGGTACCCAAATGCTGCCTGACAGCCAAATGGACCGCTTTGCCATACGGCTTAGCCTGGGCTATCCCAATATGCAGGATGAGTGCAATATGGTTTTACAACGGCAAGGACAAAATCCCATGATGCAGCTACAGCCCCTTTTAAGCAAGGAGATGCTGGTGGCTATGCAGGAGCAGGTTAGTAAGACCTATATTGGAGAGGCGGTAGTGAAATACGCGGTATCCTTGGTTACTGCGACACGAAATTGGGAGGGTATCTTGCGTGGCGCAAGCCCCCGTGCAACACTGTGCGTGATTTCCGTTGCCAAGGCGCTTGCCCAGCTGCAGGACAGAGATTATGTGCTTCCCAAGGACATTCGCCAATCCTTCCTGAATACGGTTAAACATCGGCTGATTTTAACCAATCAGGCGGAAAACCAAGGCAAACAGGTTGAAACCATTCTGGAAAACATCCTGCAGCATGTGCAGGCACCGGCGCTTCGTTAACGGCTATGGTTAGTGTATGGATTTTATATCTGGAGCTGTTGCTGGGCAGTATCATTTTGTTGATATTTCAACAGCAGTGGGTGGCATGGCTGCTGCTGATGGCACTGCTGTGGCTGCCGGTGCTGTCGCTGGTAGTGAGTCTGCCTGCCATGCTGACGGCGAAAATCAAATGCGGCAGCAGCGGTGTTTACCAAATGCATGAAAAAGTGACAGTGCATATGGTGGGAAAATGCAAATTTCCCCTGCCGCGGTATCGGTATGATTTGCAGGTAGTGCGTGTACCCACAGGAGAAAGCTGGCGCTTGCGCAATCAGGAAAAACTCCCCACCGACCATTGCGGACAGCTACAATGCAACATCAAAAAATGCTATGTATACGACTACCTGCGCTTATTTCGCCTACCTGTACGCATGGCGCAAAATTCTGCGGTGGTGGTAATGCCAAAACCGGTAAAAACAGAAGTGCCCACAGCGCTGGAACGGCGCATGGCTCTGCGCTGGAGGCCGAAGGTTGGTGGCGGTTTTTCGGAAAACCACGAGTTGCGATTGTATCGCCCGGGAGACAGTTTGAATCAGGTGCATTGGAAACTGTCGGCTAAGACGGGGAAGCTGATGATTCGCGAGGCAATGGAACCGATTCACAATCGGCTGTTAATACAGTTAGAATTGTGTGGCAGCGCCACGGAAATAGACAGGAAAATGGGACGATTGCTGTATTTGGGTGGGCAGCTGCTCCAGCGGCAGATAGATTTTGAGATACAAGTGCTCGCACAAGAAGGAATCAAAACGTCTTTTATACACACGCAAGAGGAATTGAACAAAGCGATTGCGAAGATTTTGTGCAACAAGCCGGCAAAGCCGGGACAAGGATTGGAAGTGCAAAATGGCGCATGGTGCTTACATATCGGAGGGCAGGCAGATGAAGTGTGAGAAATGGTTGACCTGCCTGGTTTCAGCGGTATTGGCGTTTGTCATTGCCATGGCAGGCGTTGGCTGCTTGGTGACGGCGTTTTCCCCAGAGCCTGTAAACATGACGGTAGTAGCGGTATGCTGCGGCGTGTTTGCCATGCTGGCATCCATATGTCTGAGCTTTCGTCGTGGCGGTTGGGTGCTGTTGGTGCTTACGGCGCTGTTAGCAGCCTGTTTAAGCCAAGAGAACCTGGTGATAAAGCAAACGGAAGCGCTGGTATATCAAATCAGCAAGTTTTATGACCGCGCCTATGGCTGGGGCGTTGTCAGATGGCTGAAGACACCCATCAAAGAGGTACCGACCACATTTGGGCTGTTTGCGTGGACACAGCTTGTGATTTTGGCAGTGGCAGGTGTGGTCTGCCGCGGAAAAGGCATTATAGCCGCGGTTGCGGTAAGCTTTCTGCCCTTGGCGGCTTGTCTGGTGGTGACAGACACAGTACCCGGTGAATTGTGGGTTGCTTTGCTTTTGGGCGGATTGGCGCTGTTGGTACTGCCACAATCGGTGCGGCGTGTAGATGCCAAAGCGGGCCTGCGGTTGACGGCAATTTTTTTGGTGCCTGTGATTTTGGCAACATGGCTGCTGATGATTTGCCATCCCCAAGCGGGATATCAAAGCAGGGGAGAATCCTTACAGCAGACGATATTAGGGTGGTTTGGCGATTCTCCCTATGTGCAGGTTGGGCCGGATGGGAAACTGGAGTTTTCCCTGGATGCAACGCCTCGGGTAACTGTGGATTTAAGCGCAGCCGGTCCAATGCAGCGGAGAAATACGCCCATTATGGATGTGGTTGCAGATCAGGGCGGGCTGATTTATCTGCGCGGACAATCTATGGATACTTACAGCGGTGCGGCTTGGTCGGCATCCCAATACAGCAATGGAAGCGACAACGGATTCCCCAGCCAGTATTTACGGCAGGTGGGGCGTATTCGCGTATCCATGCGTGTAGCCTCAGACCGCAAATATGTGCCGTATTATCTGAGAGGTACCTATGTGTTTCAAAACGGCGGCGTAGATAACACGGATAATTTGCAGGAATACCAGTTTATGCAAATGACCCCCATGAGCACAGTCTATCAGTGCATGGATAATCCTGAGATTTATAGGACCCAAATGCTGGAGCAATGCCTGCAGCTGCCCTATGAAAGCAAAGAGCAGCTGCAAGAGCTTGTGCAGGATATTCTGAGATGGCAGATTTATGACAATGAGGACTACACACAAGAGCAGGTGGAGGCCATCAAGCGCTATGTAGAAGGCTGCGCGCAATACAGTCTGGATGTTTCTACAATGCCACAGGGGGAGGATTTTGCACTGTGGTTTTTGCAGGACGGCGAACGCGGCTATTGTGTCCACTTTGCCACAGCCATGACGGTGCTGCTGCGTGCGGCAGGAATTCCGGCCCGTTACGTAGAGGGCTATGCGTTCCGGGCAGGCAGTGGGGAGAAGACAACGGTGACGGCAAAAAATGCCCACGCGTGGACAGAGTATCTGCACCCCAGATCCGGTTGGACTGTGGTAGATGCTACGCCCGGTGTGTGGTTGGAAAATACGCAAGAACAGACCAGCGAGCCTACCGAAGAGGAAACTCGTCCCATTGAAACACAAGCACAAACACAGCCTGTGCAGACGGACCCGCAGGCAACGCAGGCAACTTCTGCCACGGCAGAAAGCGTCATCAATACGCCTGATACACCCCAAGCCGAAGATAAATCCACGGGGACAATTATACCATGGCTGTTGACAGTTTTAGGCGTAGTGGCTGCAGTTATGGGACAGTATGGTTTGCGCCGAGGGCTAAGGCAGCGAAAGCTGAGAAAGGGCGGTAACAACCGCCGCGCACTGGCATACTATCAAGAGTCAAAACGCATGGCAAGGGCGCTGAAAATAACACTGCCGATATCTTTGATAGAGTTGGCACAAAAGGCAAAATTCAGCCAGCACACCTTGACGGAGCAGGAGCTGACGGCATTCACCCAATGGCTTGCATTTGCACATGAGAAGCTGCGAGAAAAACCCATTGCGATAGGGTTACTGTTGCGTCTTATTTGGGCGGTATAAGCAAAAACAAACTCCCCGAGATTTTCTCGGGGAGTTTTGACATATAAGCAAAAAAGGGCAGCCGATTGGCTGCCCTTTTGCAATTTGCAATTAGCCTTCTGCACGCATCTGAGCGAAGCACTCGCTGCAGTATACGGGCCGGTCGGACTTGGGCTCGAAGGGAACCTTTGCCTCACCGCCGCAACGGGCGCAGGTAGCAGTGAAGAACTCACGGGGACCGCGGGCAGCATTCTTGCGAGCGTCACGGCAGGCCTTGCAGCGCTGGGGCTCGTTCTGGAAGCCACGCTCTGCGTAGAACTCCTGCTCACCAGCGGTGAACACGAACTCATTGCCGCACTCTTTGCAAACTAAAGTCTTGTCTTCGTACATTGGAATTACCTCTCTTCGGTTGATTGCCCCGTGAAACCCACATCTACTGGTTGTAACGCGGAGTCAAAATAATAGTTGTGGGTACACCACAAATTGCATTATACACAAGCAAAATGGGGTTGTCAATCCTAAAAACATATTTTTCCTACAATTTTTTTCAAAAATTCAGAATTTCTATGCAGAAAAACTATACCTCAAAATGGGTCTGTCCGTCAAAGGGAATATGCAGGTGCTCATAAGCCAGTTGGGTGACGCAGCGACCTCTGGGGGTGCGGGTTAAAAAGCCCAGCTGCATCAAATAAGGCTCATACACATCCTCTAAGGTGATGGCCTCCTCGCCGATGGTGGCGGCTAAGGTTTCCAAGCCTACGGGACCGCCGTTATAGTTGCGAATAATGGCGGTGAGCATACGGCGGTCAATGGTATCCAGACCCAGCTTGTCCACCTCCAAGCGGGAAAGCGCCAAATCGGCGGCTTCCTTGGTGATGGTGCCGTCGCCCATGATTTGTGCGAAATCCCGGACACGGCGCAAAAAGCGGTTTGCGATACGGGGAGTGCCGCGGCTGCGGGAGGCAATCTCCATTGCACCCTGGGGGTCAATGGGCATTCCCAAAATGGTGGCACTGCGCTTAACGATGCGGGCCAGCTCTTCGTTGGTATACAGCTCCAGCCGCAGCGATACGCCGAAGCGGTCACGCAGGGGGGCAGAGAGCTGACCTGCCCGGGTGGTTGCGCCCACCAATGTAAATTTGGGCAAATCCAGACGGATGGAGTTGGCGCTGGGCCCTTTGCCTACGATGATGTCGATGGCAAAGTCCTCCATAGCAGGATAAAGAATTTCCTCTACCACCCGATTGAGGCGGTGAATCTCATCAATAAAAAGAATATCACCGGGGTTGAGGTTGGTGAGCAATGCCGCTAAATCGCCGGGCTTTTCAATGGCAGGGCCGGATGTAATGCGAATATTCACACCCATTTCGTTGGCAATGACACCGGCAAGGGTGGTTTTGCCCAAGCCGGGAGGTCCATACAAAAGGGTGTGGTCTAACGGCTCATTACGCAAGCGTGCCGCCTCAATATAAACAGAAAGGTTGCCCTTTGCCTTTTCCTGACCGGTATAGTCAGCAAGCAGCTTGGGGCGCAAGCCGATTTCCCCTGCGTCTTGAGGCGCAAAGGTAGGGGAAATAATGGGGCTTTGCAGTTCTTCGGAAAATTCGATACTCATGTTTACCTCCAATTAGCCTTTCATGACCATGGCACGAAGGGCGTGGCGAACCAATTCTTCTGTGGTGGCGTTGGGGTCTGCACCCTTAAGGGCGGTGGCAATTTCCGCCGGAGAATAGCCAAGCTCCTGCAGGGCGGCCTGCGCCAAGGCGGCGTTGCTGTTTGCCTGGACGGGGGCAGAGACAGTGGCTCCTGAGAAATCCAGAGTTGTGTTGCTGCCGCCAATTTTGTCCTTCAGCTCCAAAATGATTCTCTGGGCGATTTTCTTGCCAATGCCTTGTGCGGCGGTGAGCAATTTTTCGTCACCGGTCATAACAGCAAGGGTAAAATTTTGCGGACCTGCGGACAAGATGGAGATGGCGGCCTTCGGTCCGACTCCGTTGACAGAGGTCAGCAGTTCATAGCACCGCTGCTCCTCCCGGGAGATGAAACCGTATAAATCAAAGGCGTCCTCACGGATGGATTCGGTGATATACAGTTTGGCAGACTGATTTATTTTCAGCTGACCGGCAGTATAAGCGGTAACGCGGCAGCCATAGCCAACGCCGTTGCAGTCCACAACAGCCAAGCCGGGTTCTAAAACGGTAACAGGACCGGAAACATAATAAAGCATATCATTCCTCCAAAGGATTAGGTTAGGGGCGTTTTTACAAAGGGAATCACAAAGTATTCCGGTGTAACGTCCAGCGCCTCCAGCAAATAAAGCTGCAGCTGATACTGCTGGGCGGTGCGATTGGTTACCTGGCGGTATTCATAGGTATACTGCACAGGATAAGTACCATAATGCGGTTGGTGTACTGCAGGGGAATCCAGTGTTACATTACCCCTGTCATCCAAGGTGCAGGTATGGTGCAGCTTGCTGCCGGATTGCTCAGTTAAGTCGTAGCCGGTAAGCTTCCCTTGTCCGTCGTAAAGAAATTCAACCGTATAGGTCTTGACGGGGACGACAGATATTAGAGAACTGGACAGGTCATGGGATTCTTGCCAGAATTCGCGATGGGTCAATGCGCCGTTGGCATTGTAGCGCAGTGTGTAGCGGTATTGTATAGGGTTTTTCCATTGCATTTCGCTGATTTGCCCGTTTTCGTCGTATTGGAAGGTCCAATTGCTGCCGTAGCTGCCGTATTTTGCTTTCATTTCAACGGAAACAAGGGATAAATCTTCATCATAGTGAATCGTGCCGGTGAGGGAGACTTCCGTGGTGCTGCCTTCTATCAGCTCAAAGCCGGTGCAAATGTCATTTTCATACAGAAATTGAACGGTGCGTGCGGCGGCCGTGCCTGCGTCGGGATAGCTACACTTAGCAGATAATAAATTTCCGGCATCGTCATAGGTGTAGTCAGTGGATAGGTATATAACAGAAGTGCTGGTACGCAGGGGAATCAGCCATTGCTTTGGTGCTGGCTGTTCCTTCGGGAAAAGCAACCATGCGCCTATTGCCAATAGCAGCGCAATCGCTGCGGCAATACCCAACCAAAACCATTTCGGCATGCGGGGACGGCCGTAAAGATAACGGGGACGGCAGCCGCACTTGGGACATTTTCTTGCTTTTTCAGATAGCTGTATACCGCAAATGGGACAGGTCATAGCAACCACTCCGTAAAATGATTATTTCTGAAATTGTGCCAGCAGGGAGGTGCTGGAACGGGCATGACACAGGGCGATGGCAATGGCGTCGGCGGCGTCATCCGGTTTGGGCATAACGGAAAGCCCCAAAAGGCGTTTGGTCATATCCTGCACCTGATGCTTGGTGGCGTTGCCATAGCCAACCACAGCCTGCTTTACCTGCATGGGCTTATAGGAAGTGACCGCTAAGCCAGCCTGCCGAATGGCAAGCAAAATCACACCGCGGCTTTGGGCAACACCAATACCGGTGGTGACATTTTGACCGAAAAACAGCTCCTCAATGGCAACGGCATCCGGTTTTGCCACCTGTAAAAGCTCCTGCATATCGTGATAAATGATTTCCAGACGGGCAGAAAAGTCCATGCCCGGGGGCGTGGTGATAGCACCGCAGCGAATCAGCCGGGACTGACCCCGCTCTGCTTCAATCAGACCAAAGCCGGTAATGCCATAGCCCGGGTCGATTCCTAAAATACGCATCAAAGACCACCTCTTGCGATGTGGATATAATACAAAATCACGCCGATAATCACAATAACCAGACCAATGCGGGCAGCCCAAAGCTGCCAACGGGGACGTTCGTGGTAGACATTCTCCTGACTTTGGAGATTTTCCGTGCGCTCGTCTTCCATAGTAATTCACCTCTTAAAAAATATCATAGCACATTTGTTTAGATACTTCCAGTATAATTTTACATTTGCTTTACATGAATTTCTGGGAATGGGGAATACTGGCATTGAAAAGGCGGTGGGGACATGAAGCAGTTTCAGTGTGATACGAAAATCATTGTGGGAACAGGGACGATAGCGGCATTAAGGGATTGGCATGCCAAGCGGCTTTTGGTGGTGACAGACCCGTTTTTTTCCAAAAACGGTACGGCACAACGGCTGACCCAATTATCCGGAGCAGAAAAAACAGAGATTTTTGACAAGGTTGCCCCTGACCCTTCGGTTACATTGGCAGCAGAGGGAACGGCAAGGGTCAAGGAGTTTGCACCGGATTTAATTGTGGCGCTGGGAGGCGGCAGCGCCATGGATTTGGCGAAGGCGATGGTTTATTTCAGCGGTACGGAGGCTGCGTTGGTGGCAATTCCCACCACCTCCGGCTCCGGCTCAGAGGTGACGGATTTTGCCATACTGACCCACGAAGATGTGAAGCATCCGTTGGTAGACAAGCGGATGCGCCCCAAAGCGGCGATTTTGGATGATGAATTGCTGCTGGGATTGCCGCCGGCATTGGTGGCGGATACAGGCTTTGATGTGCTTGCCCATGCACTGGAGGCGTTTGTGGCAAAAAATGCCACACCCATTACCGACGCGCTGGCAAAGGATGCGTTTTCCGCAGTGTATGCGTCGCTGCCGGCTTCTTTTGGGGGACGCAGGGATGTGCGGCTGCGGATTCACACAGCGGCGACCATGGCAGGCATTGCCTTTAACCAGGCAGGGCTGGGAATGTGCCACGCCATTGCCCACAGCTTAGGGGGAATGTTTCATATTCCCCACGGCAGGCTGAATGCCATACTGCTTCCTGCGGTGATTGACTGCAATGTGCACACAGCAGGGACGAAGTATGCGTCCCTTGCCCGCGGCAGCGGATTTAGCGGAAGTGCAGATACAGTGGTAGTGCGGAATTTGAAAAATGGGTTGATTCGTTTGCGCAAAGAGCTGCACCTGCCGGATACCTTGGCGCAGGCCGGGGTACAGCCGGATGCAGTTTGGCACAATATGGACAAGCTTGTATCCGCAGTACTGGCAGACCCCTGCTGCGCCACCAATCCTATGTCGGTTGCAGATTTTATGGTGCGCAAGGTGCTGGAAGAGGTGACGGGGCGTGTCTGATTGGCTGCTGAGTGTGGGGCTGGATGTGGGTACCACTTCTACCCAGATGATTGTGTCGCAATTAAAGGTAGAGAATACTTCATCTGAATTTACAGTGCCCAAAATGGTGATTGCCCAAAGGGAGATTCGGTATCGCAGCCAAGTGCATTTTACGCCGTTAATCGGAGAGAATTTGGTGGACGGACAGGGGATTCGGGAAATTGTGCTGGCGGAGTATGAGAAAGCCGGCATCCGTCGGCAGGAGGTGGACACGGGGGCAGTGATTATCACCGGAGAAACCTCTCGCAAAGAAAATGCCGGTGCGGTTTTGCAGGCGCTGTCCGATTTTGCCGGAGATTTTGTGGTTGCCACAGCAGGCCCGGATTTGGAAAGTATATTGGCGGCGAAGGGCGCCGGCGCGGTGGCATTTTCCGACAGTACGGGAAAACCGGTTTTGCATATGGACATTGGCGGCGGCACGTCCAATTTGGCGCTGATAAGGGATGGCAAAATTTTGCAAACCGGTTGCCTTAATGTGGGCGGACGGCTGATAAAGTTTGACAGCTGCGGAAAAATTACCTATGTTTCGCCGGTTTTGCAGGGAATTTCTTCCTTGCAGGTGGGGCAAATTGTTTCACAGGAACAAGTGCGCTCTGTTGCACAGATTTTGGTGCAGGCGTTGGAAATGGTGGCTGGGTTGCGGGAGAAAACGCCCCTTTTAGAGAAGTTGGTGACCCAGGGCAGCTCTGCCCTCCAGCTCACAGCGCAGCAGTCTGCTGTGATTTCCTTTTCCGGCGGCGTGGCGGATTGCATTGAAAAAGAACTGCCGTGGCTTGCTTTTGGGGACATGGGCCCGATTTTGGGGCAGGAAATTCGCAAAAGCCGCCTGTGCCAGGGGCAGTATCGGTTGGGAAAGGAAACCATTCGTGCTACCGTGATTGGTGCAGGCTGTCACAGCGCCCAGCTTTCCGGCAGCACAGTATTTCACAAGAATGTGGAATTTCCACTAAAAAATAGACCCGTGGTGCGCCTTACAGAGCAGGAACAGGCATTGCCGGAGCAGGAATTGGCGGTGTTGATTGAGAAACGGCTTGCTCAGCAGGACACACTGGCGGTTCTGGCGTTACCGGGGTTGAAAACCCCAAACTATGCGGCGGTAAAGGAGCTGGCAAGTGCCATTGTTACCGGCGTGAAGCAGTCTAAGGTGCTGGTAGCGGTGGAACGGGATATGGCAAAGGCGTTGGGGCAGGCAATGGCGTTAAAGCTTCCGCCGGATGGCGTATGCTTATGCATTGATTCGGTGCAATTAGAGCAAGACTGTTTTTTGGATGTGGGTGCGCCGGTGGGGCCAGCTATGCCCGTTGTGGTGAAAACATTGGTTTTGGAGAGGTAATTTATGATTCTAAAAACAACACTCTTAGGAAAGACATATGCATTTCGGGATATAAAAGAGGTTCTGGCAAAGGCAAACGAGGAGAAAACCGGCGACAAGCTGGCGGGACTGGCGGCGGAAACGGCACAGGAGCGCGTGGCGGCAAAGGTGGTGCTCTCGGCATTGACATTGGGGGACTTGCGGGAAAATCCGGCAGTTCCTTATGAACAGGACGAAGTGACCAGAATCATTCAAGACGATGTCAACGAGCCTATGTACGCAAAAATTCGCGGCTGGACGGTTAGCGAGTTGCGGGAATGGATTCTCAGTGAAAACACCACCGGCGAAGATATTAGAAAGCTTAGTCGGGGATTAACCTCGGAAATGGTAGCGGCAGTGGCAAAACTGATGAGCAATTTGGATTTAATCTACGCTGCCAATAAAATTACGGTAACTGCCCACTGCAACACTACCATCGGCTTGCCGGGGACGCTTTCGTGCCGTTTACAGCCCAACCACACCACCGATGACCCGGATGGAATTACGGCATCGGTATTGGAGGGCTTAAGCTTTGGCGCAGGGGATGCGGTAATTGGCTTGAATCCGGTTACGGATTCGCCGGAGCAGGTGGGAAAGGTTTTGCGGCGGTTTCAGGAAATCAAAGAGCATTGGCAGATTCCTACTCAGATTTGCGTGCTTGCCCATGTGACGGCGCAAATGAAGGCGGTACGTGCCGGCGCACCCTGCGATTTGATTTTTCAGTCCATTGCCGGCAGTGAGGCAGGCAACGCGGCTTTTGGCTTTAACGCGCAAACCATTGCCGAGGCGCAGGATTTGCTGCTGCATGAGGGTACAGCGGAAGGTCCTAATGTGCTGTATTTTGAGACGGGGCAGGGCTCAGAGCTTTCTTCCAATGCCCACCACGGAACGGACCAGGTGACCATGGAGGCGCGATGCTATGGCTTTGCCAAGCGCTTCCAGCCGTTTTTGGTCAATACTGTTGTGGGGTTTATTGGACCGGAGTATCTATATGATGCGCGGCAGGTGACACGGGCAGGCTTAGAAGACCATTTCATGGGCAAGCTGACAGGCATTTCCATGGGCTGTGACTGTTGCTACACCAATCATATGAAAGCAGATCAAAATGACATTGAAAATTTGGCGGCGCTATTGACTATGGCTGGGTGCAACTATTTTATGGGTATTCCCCATGGGGATGATATCATGCTCAACTATCAAACCACCGGTTTCCGTGAAACGGCAACCCTTCGGGAATTGACAGGAAAAACGGCCATTCCCCAGTTCCAGAGATGGCTGGAAAAAATGGGCTTTGTGGAAAATGGGAAGCTGACGAAAAAAGCCGGCGATGGCTCATGCTTACTGTTTTAACGGAGGAATCGTATGAACAAACAAGAACTTGCCGCCATGGTGGCGGAGCTATTATCCCAAATGCACCCAGACCAGCCCAAGGTAAAGGGCAGTGACTACAAGCCTGCCACCACCGGTCCGCAAAAAAAGGATTATGGCTATCAGGACGGCGATTTTGTGCCGGATGTGACGGCGCTTGACCTGCGGAAGCTCTATTTGGTGGAGCAGCCACAGGAAAAAGAGAAATACGCAAAGATGAAGGAAAAGACCCCTGCCAGACTGGGCAGCGGTCGGGCAGGTCCTCGGTACAAGACGCTGACGATGCTGCGGTTTCGTGCTGACCATGCGGCGGCGCAGGACGCGGTCTGGTCGGAACTGGAGGCAGATTATGCCAAGGAGCATAACCTTCTGCCTACGAAAACCAAATGTAACGACAAAGAGGAGTATTTGACCCGTCCGGACTTGGGCCGATGCTTTGATGAACACAACGCCAAGGCGATTGCAGGTGTCATTGATACACCGCCAAAGGTACAGATTGTGGTGGGAGATGGGCTGTCCAGCGCTGCCATTGCCGCCAATGCTATGGACTGTCTGGAGGCAATGAAGGATGGCTTAAAAGCCCGAGGGATTCAGACGGGAAAGGATATTTTTGTAAAATACTGCCGCGTGGGCGCAGGGGATGCGGTTGGTGACATCACCGGCTGTGAGCTGGTATGCGTATTGGTAGGAGAGCGCCCCGGCTTAGTGACGGATAAGAGCATGTCTGCCTATATCACCTATAAGCCTCATACCGGCGTTTCCGAATCGGCAAGAACCGTGGTCAGCAATATCCATGCCCAAGGCACACCAGCGGTGGAAGCAGGGGCGTATATTGCAGAGCTTATTGACACCATCCTGAAAAAGAAAGTGTCTGGTGTGGGACTGCATTTGGAGGAAGCGAAATGATTCCCGTAAAGATTTTGGCAGTGCGCTACATTGCCAATGCGGAAACGGCGTTTGCCAAGGCGTTGGGCGCACCGCAGGGATATCCCAGTCTTGCGCTGCTGACTACGGATTGTGATGACGCCACGTATATTGCTTTAGATGAGGCGACTAAGGCAGCCGATGTGCAGGTGTGCTATGCCCGCAGCTTTTATGCCGGCGCAGCCAATGCCTCTACCCCTTATGCAGGTGAGGTTATTGGTGTCTTAGCAGGCAAAAATCCGGCGTCGGTGCGCAGCGGCATGGATGCGGCATTGGGTGTGTTGAAGCTTTTGGGCTTTCAGGATGTGGGCGGCGTGCCGTGTCTTGCCCATACAGTGGCCAGCGCGGGGTCGTATCTATCGGCAGAGGCAGGTGTGGCGGAGGGCTCTGCTTTGGCATATTTGATTGCACCGCCACTGGAAAGCATGTATGCCATGGATGCGGCACTGAAAGCATCCGATGTAAAGTTATGTAAACTATACAACCCACCCAGTGAAACCAATTTTGGCGGAGGACTGCTTAGCGGCAGTCAATCGGCATGTCATGCTGCCTGTGAGGCATTTCGCAATGCTGTGGCAGAAGTGGCAAGCAAACCGATTTAAGGAGTGAGAGCATGGAAATGGACAAGGATTTGGCGGCGCGGCAGGAGGCGCGAATTCTGTGCCGCCAAGCGGAGGCGGCGCAAAGCCGATTGGCAGGAATGTCTCAGGAACAGTTGGATGCCATTGTGGAAGCAGTGGCAAAGGCATTTGCCGCGTCTGCGGTGGAGCTGGCGGCGATGGCGGTAAAGGAGACAGGCTTCGGCAACACCGAGGACAAGACGACCAAAAATCAATTTGCCTCCCAAAAGGTGGCGACAGCCATTCGGGGAATGAAATGCGTGGGTGTATTAAAAGACCCGGCAGAGGAAAAGCTATGGGAGGTAGGTGTACCGGTGGGAGTGATTGCTGCTATTGTACCCAGCACCAATCCTACTTCCACAGTATGCTATAAGGCGCTGATTGCCTTAAAAAGCGGAAACGCCATTGTATTTTCGCCCCATCCGAAGGCAATTGAATGTACGCTGCGGGCGGCAAAAATCGTAGCCCAAGCGGCGGAAAATGCCGGTGCGCCTGCCGGCAGTGTGGCTTGCCTGAGCCTTGGGTCTATGGCAGGGTGTCAGGAGCTGATGGGGGCGCAGCAGGTGCGGCTGATTTTGGCAACGGGTGGACCTGCTATGGTACACGCTGCCTATTCCTCCGGTAAGCCTGCCATTGGCGTAGGCGCAGGCAATGGTCCGGCGTATATCCATCATTCTGCAGATGTAGCCAAGGCGGTTGCCTGCATTGCCCGGTCAAAAAGCTTTGACTATGGCACTGTGTGCGCATCCGAGCAATCTATTATTGTGGAAAAGGATATGGAAAACACGGTGCGGGAGGAAGCAAAACGGCAGGGCTTTTATTTTATGGATACCGCTGAGGCAGGAACACTGGCAAAGCTGCTGTTTAAGCCGAATGGCACGCTGAATCCTGCCATTGTGGGTAAGCCGGCAGTCAAGCTGGCGCAAATGGCCGGTTTTTCTGTGCCCCAAGGGACAAAGGTTTTGGTGGCAAGGGAGCAGGAGGCAGGACCTACACGACCGTATTCTATGGAAAAGCTGTGTCCCGTTTTGGCGTTCTTTGTTATGGACAGTGAGGATGCGGTTTTGGAAAAGGCCATTGAAGTGCTGACCCACGAGGGAAGCGGACACACCTTTGCAATCCATGCTGAGGACAAAGAGGTGGTGCGAAAATTTGCCCTCAAGATTCCGGTTTCCCGCTTTTTGGTGAACACACCGGCAGCCTTGGGCGGCATTGGTGCTACCACCAAGCTATTCCCTGCACTCACATTGGGCTGCGGTGCAGTGGGCGGCAGTTCCTCTTCCAACAATATTTCGCCTATGGATTTGATTAACATTCGCCGTGTGGCGTGGGATGTGGGGGAGAATGTATCCTCCAATAAGGTGGCAGTGGACAGCGATTTGGTGGAACTGCTGACGCAGAAAATTTTGCAGCGTTTAGGATAAAATATTTTTTTGAAAGGAACGAATATTATGGACACAAATTCTCTGGGTATGATTGAAACAAAAGGCTTAATTGGCGCCATTGAGGCGGCGGATGCTATGGTTAAGTCTGCCAATGTGCAGCTGGTGGGCAAGGAACAGGTTGGCGGCGGCTTGGTAACCGTTATGGTGCGGGGCGATGTAGGCGCTGTAAAGGCTGCCACGGATGCCGGTGCTGCGGCAGCAGAAAAAGTGGGCGAATTGATTTCCGTCCATGTGATTGCCCGTCCGCACTCTGAGGTAGACGCTATTTTGCCTAAGGACCGCAAGAGTGGTCCTGCACCGAAAGCGTAATGCTTTACACGGAGCAATCCGTTCGGGACAATATTCGCAACCGGGAGGGAAAGCGGGTCTTTTTTCTGGGAAGAAATGACCAGCTTACTCCCGGTG
>JAZSAK010000071.1:0-34127 GCA_045601865.1 Faecousia sp. | reverse complement strand
CTGCGCAAGGTCAGTGGCTATTTGGATGGCAAACGCTATGGCACATGGAGCAGCAGCGGCAGCACCACTAAGCTGGATTTGACAGGAACAGACATTAACAACAAGTTGTATTTCTCCTCTCTCGCTCCCGGAAAGCACACCCTGCGCATCACCGCCACCGATGCCACCGGTCGAGGCGAAGCCACCGTAATGGAATGTAGCTTCTACGTAGAAGCGCCACCAAAGTATTACACCCTTACCTTTGACCCTGGCAGCCAAGCAGATTCCATTGAATCTGTGAAAATCATGGAGGGCAAAACGCCAAATTCTCTGCCTGCACCGCAACGGGAAGGCTACCTTTTGGGTGGTTGGTTTACCGCGGCAGAAGGTGGTACACAGGTAACCGCTGAAACAGCCATTACCGAAAATCTTACCCTTTACGCCCAGTGGATACCCCTTGAGCACACCATCACCATAGGCGATACCCAATTAACAGTACCCCACGAACAGACAATTACGCAATTTCCTGACATTACCAAAGCTGGCTATCGGCTAACCGGTTGGTTTACGGAAGCGGAAGGCGGCATCCAAATCACGGAGAAAACTGCCATTACCCAAGACCGGCAACTATATCCCCAATGGGTGCCTATGACTTACCTTGTCACCTTAGACCCCGGTGAGGGAACACTGCTGTGGGATACAAAATCGGTTACTTACCACGACTATTATGGTGCGCTGCCCGCCCCACACCGAGAGGGCTATGCCTTTGCCGGCTGGCAGCTGGACGGCTCGCCTATCACCAACACCACTGTCGTTGCAACCACCGGCAACCACACACTAACGGCCACATGGTCTGCTGTTTCCACAGCAAGCGGTTTGGAAGCAACAAATCTATTTGGGTTCATTCCTGTAGGTTTGGTTGTACTTGGCGGTGGCAGTCTGGCACTGATTCTGTATCGAAAGAAAAAGAAAGCAGAAGAAACACCCCCGGAATCAGAAATTGCAGATATCCCAGAAGAAACGGAAGAACTGGAAGAAGCAGAAGCAATCCCTCAAGAATAAGCAAAACGGTGCATCGTAAGATGCACCGTTTTTTAGTTCATCGTTCCTTTGGCACGGTCAAACAAATCGCCGATACGACTGCGCAATGCCCTCGCTTCAGGGGTATTGGCAGTTGCCCCCATGTCAATCCATTGCGCCGAGGCTTCCTGCGCATCCTTAAGGGTTTGCAAATCCATGCTGAGACTTGCCACGCGAAATGTTGGCAGACCCGACTGTCGAGAACCGAAGAAATCACCCGGACCGCGCAGCTGCAAGTCCTCTTGGGCGATTTGGAAGCCGTCTGTGGTTTTACACAGCGCCTTCAGGCGTTGCAATGTTTCGCGATTGCGATTATGAGAAGTCAAAATACAGTAGCTCTTGCTATTGCCCCGTCCGACTCTGCCTCGCAACTGATGGAGCTGCGATAATCCAAATCGGTCTGCATCCTCAACAACCATCAGTGTAGCATTGGGTACATCCACACCAACCTCCACAACCGTAGTTGCAACCAACACATCCGCCTTTCCTTGGGCAAAGGCCGCCATTGTCTCCTCTTTCTCCGCGCCCTTCATCTGCCCATGCAATAGCGCAATGCGTAAATCCGGAAACACAGTTTTTTGCAATGTCTCTGCCCAAGCCGTTGCTGCTTTCATTCCCAGGGCCTCGCTTTCCTCCACCGCAGGGCATACCACAAAGCATTGGTTGCCCTGTGCCACCTGTTTGCGGATGAAGGCATGAATTCGGGTACGATAGGATTCATCTACCAAAAAGGTCTCCACCGGTTGCCTTCCCGGCGGTAATTGTTTGATAGTAGATACATCCAAATCTCCATACAGCAGCAGCGCTAAGGTTCTGGGAATGGGCGTTGCAGACATCACCAACAAATGAGGCGCGTTGCCCTTTTCAGAAAGCTTGGCACGCTGTCCCACACCAAAGCGGTGCTGCTCGTCGGTAACCACCAATGAAAGATTGGAAAATTCTGTACTTTCGGACAACAGCGCATGGGTACCTACAACAAAATCTATCTCTCCTGCTGCCAACGCCTGACGAATCTGCGTCTTTTGCTTAAGCGTCAGCGATCCGATGAGCAGCGCTGTGCGAATCCCCATAGGTGCGAACAGCTTTTGCAGCGATTGATAGTGCTGCTCCGCTAAAATCTCCGTTGGTGCCATTAAGGCCGCCTGCGCGCCGTTTTTCACTGTGGCATATACCGCAGCAGCCGCCACCATGGTCTTGCCGCTGCCCACATCTCCCTGCACAAGGCGGTTCATGGGTGCGCCGCTGCGAAAATCCCGTAAAATTTCCTCTATGGTCTTTTTCTGGTCATCTGTTAAGGCAAAGGGCAGCGCGCCGTAAAAGGGCAACAAGTCCAAATTCTTATAGGGCTTACACTTTTTCTGCGCTCTTGCTGCACGCATCAGTGAAAGTCCTGCAAAAAATACAAAGAACTCTTCAAAAATCAGCCGTTTTTTCGCCAGCTCCGCCTCTGCCATGGATTGAGGCTCGTGAATGGCAGAATAGGCGCGGTCCGCAGGCAAAATTCCGTATTTCTGCCGCACAGACTGGGGGATAATTTCCTCTGGCGGGTCACATATTGCCATTGCCTGCCGCACCGCTTTTCCCATTGCCCCATTGGAAAGCCCTGCTGTCAGCGGGTAAATCGGCAAAATTCGGCGAGTCATATTTGGCTGCGAATCCAAAGTCTCAAAAACGGGATTGGTCATATTATAGCCAATGAAGTCCCCACTGACTGCTCCATAAAAAATATACTCCTTGCCATAGCTCAGCTGCTCTATGGCAAATTTATTGTTGAAAAATGTCAGGGTTAAACGGGCAGTATGGTCCGCTACCTGCACCTTGGTAATATCTAAACCCTTGCGGATGTGGTGAGTGCGCGGCGTGTTCATTACCATCGCCTTAAAGCAGGCAGGCTCATCCGTTTGCAGCTTATCAATGGTGCATAGCTGGGTGCGGTCTTCATAGCCACGGGGAAAATGGCAAATCAAATCCTGCAACGTAAAAATATTCAACGCCGCAAACTGCTTCGCTTTTGCAGGGCCAATGCCCTTTAATATCGTAATCGGATCAGATAAGCGCGCCACGGATTGCACCCCCTTTCATTTTCTTCATTATATAAGAAGCGATAAGCAAATGCAACGCTAATTATCATTTGGCATATTGCCTTTTCCCATAGCATAGACTATAGCAAATCTCCGGAGGAGGCGTTTTTATGGGTGTCAGGACAACGCAGCTACACTGCAAGGAGGTCATCTGCATAGCTGATGGCCGGCGGCTGGGCTTTGTGACCGATGTGGAGCTGGAAGTACCGGAGGGACATGTCATTGCCATTATTGTACCCGGACCTTGCCGGTTCTTAGGCATGTTTGGCAGGCGAGACGATTATGTAATCCCTTGGCGATGTATTCGCAAAATCGGACCGGACATCATATTGGTGGATATTCAACCCAAGGATTGCCTATTTCCCCGTCCCGGATTGGGCTGGGGCTTTTGAAAATTTGCCGGATACCCAGTATCCGGCAAATTTCTTTGGTTAAAATAGAAAAATTTCGGAAAAAATACTTGCAAAATAAAAATAGATGTTCTATAATGTATCGGCATGGCTATGCCCATGACACTATTTTAACGCCACACACCTGGGGACCGATTGCCCCCGTGTCCACAAGCTGGACGGGCCATCGGGATGATCGGGGTGGAGGAAAAAACAAAAAAGGAGAATATCAAAATGTCTGTCATCGCTATGAAACAACTGTTGGAGGCCGGCGTACACTTCGGTCACCAAACCCGTCGCTGGAATCCCAAAATGGCCACCTACATCTACACCGAGCGTAACGGTATCTACATCATTGATTTGCAGAAAACCGTTAAGAAGCTGGAAGAGGCCTACAATTTCGTGCGTGAGTGCTCTGCCAACGGCGGCAACATCCTGTTTGTCGGCACCAAGAAGCAGGCACAGGACGCCATTAAGGAAGAGGCTGCCCGTTGCGGCGGTTACTATGTCAACGCCCGTTGGCTGGGCGGTATGCTGACCAACTTCCGCACCATGCGTACCCGTATTGACCGTCTGGCTCAGCTGAAGAAGATGGAAGCTGATGGCACCTTCGCAATGTTGCCCAAGAAGGAAGTTATCAAGCATCAGGCTGAAATTGAGAAGCTGGAGAAGTATCTGGGCGGCGTTAAGGAAATGAAGAAGATTCCCGCTTGCTTGTTCATTGTTGACCCCCGCAAGGAGCGCAATGCCATTGCCGAGGCTCGCAAGCTGAACATCCCCATTGTTGCGATTGTAGATACCAACTGCGACCCCGATGAGATTGACTATGTCATTCCCGGTAACGACGATGCTATCCGCGCCATCCGTCTGATTGCCGCCTGCATGGCTAATGCTGCTATCGAGGGTCGTCAGGGCGAGGACGCTGTTGCTGAGATTGCTGAGGCTGTGGAGACCGTTGAAGCTCCCGCTGCTGAGTAATCCATTACTTTAAAAATACTTTAGGAGGAAACGAAAATGGCTTTTACCGCACAAGACGTAAAGACACTCCGTGAAATGACCAATGTCGGCATGATGGACTGCAAAAAGGCACTCCAGGCTACCGACGGCGATATGGATAAGGCAGTAGACTGGCTGCGTGAAAAGGGTCTGGCTAAGGCTGCTAAGAAGGCTGACCGCATCGCCGCTGAGGGCGTTGCTTATGCCGCTGTTATCAACGGCGTGGGTGTTGTGATTGAGGTCAACTCCGAGACTGACTTCGCTGCTAAGACCGACGCTTTCATGGATTTGGTCAAGAATCTGGCTGAGGTTGTTGCTACCCAGAACCCCGCTGATGTGGACGCTCTGAAGGCTTGCACCTACCCCAACTCCAACCTGACCGTCACTGAGATTATGCAGGAGAAGGTCATGTCTATCGGCGAGAATATGCAGATTCGCCGTTTCAACCGCTTTGCTGAGAACACCTCTGTTGCTTATGTGCACATGGGCGGCTCCCACGGCGTTTTGGTCAACTTGGCTGTTGAGAACGCGGATGCTACTGAAATCGGCAAGAATGTTGCTATGCAGATTGCCGCTATGAACCCCAAGTACTGGGATAAATCTCAGGTTCCTCAGGCTGATGTGGACAAGGAAATGGCTGTTCAGGTTGCCCTGATGGACAACGACCCCAAGATGGCTTCCAAGCCCGCTCAGGTTAAGGAAAAGATTGCCACCGGCAAGATGGCTGCTTTCTTCAAGGAAAACTGCTTGCTGCAGCAGGAGTTCGTCCGCAGCGACCTGTTCAAGGGCGATGTGGAAGGCTACATTGCAGATGCTGCTAAGAAGCTGGGTGGCACTGTCAAGTTTGTTGATGCTATCCACTATATCAAGGGCGAAGGCATTGAAAAGAAGGAAGAAAACTTTGCTGATGAGGTAGCTGCACAAATTGCAAGCGCCGGCAAGTAAGCACAAATAACTTCAAAAACCACCCCAACCAATCGGTTGGGGTGGTTTCTTATTGGTTTTTCTTCATTACTTTGTCATCATTGCGGAACGGGTCTGAGAAATTTCATTTTCCATAGGCAGCCCTTGCTGAAAACGAAGGATGTCATCCAGCACGAGCCGTGCGGCCGCCCATCTGCGATCCATTGTCGGACCAGCCAGGTGTGGCTGCAAAAACACATTATCCATCGTTCTGAGCAAGCTGTCACTTTGCAGCGGTTCTCTCTCATAAACATCCAATGCCGCACAAATGCGGCCGGTTTGCAAGTGACGGATCAACGCCTGCTCGTCCATAACATCTCCACGGGACGTATTTACCAGCAATGCACCAGGTTTTAGCATAGACAGAAGATTATCATCAATCAAATGGTGATTTGCAGCACTCTTGGCACAGTGCAGGGAGACAATGTCGCAGGTGCTGAAAATTTCCTCCAAGTTCGCCTTGGTAACACCCATTGCCTGCGCAGCCTCCGGTGTGGTGTGGTTGGAATACAGTAAAATCTCCACAGAAAATACCTTAAGCATTTCCACCAAGTATTTGCTAACTGCGCCATAGCCCACAATGCCAACTTTCTTACCCAAAAGTGATCGTGTCTTGAAATCCACCGGCTTCCAGCCATGTACCTGCATATGCTTTTCATAACCGCGCAAATCTCGCAGCGCTGCCAATATGTAGCCGATGGTTCCCTCTGCAACTGATTGGGCAAAGGCATTGTTTCCGGAAAGTACATGAATTCCGCGACGATACACCTCATCTGACACAACTTTCGCCACAGATCCAGCCGTATAAGCAATTACTTTCAATTTATTTGCCTTTTCCAGTACGTATTCACTAAATTGCGGCACGCCCCAGCCACAGACGCAAACATCTACATCCTCCAATGCATCTCGAAACGCTTCCGGTGTAAGGTGCGCTGTCCCTGGGTTCCATGTAACCTCTCCCAAAGATTCCAAAAAAGAAATGTTTTCCGGAGTAAGGAAAGAATCCGTTACAATTCCCTTAGGCATTTCAACATAGATTTTCATATAGTTTCCTCCTATTTATTAGGGCAGTTTCCTGCCATATTTTACGCAAATTCATCATACAACTGAACCGCTTCGCGGAATCTGGCGCTTTTTTCCGGACAGCCAAAAACGCCAACAACCAGCGTTCTTCCATTATCTCGAAAAGCTGACAGCAGACAGTTTCCTGCTTCATCCGTAAAGCCTGTTTTTAAACCAATTGCCGACTTTCGGTAGAAACTGGAGCCGGGATTGATAAGGGCGTTGGTGTTCTGCCAGGAATTGGTTTCACCGCTGACGTAACGCACATTGGCGCTGAGCAGGGATGTAAAGCCAGAAATTGTTTTATTTCCCAGCGCAAGTCTTGCTATAATTGTTAGGTCGTGGCTGCTGGTATAATGGTTATCATCATGATAACCGTCTGGATTGCAAAAATTCGAGGCTGTTAATCCCACACTTTTTGCAGTGGCGTTCATCAGCCTCACAAAGTAAGCAATGGCATCCGTGGCGCTCATATCGGGATTTCCGCTTGCCTCCCGTGCCGTTCCGGCAGCAAGAATATAAGCCGCATCGTTGCCGCTGGGCAGGAGCATGCCCTCCACCAGCATAGCCGCTGTGAGTTTTTGGTTTTTCTGGATGTATGCGATTGAGGAATCCTCAGCAATCAATGACAGCTCATCGCCTGCGGTAATCACCGTATCCGGCTGCACATGCTGCAATGCAACAAAAGCCGTGAACAGCTTTGTAACGCTGGCAGGATATATCCTTGCATTTTCATCGGCATTAATCGCCAAGAAACGCATAGTATTGCAGTCATAGACAAAATAATTACGTGCCGTCAGTCCACGGGGGTCAACATATTCTGTTTCCGTTGCGGACGGTTCTGGGTTAAAGACCTCCGTCACTTCCTCTGTGACTTCTTGGGTCATTGTTTGCGTTTCGGTCGTTTGCTGCGTGTTTTCTTCTGTATCATCATTAGGGGACTGCTGAACAGTTTCGGATGTCTGCGGTGTTGCGGTATTGTCTGGTACATTCACCCGTATTACAACAGCTACCAGCACCAAAACCAGCAAAACCACGGCTTCTGCGATTAAAGTCTTTTTCACAGTTTCTGTCTCCTCTGTCTCTCATGGGTAATCCTCTTTGTATTATACACGCTCTTACGCAAAAATGGAAGTACAAAAAACCAACACGGCACAAAAAAGTGCCGTGTTATTTGTCTATACGTAGGCTTCTACGCCGCCTTGCGGACGGATGGAAAGCACATGGCATGCACCGTCTCCCAGCACCGCATCGATACCACTGCGAAAATCTTGTAGAATATCCATAGGCACAAACGCCTGCACCGTTCCGGCAAAGCCGCCACCATGGACACGGTACGCACCTTTACCCTGCAGCAGATGCTCACACAGTCCCAATGCCAGGGCAACCTCCTGCTTTTGGATTCTTCCGGCGGGAATGACATTTTGCAAATACATATAAGAGGAACGTCCGCTTTCCGTTACCAAGGACAAGAATTTGGCAAAATCATTGTTGCGCAGCGCCTCTACCTGCTGGGGCACGCGGGCATTTTCTTCATAAAAATGCATAGCACGAAGCACTGCGCGGTCACCGCATTTTCCCCGAAGTGTGGTGATTGCGGCATAGAATTCCTTTTCGGGTATCTGTGTCAGCACTTCCTTGCCAAAATGGGCGCAGACAGCTTTCAGTTCCTGCGTGATCGCCGCATACTCATCCGTCAAATCCGCATGGCTGGCGCGGGTATCCACAATGCACAAGGCATGGCCGCAGGCGGCAAAATCGAAGGCTACCGGCTCAATCTTCGGCGCATCTTTTTGGAGAAAATCGATAGTCACAAGACCGCCCACTGCAGAAGCGGTTTGGTCCATCAGACCGCAGGGCTTTCCAAAAAATACATTTTCGGCATATTGGGCAATCTGTGCAATTTCCGGCTGGGAAACTTTTTTCCCAAAAAACAGGCAGTTCACAATGGTGCCAATCAGTACCTCATATGCGGCGGAAGAACTCAAGCCGGAACCGGGAAGTACGGTAGATTCCACATAAGCATCAAAGCCTGCCACTTTACAGCCCAACTGTTGGAATCGGGCAACCACACCACGAATCAAGGCGGTGGTAGTATTATACTCCGCTTCGCAAGGGGTCACATCACAAATATCAACTGCACATAGCGGATAGCCTTTGGACTGGATGCGAATCTGAGATGTACCGTTTTCCCGAACCGCCGCAACAGTATCCAAGTTCACCGCCGCAGCCAAAACCCTGCCGCGCTGGTGGTCGGTATGGTTGCCGCCGATTTCCGTGCGACCGGGGGCAGAAAAATATCTGCACGGCTGTCCGCCAAAGGCTTCTTCAAATCCCCTATTGAGTGCATTGCGCTGATTGTTTGACAAATATAAATTGGGAATATCCATATGTATCTCCTTAAAACATTATCTACCCCCATTATACACTTGTTTGCATAAAATGCAAATATAAAATGGCGCTACTTCTCCGGCTGCTTGACAAGTCCAATCTGGAATTCTATAATAAATACATATGAAAGAAAAGGAGCGATTTTGCCGTGGAGCATCGTATGACTATCGCAGGTCTGGAACGGGACTTGCCTATCTGTAAAGTAACCGATACTTTGTACATTGCCGGATTTGTCATCTTTGGTGACCAGGAGCTCACTGTCGCTTGTGCTACGGAGCTATTGAAACGCGCACCGGAATACGATTACATTATCACTGCTGAGGCAAAGGGCATTCCCCTCGCTCATGAAATGGCCCGTCAGGCCGGCAACAAAAAGTATATTTTGGCACGGAAAGCTCCGAAGTTGTATATGCGAGACCTTTTTGAGGTGACTGTCAATTCCATTACCACTGCCAAAGAACAGCATCTATACTTAGACGGCGCAGATGCTGCAATGATGAAGGGCAAGCGGATTCTTTTGGTAGACGATGTTATTTCCACCGGTGAAAGCCTGCGCGCTTTGGAAGTTCTGGTTGAAAAAGCCGGCGGCACCATCTGCGGGCGCATGGCAATCCTTGCCGAAGGCGATGCCCAAGACCGGGCTGACTTGATTTATCTGGAAAAGCTTCCTTTGTTCAACCCCGACGGCACAATTATGGGTTAATTCTTTACCTCCCGCCAGTTTCGGCGGGAGGTTTACTTTTTTTGCCCCGCGTGGTAGAATAAAGAAAATTATGCCCAAGGAGGCAGGCAATATGCATAACAAGCGTTCTCAAAAGGGTAACAATCTCTCCTTTTTAATTTTCGCATTGGGAATCATTTTGGCAGGACTGATTGTTCTTGTTTTTTTTCTGGAGCAGGATAAAAGTTCCTCTGCCAACCCCAGCGAAACCCAAGCGAGTGTGACACAGGAGCAGACAGATCTCCCCACAGATTCCCCTACGAACGCGCCTATTGTGAAGCAATCCACTGCCACCATTGGCAACACCGGCGATATTATGTTCCACAAGCGGGTCATCCAGTGCGGTTATGACGCCTCAACCGACAGCTTCAACTACGACCATATTTATAAACACTGGAAAACGTATATCCAGCAGTTGGATTATGCCACAGCAAATCTGGAACTGACGCTGATTCAAAACGAGAGCGAAGGCGACTTCAAAGGCTATAACGGCTATCCCCAGTTTAACGCTCCGGATGCGGTGGTAGAGGCTTTGAAGGATGCCGGCTTTGATATGCTTTTAACCGCCAACAATCACTCCTATGACCGCCGTAACAAGGGTCTTATCCGCACCCAGCAGGTTCTGGACAGTTTGGGCATTGACCGAATCGGAACCCGTCTGACAGAGGATGCGCCCAATTATCTTGTAAAAGAAATTAACGGCATCACCTTCGGCATGATTAACTACACCTACACTACCAGTATGGATGAAGACGGAAAAATCGCCTTAAACGGCATCCCTGTGGGCAAGGATTCTCCCTTGGTCAATGCCTTTAGCTATGCCCGGCTGGACAGCTTCTATCATAAGCTGGAAGACGAAATTGCCGACATGAAAGCCGACGGTGCGGAAGTTATCCTTTTGTATATCCACTGGGGTGATGAATATCAAACCACAGAGAACAAAACCCAAAACAAAATGGCACAGGCACTGTGCAATTTGGGAATTGACGTAATTGTGGGCGATCATCCCCATGTGCCCCAGCCCGTAGAGCTACTGACCAATGAAAATGACCAGACTAAGAAAACCCTGTGCCTATACTCCACCGGCAATGCCGTTTCCAACATTTCCAGAGCGGATAAGCGCCCAAAAAACACAGAGGACGGCATGCTGTTCAGCGTTACCTTTGCCAAGTATTCCGACGGCACTGTGGTGCTGGAATCGGCAGACATTATGCCCACATGGGTGGATCGAATTGACGAATCTGACGGGTCTGACCAGTTTGTTGTGCTCCCGTTGGATGACACAGTTCCCGACTGGAAGAGCGCTATGAATCTAAGCGACGCCACCTTAAAAGAATGTAAGGATTCTTACAAGCGCACCATGGGAATCGTAGGAGAGGGCTTGGAACAAGCCAACGCCTATTACGCTCAGAACCAGCAGGAAGTGGAAAGCCGTTTGGGCGTGAAGAATTGAGGAATTGTCATGGCAGAATATGAACTGGTTCGGGAAATTCAAAATCTGTGCCGAAACAATCAAATGCGGGATATTTTCTTTGAAGAAATAGAAACGGATAATCCGGAGGATTACGTCCGCGGCTTGCTGAAAGGCAAGGCAGTCACCCTCACCAGCGACTGCCGTGCTGACGGCAGTGTGACAGTGTATGCCTCCTGCGACGGATTGACCCAAAAATTTATTTTCACACCAATCTAATTTTTTGGTTTTCCTCTTTACAAATCCCCTCTTATCTGTTATAATCCAACCCGGTTCACCACTTGGCCCGGTGGTGCAGTCGGTTAGCACGCCAGCCTGTCACGCTGGAGGTCGACGGTTCGAGTCCGTTCCGGGTCGCCAAAAAAGAACACCACCTATTGGGTGGTGTTTCTTTTATAAATCGGATAAGGACTCGAAAGCCGGCTCTTGGCAACCTGCCAGTGGCAGGTTGCAACCGGCGTGGCTTTTCCGCAGAAAAGCGAGTCCGTTCCGGGTCGCCATAAAAAGAACACCACCTATCGGGTGGTGTTTCTTTTTTCTTATTCTCTCTCTATCTGATTTACCTTAAAAACATCGGCAACCTCGGTAATTGTAATATACGCAAACGGATCAAGTTCATGCACCAAGTTTCTCATGCGGTTAATTTGGAAACGGTTCAACACAATATAGACAACCTTTTTTTCAGCATTGGAGTAGAATCCTCTGCCATCCATAATGGTCATGCCCTGCTCAAAGGTTTCCGAAAGTACCTTGCAAACTTCCTCATGCTTTTCCGTAACCACCATAACTGCCTTAGACCGGTCAATACCCTCTACGATAAAATCCACCGTCTTCAGCGCCGCCATGTAGGTCACAATGGAATAAAGCGGCAGTATCCAGCTTTTCAAAACAGCACCGCAAACCACATACAAAGCAACATTATAAATCATTACAAAGGTTCCCACAGTGATGCCCAACCGTTTGGCAAAGATGACTGCCATAACCTCTACGCCGTCCATTGCGCCGCCATAACGAATTGCCATGCCGCTTCCCACGCCGGAAATCATGCCGCCAAACAGTGAGCAAAGTAATAAATCACTGCCTGCCAACGGCGAAACCAAGCTCACATCGATGGGAAGCACATCCGTTATCAACCATGCACATATAGAATAAACAAACACTGTATAAATCGCATAAATAGTAAACTGCCATCCCTGCCGTTTTAATCCAAATAAAAACAAGGGCACATTCAGCAACACCAAAAATATAGAAAGGGATAAGGGCGTTACCTGCGCCAACAGCATAGATGTTCCGGAGATACCGCTGTCATAAAGCTTAACCGGTGCTAAAAACACAGTAATGCCAAAGGCATTGATCATGCCTGCAATTGTCAAAAAGAAAAAATTACTTAGATTTAGTTTTTTCATATATTCCCCGTCTCCTCATCTGCAAGCCTACGTAGGCAAGCATAATGATATGCCATTTTATAGTCCCCCAACTGCTCATAGCACCGCTCCAACTGGGCAAGCGCTTGATCCTCTACCTTGCTAAAACAGGCTGCAGCTTGGGCATACTCCTTTAACGCAAAATGGATTTCCCCTCGCAGAAAACACCACTCCTGCGCTTGCTGATTCTCTGCCGCATCCAAGAGCTGTGCACTGCGCTGTGGCTGCCCGGCATTCAGCGCCGCCCTTGCACGCAAAAGCAATTCCCGGTCATCAGCAGGAAGCTTTTGGGCAAGCTGAACGCTGTCCTTTGGCTGGATTTGCGCTAACAACAGCAATTTCCTACGCTGAAGCTGATTGCCGTAAATGCAGGGAATGTCCTCTACCTGTCGCAACAGGTTGCTTGCATAACGGGCGCGTCCCTGGGAAATTGCCATTTCTGCTTTGTCCATGGTTGCAAGGATACGCAGCAAATTTGCTTCCTGGTCAAATACAGCGTCCGGTGCGCGGTACGTCTCCAATAGAGCTAGCGTCTGTTCAAATGCCCCTTGTGCATAGGCACTTCGCATCTGCGCCATCAAATTCTGATTGGTGGATACGGCTTCTTCTTCCAGAAAAAAGCTAATTGGCTTTCCCAGCCGATGTGCCAAATACCGCAATGTTTCCATAGAAGGGCGGGCTGTTCCGTTTTCAATTTGTGAGAGCATATTGCGTGTAATTTCTTCCCCACAAAGCTGTCTCTGAGACAAACCGGCTTCCTGCCGCGCCTGCTTCAAAAGAAAACCCAATGCCAATGCCATTACCTCCAGGTAATTTATATTTACCTGTATTGTAGCATGTTTGTGTTTTTCTTACAAGTTCTTTTACAAAAATTCTATTGCTATCTGGGAGCATTTGGTTTACCATATAGAAAACACCCAATAAGGAGACTTTTATGGATATCCAAAACCGACCCATGCTCAAAAGATGCGCTGCAGAGCGTCTTTTGGCTGCATCCTGCAACCCAAAAAAGCAAATTTTAATTCATACCGGTGCATTGTTGCTAATTTCTCTCGTTTTAACTGTGGTGGATTTTCTTTTGAACAATGCCATTGCGGAAACCGGCGGCTTATCAGGCTTGGGTATGCGCAGCTTATTTTCCACCGTGCAGTCCTGCCTGCGCTTGGCGCAAATCATCCTTCTGCCCTTCTGGCAGTTGGGCTACACCTATGTCACCTTGAAATTTGCCCGCAGAGAAGCCACCTCTCCTGCCGATTTGTGCGCCGGCTTTCGGATTTTCTTTCCCATGCTGCGGCTGCAATTATGGAAAACGCTTTTGTATTTGCTAATTGGTCTTTTCAGTGGCCAGCTGGGCAGTTTTCTGTTTATGCTCACCCCCTGGTCACGCCCGCTTTTGGAAGCCTTTTCCTCTGTTATGTCCAGCAACGACGCCACTGCTGTGTATGCTGCCATGGAGTCTGTATTGCCGGAAATTATCGTTCCTTTGCTTCTGTGTTACGGTGTTGCCTTTTTGGCTGTTGCAGCGCCTTTTTATTACCATTTTCGTCTTGCTGAGTATTCCCTATTGGATGCTCCGGAAAAAGGGGCAATCTCCGCAATGCGCAACAGCTGGCACATAATGCGTGGCAATGTAACCGCGCTTATTAAGCTGGACTTCAGCTTTTGGTGGTTTATTATCCTTGATTTACTGGTAAGCGTAATCGCGTATGCCGATGTGATTTTGCAGGCTTTGGGCGTAGCCTTGCCAGTGTCTGCAGAGGTCGCTTTTTGGGGTACATTTCTGCTTTATCTTGTCAGTCAGCTTGTTTTGTATTGCTGGCGTAAGAACGAGGTTTGTACCACCTATGCGCTCTTTTATGATGCTTTGTGTCCCGTTCCTGCCGAGCCAAATGAATAAAAATAAGCGCGTGTATCCTACACGCGCTTATCCTATTTCACACTTCTGTAAAAGCCGTTCAAATCGACTGCGCAGTAACTGCATATCCGCATTGCTATAAAAAAAGTGTCCGGATTCTTGCAATAGGGTTACCTGCACATGGGAATTGGTGGCCAGCTCCCCATTGCTTCGATTGGAGACCAGTTCATCGTTTTTCGACTGAAACGCCTGTGTCGGAACTTTCAGGTGAGGCAGGTCCTTGCGCACTTTGGCAATCAGTATCAGAAGCTCTATCAAACGGGGCGTCCATCGCAAATAGTGCTGCAACCCGCCTTCCATTGTAATGCTGCTGTCCTTCGCCATCGCGGTCGCCAATGCGTGCCCTTGCGTCCTTCCGAATGCCACACGCAGGGCACCGACAACCGTATCCAATGGCAGGTGTATTTGCAGCGGCACATTCAGCAAAAACAGGGCTGTTATCTGCCGTGCATCCGCCACAGCCTCCTCTATGGCAAACAACGTGCCCATAGAGTGTGCTACAATGACAACCTGCTCATGGCTGTCTAAAATTTGTTTTAACCGACAATGCACTTGCTGCTGCCAGCGTTTCATGGATGTCGCGCCAAAATCCTCTGCCTTTTTCCCGTGACCGTCCAGCAAAATATTATAAACGGACCAACTCTCTGGAATTGCGGGTATAAAATCTTGAAAATGCCCAGGCGTCCCCGCAATTCCATGCACCATCAATATAGCATTTTTACTGTTGGGTACAACACGAATATACTCCTTGTGGTTCATAAGCTTCCCCCCTGCCTAATTTTACAGTAACACAGCGCATTTTATCCGTCAAGGTGTGATGCGTCTTACTGTGTTGTGTTCAAGGTTGGACATCCGTTTTCTTATAATGTATTATTTTTGCGGTATTGAGATGGCGTAACACCAATATTCTTTTTAAAAATCATCGACAGATATCCACTGTTGCAAAATCCAGTCAGCATGGCTATCTCCGTAATATTGAGATTCGATTGTGTCAAGAGGCGTTTGGCATGGTGGATTCTAAGCTGTTCTATATATTTTCTAAGGCTCATGCCTGTATTCTTCTTGAATTTATGGCTGATGGAAGAAATACTGTAGTTAAATTTCTCGCTGAGCTTTTCAATTGTTATCTCTTCTGTGTGATATTCATTGACATAGCGAATTATTTTTTCAAAGCTGGTATCAATTGTCAAATGGTCGCAATTTTCTTTGTAGTATACCTCACATAAGTTCACCAGCGGACGCAGTAGTGTATCGATGGTTTTCTTGGTAGGCGGTGGCGTTAAAAGGGTATAAAATCTATTTTTCCCTCCTGTCATGGAATTTGCTTCCGCATTCCCACAGTAACCTCCCACCGAAATAAAACCTACCGTTTCCTCTCGCATATGTATTGGATAAATCCATTCCCCCATTCCAGCATAACAAGTTCCAAAGAAAGCCTCGCCGGTGCAATGTTTTATCACTTTCATTTGCTGCTGGATACATAAATCCTGGTTGTTCAGTTTAACACATGCGCAAAAAGGATGCATATGAAGATTATATTTAAAAAAATCTTTGAAAGCTCCTATCTTTCCATGCAAACTAACAAACAGGCCCTGCTGATGGATCAAAAAATCAATGTAAGAACGAATGTCCGCACTTGTAACAATCATGTTTTGCCTCCAGATTGCACGAAATTATAAAAAATATGCCATAAATAACAAGCTTTTTATCTAAAAATAGTATATACTTTTTTTGTAAAATGTCAATAAGGAGGCATACCATAATGAATCTCAAGTTTGAAACAGTAGAACATCATGTGGATCTTTGTGTAGTTGGCGGCGGTTTGGCAGGTATGTGCACAGCAATATCTGCGGCGCGTCACGGTCTTACAGTCGCAATTATGCAGGATAGACCCCTATTTGGAGGAAATGCCTCCAGCGAAGTCCGCATGTGGGTTTGCGGCGCACATGGAAAGGATAACCGTGAGACGGGTATTCTGGAGGAAATCGCTCTAGAAAATCTATATCGCAACCCCTATCGGAAGTGGCCCATTTGGGATACCATCCTTTTCGAAAAAGTCAAAGAAGAACAGAATATCACCACCATTCTCAATTGCTCCTGTAACGATGCGGAAATGGATGGGGATAAAATCGTATCCATTTTGGGTTGGCAAACAACAACACAAAAGTGGCATAAAGTTACCGCAACATACTTTGCAGATTGCTCAGGCGACAGCATTTTGGCTCCCCTGACAGGCGCACAATACAGAGTCGGGCGAGAAGGCCGTGACGAGTTTGGCGAGAGCATTGCCCCCGTTGTTGCTGACAAAAAGACCATGGGCATGTCCTGCCTAATTCAAGCAAGACAAACGCCATATAAATCCACCTTCATTGCCCCAAGCTGGGCAAATAAGTATACAAAAGAAGATTTGCCCTATCGCCTGCCGGTTATCGGTGACCCCACAGAAAACTTTTGGTATATGGAGCTGGGTGGCGAAAACGACAGCATTGGTGACACAGAAGAAATTCGGGATGAATTGCTCAAAGTGGCTATGGGCATCTGGGATTACGTAAAAAACAATCCCGAATCCAACGCAGATAATTGGGAGTTGGATTTCCTAGGCTTTTTGCCGGGAAAGCGGGAAAGCCGCAGATATGTAGGCGACTACATTATGACCCAAACAGATGTGGAACGCAAAGGCATATTTGAAGATATTATTGCCTATGGCGGTTGGACTATGGATGACCACACCCCCGGTGGAATCAACTCCCGTGAGAAGCCAACAATTTTTCACCCTGCACCATCTCCTTTTGGAATTCCCTACCGTTGTCTTTATTCCAAAAATATTGACAATTTATTCTTTGCAGGCAGAAACATCAGTGTCACCCACTGTGCAATGAGCGCCTCTCGCGTTATGGCTACCTGTGCCATTTTGGGGCAGGCTGTGGGAACGGCAGCTGCCGTCGCAAAAGCGCATAATACAACCCCAAGAGGCGTTTACACAAATCATATCCGCACCTTACAAAACATGCTAATGTTTGATGATTGCTACCTGCCCTTTGTAGAAAGAGAAGCTCCTTCTGTTATGCAATATGCAACCTTATCAAAATATCACGATCGGTTGACAAACGGTGTGGAGCGCGGATTTGAAGAGAACGGCATTGAAGTTGCTTGTGCAGAGCAAATTGTTATGCAATTTGCGCAGGAACAGGATGTCAAAAAGCTTCGCATTGTCCTGGACAGCGATCTCAACCGTACAAGCACAGGCAGTCAGAATAACGAGCCCATAAAGTCAACGATTGCAAATATTCCGCTTGATCTTGAGCCTGTACATCTTCCTCCCTATTTTGCAAAGGAGATCACCGTAGAATATTCCTGTGACGAAACCAATTGGAATACACTTTCGGAAATTTATGATAACAGAAAGCGCCTACTGGTATTGGATGTGAACAAACCTGTAAAATCTCTTCGCATTTCCTTCCCCAAAGCATGGGACGGGAACGTTGTTAGATTGTTCTCTGTTACTGCATATTAATCGAAGCAGCCCACACCGTCATAAAAGCGGTGTGGGCTTTTTTGTCCTGCCACATCCCACACCGTACACGCCGGTTGGGTAGTTCGCCTGCATATAGATGACGGTGCTGCAAAGATAAATTCCCGGAATGCTGGAATGCATTCCGGGAATTCTTATGCTTAATTACCGGGAAGGAGCTCTTAGCTCCCTGAACCGTATAGGGGTAAATATGATTTGTGATGTGCAACCGGTCAACCGGTAATACGCTTCCGGGAGATAATCAGGACAAACAGGCATGCAACGCTGGACAGCAGCAAGCTAGCCCACAGGCCCAGATTCATATTGTCGCCGGTCTTGGGAATTTCGGAAGAAGCAGGAATGGTATTGGTGACCTGGTTGGTCTGATACTCGTTCTCTCCTTCCAGTATGGTCGCGCTGTTTACCACGGTGTTATTGGCTGCTACGACCTTCGCACGGAAACTAACGGTGACGGTAGCGCCGGGCTCCACGTCATTCAACGTCCAGTGCAGGGTACCGTCAGAGTAGGTGCCACCATTGTCGGCAGAGCCGTCAACATAGGCAGTGGACTGGGAGAGCTTATCTAGGATCTCGATGTCCACCGGCACGCTGTCGTAGTTGGTGTAGGAGATCTTGTACAGCAGGATATCGTTCATCTCCACTGTCTTACCGTCAATGCTGACGGTGGGTGCTTCATACAGGAAAACATCTTTTCCGGTGATGATGTCGTGGTGGGCATTGCGGAATATCAGATCGTCGTCACCCTTATTGCTGGTGACCGTGGTCTTGCTTTCGTTTACGAACAGTTCACCCAGTCCGTTTTCCTCCACGTGGAGCGTGACAGTATAAACGTTGGTATCCCAGCGAATCAGTCCCCAGAGACTATTCTTTTGCTCACGGATCTTCAGTTCATAAACACCCGCAGCATCAAATGTCAGCGCATCGAATACCACCCTGCCGTTTGCATCATTCTGTTTGGTCTGCCTGTCATTGCCGTCAACCGTCAGAACAAAGTCAAACTGCTTCATCGCATCGCCCTTATAGTCTTTCTGTGCGACAGGGGTGTAGCTTGTGGGGGCTGGCCGATATTGATTGGTAAACTTCAGGCCTTCCACAGTCACCACATTGTTGGCGGTGGTGACAGCAGCTGCGCTATCGCTGGTTTCCACGACTGCGACCAGTTGGCCGTTGCCATTGTCGCTGACACGCACGGTGATGCGGACTTCCTTGCTATCATAGGTGATGCCCTGCTTGCTCTGGCCGAAGAATTCCTCGCGAAGCACGTAGTAGTGTGTGCCTTCGACAGTGTAATTAATTGTGCCGAAAGTGAAACTGCCGTCCGTATCGTTGGTGGCAATCCGTATGGCATCGGCTGTCACAGCAAAGTCTCCGCCGGTCTCATACAGTTCGAAGTTGAACACCCTGTTAGCAGCTGCGGGCCAGTTGCCGTCAAGCACCTTTTGGCCGGACAGAACGACCTGGGCAGCGCCGGGGGTATAAGTGTTTTCGAATACGATAGATGTATTGTTGTAATCTGCTACGGCGGTCAAGATGCCGTTACCGTGATCAGTAACAGTAACCCGGACAGAGAACTGCGCTTGTGAATAGGTTACGCCGCCAGCCCCGCCGGTGACTTCAACCACGGTGTAGTTGTGAACACCAGCTTCGGTATAGGTGATGGGCAGGAACGCGATGGTTCCGTCAGCCCGATTGGTACCGGTAGTAATGACCTTTGCAGTACGTAGATCCGTACCCTCCAGTACCAGGAACTGGAACTCTTCGCCTGCCATGGTTATCGGCTGACCGTTGGAGGTGTTGGTGAATAACTTTCTGCCCTCCAGTGTAACAGTGGTAGGCTCTGCCTTGTACGCATTGGTGAATACGGTCGTGGTGGTATTACCAGTGCCGGGACGATAGATGGTCCTATATGCTACCAGCTGGCCATCACCGGAGTCTACGACATTGATGGTGATGTGGTACTCACCGGCGTCATAGCTGATACCGCCTGCCCGATTGCTCATATCCTCCTTGAGGACATAGTAGTAGTCACCCTCTTGCCCATCTGTGTAGCTCAGGGTCATGGAGAAGGTCTGTGCACCATTGACATACTTGGTGTCCACCGGCATCTGATCTATGATGGAGAATGCTGAGTCGGCCTTAAACAGATCAAAGCGGAATTGTTTATTGGGAACATTGGTCCAGTCGCCGGACAGCACCTTGCTGCCATCGATCGTCACGTCCACAGACTCTGCCTCATAGGTATTGGTGATTTGCAGGGTTGCGTGATTATTGGAAGGTGTTACTACCAGCACGCCATCGGCATGGGAGACCGTGACGGTCACGGTGTAAACATTCGGATCGTAGGTCACGCCGCCCTTGGTTCCGGGGATCTCCTTGATGTAGTAGGTGTAGGTTTTTGCAGTGTTGTTATCATCCAGATTCGCAGCTGTGTAGGTAATGGCAGGAAATGCGAACGTGCCGTCGGCATGGTTGGTGGTCTGGGCAAGCTTCTGGGTGCAGCTGGAATCACTGTATAAGCCAATGGTGAATTCGTCTGCCACCAGTTTTCTGCCGTTGAGAACCTTGACGCCTCCAATGGTCACGGAGCCATTACCGGTTACCAAGTATTCGTTCAAAAACTTCACTGTCTGGGTTGCGGCAGCTTCACCCACCTTATGGATAATGGTTTCTGCCGTCAGTGCACCGTTTCCGTTGTCGGAAACGTTCACAGTGATGTGATACACAGCATTGTCATAGGCAACTCCGTTAAGTACGTACTTACCGAGTTCCGCATTATACGCCGCCTCCGCGGGAATGGTTTCGGTGATCTTATAGTGGTAGGTACCTACCTTGTCGTAAGTGAGTTGGATAGATTCTCCGTCCACATAAGGCAATGTATAGGACTGATCCAAGCCGTTTGCCAGCGGATTGAAAGCACCGTCGGTCTGGATAAGCCGAATATGGAAGATGTCACTGCTCTTCACTTCCCGGCCGATAAATTCCTTTTTGTAGGGGATATTTATTTGCGTGCCCGTCAGCGTGTAGATGTTCTCAAACAGTGCGGTGTAAACGCCGTTTTCCGGTTCTATCGACTTATTGGTATCCGTCAGATCGGTAAGCTTTTGCTCAGTGACTATATAGGTGGTATCAGAGCCCACGGTCTGTGTACCAACCACTACCTTAAATAGGTACTTGGCAGAGGAATAGGTCATGCCCACACGGCCGCCGACCTGCTCAGAGATCAAATAATAATAGGTATCTGCCTCATCTAGAACAATGTTAAAGGTAGCATCGCCCAGGGCGGAAGCAGTCACAGTCTTGACCGGTGCGCCTGCCAGAGGATTGCCGGAGGCATCACAGGCGACCATATTGAAATGAAACTCCGTCAGCGGGATATGGACGTTGGCCGGGTTGGTCAAAGTCTTGTGCACCTTCAGCATGGCATTGGTAGCACCGACCTCATAGATATTCTCGAAGGTAGCGGACACGCTGATGCCGCTGTTGTTTCCGGAGACGGTAACATTTGCCTCCTCGCGGACTGCGATTTCCAGAGCGCCGTCCATATTCTCGTCGGTGACGTTTACTTCGAACAGTGCCTGCATGGTGGAGTAGTTCATACCGGCGGTATCCGTACCCTTGGGCAGCTGCTCAGAGGGCTTCAGCTCTACCACACGGAAGAAGTAGGTGCCCACTTTGTCAAAGGTCAGCTTAAAGTTGGCTTGCTCCGTATCTCCCGCCCGCACCTTGATATATGCCTCGCCGTTATTGTCGGCAATATCGGGATAAGTGCCATCGTCCAGCAGCTTCTGCAAGACGAATACAAATTCCTCGTCTGCAGGGGTTCCATCCAGCACGGTAAGTACCTTGGTCAGGTTTACAGTGACCGGAACCTCCACGGGGTCGAACGTATCCGGATAGCGGTTGTAGAAGTCTGCCAAAGCCGTTTCATTGCCGATAATGCGGCCAGTGGCGGCGGTGGCAGTGGTATCGTTGCCGATGCTGTCTAGCTTGAAGCCGGGCAGGGGCTCCTCGGTAACGGTGTAGGTTGTTCCCTCAGGGATTCTGAGAATGGTAATGGACTCTTCGTTTTTCAGAACGATGGGGCTGCCGTCTGCGAAGGTCACCACACCGCCCTGGCCAACCTTTACCTGAACGCCTTCCGAGGTCTCAAAGGTATTGCCTGCAGCAATCCTATCGCCGGAAAGGGTTAACCGGAAAGTAAATTCCTTCTGTGCCAAAACGGCGGGATCAGAGGACAAGGAGTGAACCACATCCTTGCTGATGACCAGATTGCCGTACAGATTGGGGCCGTTGGTGATTACTACGGGAACCATCTGGTTAACAACCGGGAGCACATGGTGATTGTCACCTGTACCCGCGAATGCCGGGACGGTCAGCGTGGCGTTGCCGTTGGCAGGCTGTGCCTGACCTGCTACTTGAATGCCGACCACCCTGTAATCGCCGTTGATTTGCTCGGCGATCTCCACATTGGTACCTACGGGAATGCCAGAGATATATGCAGTGATGCCAGCTGGCATTGTAACAGTGAATTGCCCGTTTTCATAAGCAGACATGGTCACGCCGGAAAGGGCATCGCCGTTGGCATCGGTCAGCACAGGTGCGGCCGTACTGCCTGCAGGAAGGTTGGACAGCTTCACTTGGAAGTTGAACTGGCTGCCATCCGCGATAGTGCCGGAAACTTCCTTACGCAGAGTGATTCCGGTGGCGGGTACTACAGTAAATGTACCATTGTTACCCAGGAAGGAGTAAACGTCCTGCTTGCCTGTTGCCGCAAAGGTAGCCGAGAAGCGGGAATAATCCAGTGTTTCGGTTCGGTTATCCGTCTTCATCACTCTCAGCCGGGTCAACTCGCGGAACATCGTGCCGCCGGGAATGACCCACCTGCCGTCGATATACCTTGCCTGCGCCAGCGTCTCAGCAGAGACTGCTCTTTGTGTGCTCACCCGCCGGGCTTCATTATAATAGTAATGGTCGATATGATATGTACCGGAAAGGACTGCATTGGGATCTGTGATCTGGTTGCCGGAGGCATCCAGAATGGGGGTATCCTCCGTGTAGTAATAACGGGTATTGTCCAGTGCCGGGTGGAAGTGGGACTGTGCCACCTTAGCGGTCTCCACCTCTTCCGGATCGGGAATGCCATTCTGGTTCGTGTCGTTACCGATGGCCCATTCGTTGGTGTAGAAGTTCACAGAGCCGTCGGCGTTGCGATGCACGTGACCGCCAGCAGCGATATGCTCAGCAATCTTCTGCTCCAGATTCACAGAATTGATATCGGAGCGCAGACCTACCTCGAACACCAACTGCATCGGAATTGCACCCTCGCGGACGAATTCATCCACCACATTGGGATCATCCTTGTTCAGCGTGACCTTGTAATGCACCGTGGGCAGCAAGGCCGCGGGGATCTTGAAGAATACGGTCTGATTCAGGGTTTTCAGGTCGGTGCGTACCATTACCACCACGTGCATCATATCTGTATCTTCCTGCGCGCCCAGGTAGCCGTAGGAACGGTTGGCATACACGGCGCCTGCGGGTGCGTTCTCATAACCGGAGTCTTTATCCCAGAAGCCAACATAGTTGCCGTCGGCATTGGCATACCAGCCGATGTAGTTGCTCCAGTTGTTGTCGTCGGTATAATACAGCTGCTGATCCAGATACGCCCAGCTGATTAGCTGCTGTGCCTGGGTAGCGGTGGTGCCGGGAATCCGTTCCCTGACGGTGCGGACCAACTCGTCGCCACGCTCGGTAGGCGTAGTCTGGCTACCCAAAACGCCCTCGTTGAGGCTCTTGGCAAGGCCCTTTCCAGTATAAAGCACTGTGCCGCCGTTGCCGTCACTCATCAGAACGCCCTTCATATCGTGCACGTGCATCATCTCACCCAGCGCGTCCTCAAAGGTGACGTAACCGGAGTAGTTAGCACCGCTGCCCTCCACCAGTGTGGTGTGGGATTCGGACTTCAGCTCGATTTCGCTGAGAATCTGATTGAAAGAGGTGATCAAGCCGTTAGCATCGCTGGCATAGAAGTATTTGTCCACGTAGTTCATTGCCTTAACAGATGCGTCCCTGATTACACTCAGTGCGTTCTGGCCGGTGGTAATGTTCACGTTTGTTCCTGCGGTGGCTTCCAGATAGGTATCCCAGTAATCCTTCAGGGTATTGTTGGAGCCAGCAGGATACAGGGTATCTGTGGCAGCAGAGCTATTCTCTGTGCCAAGACCAAGGGTCATAAACAATATGCTGCTGTCATCAGTGGCAGACTCCTGATACTTGGCAGCCACCATTCCGCGAACATAGGCTGCGGTCAACTGAGTCAAGAAAGTGATCCTGTCGTTGGTGCTGCCGCCGTTACCGGTGTTGGAGTTGCCGACGGAGTTATAAGCGGTAGTAGCGATGGTAGGTGCACCGTCACTCATTAAAACGATAACGGGAATACGCTCCACGCCTGCCTGGATATCACCCTCGGGAACGGTGGTATCGGTAACCGCTAAAAACTGGTTCATCGCCTGGTAAAGACCATTTTGGATATAGGTGCCGCCGACGACAGTCTTGGAGGCATCTGTTACAGTGGCACCGCCTTTCGTAGTCAGGCCGTTTTCCACAGAGACGGAGACCGTGCTGCCAGAGGAAACATATGTAGCACTTTCACCGGTGGCAACCCATTGTCTGCTGTTGTAATTATAGGTATACAGCGCGTTGGTGACATAGTTGGCATCCAGGCTAAGATATTTGCCATTTACGCCCTGGTACCTGTTCAGAGGTAGAACTACCGTGGCGCTGTTGGGGGTAGCAGCGTAGTCGGTGTCGGTATTGCCGGAATACAGCACCACACCTACGCGGTTGTTGCTGTTCTGCTTCATCAACGCGTCGATGGTGCTGTTCGTTGCTTCCACCATCGCCTCCACCAGAGACATATCGATGCCGTATACCTGACCATACCTATTGTTGCCAGTACGGACATAGCCTACCTCATAGGTGCTGTCAATCATAGAGCCGGAAATATCCAGCACCAGCATCGTATCGGTAGGAGATGAGGTATGGCCGGTAATGGATATGTTAGACGCGATGGAAGACAGCGCAACCAGGAAATTGTCCCTGTTGTCCAGCGTAACACCGGGAAGCTTGTCAGTCGCTTCAATAAATACGGACTTATCCGTCCACACAGCACCGGAAAACTCCGTGTGCATAATATCTGGGCCAAAAAAGTTTTCCCAGATAATGGAATCGGAGTCAGCCTTTTTGCTATTGGAAACAATATTCAAAGGCTGTTCTGCTGCAGCTGTCTTAAGCATGCCCGCCGGCAGATAAGACAGAACCATCACTAGACACAGCAGAAAGCTTAGCACTCTTTTAACTAGTGTATTGTTGTACATATGTTTACCTCCTTGGGTTGTTTACAGTTATGAGGTGGGAACTTTACAGTGATTATCGTGTTTTGTTTCGCGGGGTTATTTTTTAGTCCCGCTCAACAGCATTTCAAAGGTTTGCTCGTTAGTCTGGTCCACAAAGTTTCTGAATTGCTCCAAAATGTGCTTGCCCAAAGTGCGGTAGTCTATGGAAAGAACCTTGCGAATCTTCAAGCTGCGGATCTCCTCGGGAATATTGAAGATCATCATGATGTTATTCAGTGCGCCGGTGATCCGGGTTTCCAGAGGAACAGAGTCGTTGGTGGTCATCAGCGTTGCGTATTCAATGCCGGATACCAAAGTTTCTGCTTCGATATACTGCAGTTCGCTCCAATCCGGACAAAACGCATGGTATATAAGCTTTGCTCTTTGTGCATCGTTTTTGCGGATGATCTCCAGACACATAGGGCTGGAATAGGCGGACAGAAACAGATCCTTTGCAATCTCACTATCCTCACTCATAGCAGCCATGGTGGCCAGTTCCAGACACGCCGCCAAAAGCGATGTGGTGCCTTCCTCCTGCACCATGTTCTGCAGGGTCTTGCCCTGGAAGCTGCAGAGCATCTCCACAAGCACTGCCAGCAGATGCTCCTTGGTGGGGAAGTAGTAGGTCAGATTTCCTGTGCTGATATCCAGCTCATCACATATTAGCTTGGGGGGAGTGGCGGAATAGCCCTTCTCCAGAAACAGCCTGGTTGCTGTCTGGATAATCTCGTGTTTTGTGGTATTTACTTGTCTTCGCGCCACGCATTTCACCTCCTGTTTCCGAATTTAAAAGTTAGGATAAAAGCTAATTTGCACTACTGCTAATTTGTACTAATCCTATATTAGCATAAATCCAAAAAAATACAAGGGGTATTTTTACATTTTTTAAAAAATTTTCTTTCCATAATTATAGTATCTCAAAGCAGCAAATTTGCATAAAAACGGTCGGTCTTTGCCCGCCAGGCGTGCACCTAGCTTGAACCAACTGCAAATTTTGAAGAATAAAACAAGCGCTGCGATCAGGTTCTCCCTATCTCACAGCGCTTGTTCTATTGTTTAATGATGTTATTGTAACAGGAAATTACAGTGCCCGAATGGAGTCTACCGGTTTTTTCCGCGCGGCATTGTTTACCGGCAGGAAGGTAGCAACGATGGCAGTCAGCAGAGCGACAACTATCAGAATGAGAATGGACGGGATGCCAAATACAAACACCGACGCGCCGATACCCACTGCCATTTCCTTATTCAGCATGCTGCAAATCAGATTGCTGGCAATCAGGGAGGTCACGACACAAATGGCAGAAATAACGAAAGATTCGCTGAAGAAAATCTTGAAAACGTCCGCGCCTCTTGCGCCCACAGCCCGCAGAATGCCAATCTCTTTCTTCTTTTGGCTGATAGAAACGGAAATGAAGTTAGAAAGCAGCAATGCCGCAAATACCGCCATCACAAGGCCCACATACAGGAATATCTTAGAGGCGCTCTGTACGAAGCTGTCCACCATCTGCAGAGAGTTGACAAAGCTGCCCACCAGCATAGTGCGGCTGGAATCGGCTTCAAACTCCTGATTCTGATACAAATCCCAGAAGAACTCTGCGGTATTCCCGTTGTAGGTATAAGGCAGATAAAGTGAGGAGTAAATCGCATCGGCAGATGGAACATAGTCGCTGGTGATAGTGGTGTAATATTCCAACGTTCCCCTCTGTTCATTCCACAGAGCGTCAAAATCTTCTTGAGAAAGGATTACAGAATTATCGGAATACTGCTGGTCGGGGAAAAGGCGAATTGCCGCAACGTTCAGCAGTTTTCCTTCACCGATGGCCATTTGCTGATTGTTGTCAAAGGGCGTGACCCGCATAGTGGTGGAAATGTTCCAATCCTTAATATACCGGCACAGTTCCTCCAGCTTTTGGTTCAGTTGCTCTATAGTATAGGGTGTGAAGGATTCTTCCTTACTTTCCGCATCGTAATCATAAATGCCTCCACGGGTAATATCATAAGCCAGTTCTATCGCCACACTGTAGCGATCTGCCGCTTCCTTGTCTATCTCATCACCGTTTTCCCACGCTTCGTTTTGCATTTGGCTCAAGATATTGGCCACATTTTCGCAAAACAGGCTGGCAGAAACAAAGACTTCTCCGGCTTCCGGCGCATCCTTCTGGCCGTTAAGATAGAAGGCAGCAGTGGGTTTTTTCGCCATATCTGCGGTGAGGTAGTTGGCATTGCCCCAATTTGGGGACATAAATTCACCCTTATAGGCCATAGAAGCCTCGGCATAGGTGTAGTTATGGACGCCCTCGGTGTACTCTCCGTTTTGGCGGGAGATTTCGGCAAGATGCTCCGGCGTCACGAAGGCCAGCAAATACATGCCGTCCTCCAGATAGGACATAAAGCGATAACGCAGGTTGTAGTCTGTGTTGGTGGAATCCTTAAGAACTTCATACTGGGGATCGATCTGTCCGCAGTCCATGATGCCGGTGACGGTGTATGTATAACCGTTCATGGAAAACTCCTTGCCAATGATCGACTCAGGAGAAGAAAGCTCTATTTCTTTTCCGTCACCGTCCATGACCTTGCAGGTATAAAGCATTTGCGCAACATAGGAGGAAATCACAATCTGGTTTTTCTGTGTGGGATATTCGCCCTGAATCCAATTGCGCAGGCTATTCCCCTCCTCCAAGACCGCGAAGCCGTTAAGAGAGGTCATCCAATAGGGTGCGCCAGCCTGCCGTACGGGTAAGGTTGGCATGTAGGAAAGCGTGCCAAAAGCGTTGGGAGAAATGCCGGAGGAATACTCCTCCAAGTCAGCCGGAGAGAATTTTGCCTCACCGTAATTTTCGTAGCTGTCTTCCTCAACACCATAGTGATACCATGTATAAGTAGCCTTATAGTCCTTTCTCAGTCGCATCATGGAATCTCCCACATCAGACATGGTCTGCAGGAAGGTGGCGCGGCTATTGTAGAAATTCAGGGTGGACAACAGCCCAAACAAGGTAAAGGCGACAGTACACAAAAGCACTGTAAAAATTAAGCGAATGGGCTTCGTGCGCAGGCCGGAGACACCAATCGTCAAGGCATGGCGCGCCGGAAGCTTGGAACGGATAAAGCGGCTGTCCTCCGGACGGTAGTCCTTGGAGGGCTGTTCCTTGGTCTGCGCAAAGACCTCTTTTTCACCGGAGTCGCTGATGCGGCTGGCCTTTTTAAAGGTTTGCACGTCCTTTTGGTCGCCGGCGATGATCACATCTCTGTCGGCACTGCTCAAATACGCCTTAATTTTAGCAAAATCCGCATCCGTAAGGGATGCGCCGCCCTTGACGCAAAGCACATCGCCGATGCTGTTGACATTATCGGTAATGGCTGTCTTGTGCTGGAGTGTTTTGGTCACATCGGAGAGCACCTTGCCGTCCTTAAGCTCGATAATACGGTCGGCATACAGCTCAGCGAAATCCCGATCGTGAGAAACCACCAGCACCAGCTTGTCCCGCGACAGCTTTTTCAGTGTCTCAAACACCTGCTGACCGGTTTTAGAATCCAACGCGCCGGTGGGTTCATCGGCCATAATAATCTGCGGTGCTTTCACAAGGGCGCGGGCAATGGCGATCCGTTGCTTCTGGCCGCCGGAAAGGGTGTTAGGCTTGCGCTTGCCCATGTCCTGCAGGTCCACCTGCTCCAAAAGGGCGTTGATAGCGGCCTTGTCTTTATTTTTTCCCTGAAGCTCCAAAGCAAGGGCAATGTTATCCTCAACGGAAAACTCGTTTAGAATGTTATACTCCTGAAAAATAAAGCCTACAAATGTGTTGCGGTAGCTGTCAAAATCGCTTTGGGAGAAGTTTTTGCTGCTGCGCCCCTTGACGATGATCTCGCCCTCGGTGGGGGAATCCAAGCCGCCGCAGACATTCAGCAAGGTAGACTTACCGCTGCCGCTTTTGCCCAGCAAAAAGACCATGCCGGTCTCTGGGAATTTCAAACTGACACCATCGAGTGCGTTGACATCTGCGCCGTTTTTGGTTTTGTAGATCTTTTTTAGATTAACAACTTCCAACATAAAAAGCACCTCCGTTATGTATGCTTAAAATAGCATTTCAGCATATATGACGATTATACCACATTTGACAAAAAATGCAAAACCAAATATTCTGCCCCTGCGCCCCTGCCGGCAAAACACCAAAGCATAAGTAGCGGCAGAGATGTTTTCCTCCCTGCCACTACACATATTTTTATATAAAAGAAAGATACTTTTTTGTATACTCCGTATACTTTTCTCTGTAAAATTCGCTGTCACTTCTAAGCAGCTTTAAGGATTCGTGGATATTCATATTTTGCTCCTTCGTATCCATTACACAGCCAGCAATATTGGAACAGTGGTCGGAAACACGCTCCATATTGGTTATCAGGTCGCCCCATACAAAACCTGCTTCAATACCGCAATCACCGGTACGGAGTCTATCAATGTGTCTTGTGCGGAGCACCTTCTTCATTTTGTCTATAACCTGTTCCAGCGGTTCCACAAGATTCGCCTGTTGTGCATCCTCTTCGGCAAAAGCAATATAGGACAGAGATACGATTTCAAGCGTTGCCGCCGAAAGTGCATCCATTTCTTTCCGGGCAGACCCGGAGAATTCGATGCCTTTTTCACGCAATTCTTCTGCTGATTCAAGGATGTTTAAGGCATGGTCGGATATGCGTTCAAAATCGCCAATGGCTTTGAGCAGCATTGATGCCATAGCACCCTCGCTCTCATTCAACTGCTTTGCGCTGATTTTCACCAGATAAGTGCCAATAATATCTTCAAGATGGTCGGTTTTATCTTCTGCATCACGGATTGCCTGTGCCTTTTGTTTGTCATATTTAGAAAGGCACACAATACTGCTTTTCAAAGCATCGGTTGCAATACGAGCCATATCAAGGGTAAGGTTGTGGGCACATTCCAGGGCAATTGCAGGAGTAGCAAGCAGTCTTTCGTCCAGCTCAGCAGCCTTTTCAGGAAGCTTGCTGTCGGGAACAAGCTTATATGCTATTTTTTCCAGAAGTCCGGACATGGGCAAAAGTATCAGTGTGCAGACAACATTGAATACTGAGTGTGCTGCTGCAATTCCCGCAAAGGAAGCAGACTCATTAAACAATGCCGGAGCAAACATTATATTAACAGCCCAGAACGCAAGCAAGCATACAGCAGTGCCTATAAGATTAAAGGACAAATGCACCAACGCCGCACGCTTTGCGTTTTTTGTCGTACCCACAGAGGAAATCATTGCCGTTACGCAAGTGCCGATATTCTGACCCATTATGATTGGGATAGCCGCACCGTAGGATACTGCACCTGTTGCCGCAAGCGCTTGTAAAATGCCCACGGATGCCGAGCTGGATTGAATAATTGCAGTAAGAACCGCACCTGCTAATACACCCAGGATGGGATTCTTAAACATAAGGAACAATTCTTGAAAAGCAGGAATATCACGAAGTCCGGACACCGCACCTGTCATCGTTTCCATGCCGAACATCAGGGTTGCAAATCCAAGGAGCACCGTGCCGATGTCTTTTTTCTTGTTGCTCTTTGTGAACATAAAGAGCACAATTCCGATTAACGCTAATACCGGCGTAAACGAGGATGGTTTTAACAGTTGCACAAACATATTACTTCCCGATATGCCGCTAAGACTCAAAACCCAAGCGGTGACGGTTGTGCCGATGTTTGCGCCCATTATTACGTGGATCGCCTGCTTCAAAGTCATAAGACCAGAGTTTACAAAGCCAACCACCATAACAGTCGTTGCAGAAGAACTTTGAATGACTGCCGTAACACCGATTCCTGTAAGCAGCCCTGCCAGCTTGCCCGATGTAAGCTTGCCAATCATTGTTTCCAATTTGCTGCCGGCACTTCTTTCCAAAGCACCGCCCATAAGGTTCATGCCAAAAAGAAAGAGGCACAATCCCCCTATGAGCGTTAGTACGTCAAAAATATCCATTTTCATCCTCGCTTTCGTATATCAATCCTTCTATAAATGCACTTCACCTGTATTTTACTTTTATTTTACCCTTTGGTTGTAAAAAACGCAATCATTTTATTGTAAAATCCATGTAAAACAGGCAGATGTTGGGGTATGACAATCTGCAAAGCATATTTTCTTCATATAAGCAAAAGGCAGGTTTTTACATACCTCAACCAGAATCCTTAAGTTGATATAGATGAAATGTCGAAAAAGGAGACGTTTAATATTTTATTCCTTTTCGAAAAATTCTGATATATGGCAGACCGTCGGTTTTTCGTCCTAAATAGCCAAAGCTGCTGGGCAACCGATGATATGGGATTGCGAAATGCAAAGATTTTTGCGCTCTTCAGAGGTTTCGTTTATACAGGGCAGATTTTATGCCGGATCTACAACTGCGAGGTGAAATACTCCACTAAAAAATTCCGGAAAGTGTCACGCAGTCTGGAGGGACTTTTCAGCCGATTTCGGAAAATATATGTAGACCTGGTTTCCTGGGGCATCGTGGGAACAAATGCCAAGGAATCATTCTTGATGCCTCGCCAGGATATTTCCGGACACATGGTAACAGCCATTCCTGCGGCAATATACTTGATCATGCAATGCAGATCTCCGCAGACCATGGAAATCTTTGGATCAAAGCCCGCCTGATGGCATAAGTGCAGCGTATGATTCCACAGACTGCTGTTTTTATCCATAAACGCGAATTCTTCATCCTTCAGTTCTTCAAAGCAAACAAATTCCTTGGTTGCCAGCGGGTGGGTCGTGGCAACCATTAAGTACAGCTTTTCCGTGATCAAACATTTGCCGTCACTGTATTTTTCGCTGGGAGGTGTACAGGAAACGCAAAAATCGCAATCATCCAGATCGTTTCTATCTTGTATATAGAAAATACGGAAGCTTACATCCGGGTATATTTTCCTGAATTCTACGATACAATCTACGATCGTACCCCGGTGCTGCTGCACTAAGAGCGTCAACTCACCCTGCAATACGTCGTTATCGCAATGTATCGACTGCACTGCCGTATCCAGCTCTGCCATAGATGCTGTCACAGAATTCAAAAACGCCTGTCCCTCCTGGGTGAGTGTGAGCTTGTTTTTTTGACGGTCAAACAAAGGTTTTCCCAATTCTTTTTCCAACCGGGAAATCGTTTGCGACATAGCCGGCTGCGGAATCATATGGTATTGCGCTGCCCGGGATATGTTCAGCATCCTGGCAACCGTCAAAAAATAACGTAATTGTAAAAGTTCCATAAAAACCTCTCTTGTGAACCAAGCTATATATTTTATTATATATTATATATACAAAATTATATATTTTGCAACATAAAGTTTAAATAATATAATAGATATTCATAAAAGAACTATCCTTCGGAGGTTTCATGTATGGAACTCATTTCTTTAATCGTACTGTGCGTTGCCCTGGTTATCGCCTTCGTATATAAGCTCAACAGTGGCCTTGTGTCCATCGCAGTCGCCCTGATCTTTTCTCTGATAGCCGGGATACCGGGGAAATTTTTGATTTCGTCATTTAACAATTCTCTGTTTTTGATGCTGTTGGGTGTCATGTACTTATTTAGCATCGCGCAGGAGAACAAGACTTTAGAGCTTCTTGCAAAGAAGATCTTCGGTCTGTGCAAGGGCAAGGTCAAACTGCTGCCTATCGTCATGTTTTTAACCGGCGCGGTGATTTCCGCCATTGGTCCCGGCATCATCTCCACCACCGCATTGGTCAGTGTTCTGGTTGTAGCACTGGCGGAGGAATTGGATATTGCAGCCATCCGGCTGGTTCCTTTTGCAATACTGGGCGCGTTTGCCGGCGGTTTAAGCCCCATCACTCCATCGGGTATTGTTGCAGTAGATGTAGCCGCTAAAAGCGGTATCACCGGCGTGGAAGCCACGCTGCCTTGGGCGATGACCATGACCTGTACGATCTATGCCGTTATTTTGTACTTTGTGTTCAAATGGCACAAGGCAGAAAATCTCCCTCTTCCGGCGCAGGCCAATGCCCAGAAAAGCCCGTCTTTCTCTGTGAAGCAGATCATCACACTTGTGGGCATCGTGATTGTTGCCGTTGTAACTGCCGTTTTCGGTATCAATGTAGGTCTGGCCTCTTTTGCAGTATCCGTGGTTTTAATCTTGTTCAAGGCTGCTGACGAAAGTGCCGCCCTGAAAAAAGTACCCTGGAGCACACTGGTCATGGTCACCGGTGTGGGTATTCTGCTTTCTCTGGTAACAGAGTTGGGTGGCATCGACCTGTTGTCCACTGCGCTGACAAAGCTCAGCACACCAAGAACTGCCTCTACTGTTATGACGCTACTCAGCGGTATCATGTCTTGGGTGTCCTCCGCTTCTGGCGTTGTTATGCCCACGCTGATCCCCACAGTACCGGATATGGTTGCTTCTCTGCCCGGTACCAGTGCGCTGGAACTGGTCAATAGCATCTGCATCGGTGCGAATATTGCGCCGCTAAGTCCCCTGTCTACCTGTGGCGCACTGATGCTGGCTGCCTATTCTTCTTCTCCGCGCACAGATGCGAAAGCAAGAAACAAGATGTTTGCACAGCTGTTTACATTATCTGCCTGTGGTGTTGCGCTGGCCAGTATTCTTGCGTTGATCGGTTTGTATTGAGAAAATCGTGTGCCCGCTTGCGGGAACGGCCTGTACTGATAGAAAAGATTTTTATGAAAAAGCCACCGGTCGTTGACGATCGGTGGCTTTATGTTTCTTATCAACTCGCTGC
>JAZSAK010000070.1:0-11478 GCA_045601865.1 Faecousia sp. | reverse complement strand
TTGAGTTGCTTTGCTCCAAGAAAATGCGTGATGTATTAAATAAGCTGCGCATGGAATATGACGTTATTATTCTGGACTTGCCACCAGCCGGTGAAGTTAGTGATGCAGTTGCGGTCAGCAAAATGGTAGATGGCATGCTGTTGGTTGTAAGACAAAATATTTGTAACCGCAATATGTTGTCTGATGTCATGCGGCAATTTAACTATGTTGATGCAAAAATGTTAGGCGTGGTCTTTAATGGTGCAAGCGTATTAGAAAAAAAGTATGGTTATAGCAATGAGGGATCTGGCAACAATAAAGCGAAACAAAAAAGGTATGAAGGAAAGTTTTTTGTAAGGACAGATTCCCCAAATGATACAGAGCATTAGGCCTGTGCATATAAAATGTAACAGATTATCGATTGACATTAATTATTTGCAGTGTTATAATAGTATAGAGTAGTGAGAATTTAGTTTAATAATTTACGAAGCCGAACTAGGGGGTTTTTACATATGGACATGGAAGAAAAATTCACAGATAATAATGAAAAAAATGTGGATATACAACGTTTGTTGGGGGCTGTTTTAAATAAGGCGTGGTTGGTTGCTTTGGTTGCGATATTGTGCGCCGTGGTAACATTTGCCTCTACTCTTTATTTCGTTACACCCAAATATAGTGCAAGCTCAATGTTCTATGTGAATAACAGTAATATCTCAATTGGAAATACCTCGCTAAATATTACACCAAGTGATATTTCCGCGTCCAAAGATTTGGTTAACTCCTACATTGTAATTCTAATGACACGCGAGACATTGCGAGATGTCGTGGATTATGCGGATGTTGATCTTTCCTATGCACAGGTTGCTAGCATGATTAGTGCAATGCCGGTGAACAATACGGAGGTTTTCCGTATTGTTGTTACGTCTGCTGACCCCGAGCTTTCAATGAAGGTTGCACACGCAATTGAGGAAATTCTTCCAAATCGAATTAAGAAAATTGTGGAGGGGACATCTGCTAAGGTTGTTGATACGGCAGTTTTGCCTTCTTCACCCAGTTCACCTAACTATGTCAATAATACAATCATAGGCTTCTTGATCGGCTTGCTTGTGTCCGTTGCTATAATTGTATTGGTTGAATGGTTTGATACAAAAATCCACTCAGAGGAAGATATTACACGTATTTGTGAGCATCCCATTTTGGCGGCAGTGCCGGACATGACGGCAACCGATAAGGGAGCCTATTATTCATACGGATATGGAAATGTGCGTAAGAAAAAAGCCAATGGGGATGACAAAGAGGAGCCAAAATTGATTGGCGCGGACATCAGCTTTGCTGCGGGAGAGGCGTATAAACGCTTGCGGACCAAGTTGCAGTTTGCCTTTTCTGACGAGCGTAATTCCCGCGTGATTGGCATTTCAAGTGCCCTAAGCGGCGAAGGCAAAAGCGTCACGGCTATCAATCTGGCACATTCATTATCACTTCTCAATAAAAAGGTTGTTCTGGTGGACTGCGATATGCGTCGCCCATCTGTTGCGACAAAATTAACAATGGAAAAGACTCCCGGTTTGTCAAGCTATTTATCCGGACAGAGCAACATTGACACATTGGTCCAAAAGTGCATACTTGCCAATGAAGGATACGTCTTTGATACAGTTACAGCAGGGCGAAATCCTCCCAATCCAATTGAATTGCTGAGTTCTGACAAAATGGTTACGATGCTGGAGCAGTTGCGCGAAAAATATGATTATATCATATTGGATCTACCTCCTGTTGGTGAGGTCAGCGATGCAATGGCAGTGGCTGAGAATACAGATGGTATACTGCTTGTTGTTAGCCAGCATTACTGCAATCGATCTGCGCTGGCAGATACCTGCCGTCAATTTAAGTTTGTGAATGCAAAAATTCTTGGCATTGTTTTCAATATGGCAAATGATTCAGCCAGCAAATATGGTTACCACAATGGTTATTACAGACGCAGCAGAGCCTATCATAAACGGTATGAGGGTAGCTATGTAGCAGCAAACACCAAGAGCAAAAGAAACAAGCCTGTTTCAGAAAAGCAGTACCGTAACGTGGAAAAATGATAACTGATTTTCATGCACATGTTTTACCTGCAGTGGATGATGGCAGCAGAGACATTTCACAATCTATTGAAATGCTGCGTATGCTTTCACACCAAGGGGTAGGCCGCGTCGTTGCAACACCGCATTTTTATCCGCAAAATGACAGGCCTGAAAACTTTCTTGCACGTCGAGCCAAAGCAGAGCATATTTTGCGTGAGGAAATGGTAAAGTATACAGATATGCCATTGCTTTCGGTTGGTGCAGAGGTTTATTATTTCCGCGGCATTAGTGATTCTGCCTTTTTACGGGATGTAGCAATCAGTGGAACAAACAGCGTTATGATTGAAATGCCATCTGTGAAATGGACGGACTCAATGTATCGTGATTTGGAAGATATTTATCACAAGCAGGGGCTGATACCCATTCTTGCGCATATTGATCGCTATATAGGTACATTCAGCTTCGATGGTATTTTTGAGAAGCTTTTGGGTATGCCTGTGTATGTTCAGCTAAATGCGGAGGCGTTTCAAAGTTTTTCTATGCGACAACGGGCAATCCGGATGATACGTCATGGTCAAGTACAGTTGCTTGGCTCTGACTGCCACGATACTGTAAAGCGACCACCGAATCTTGATATGGCAGTTTCCACGATACGCAAAAAATTAGGATTGGATGCCATCGAATATATTCAGTCCTGTGAGCAGGAGATTTTTAGGATATAATTATTTATATTGTATTTTAGGGAAATGGAGTTGAGGCAATTGAAGCGGTTTTTGTGTGTTTTGAGTGTAATTGTGCTGGGTATTACCTTGATAATACCTGTTTCAGCGGAAGAAGTCTTTGTTCCTAGCATTTCTTATAAGGGCGCGCCAACTGTTGTGACTATTCAGAAGCCAGATGGCGGGACTGCAATTGGTGTTGTCCAAAGTAATAACACAGTTGATGATTATATTGATGAGGACTGCTTGGTAATTACACCGGTAGGGGAGGCAGAAGAATCAGATATCATCTCCGAAGCTGCGAAAGAGATGCTCCTAGATGTTTATGAGAAATTGTCTGACGGCACAATGAAACCGCAATATGAGAAATTAGAGAGCGATGCAGCTGCCGGAGGATTCGTTATTCGCGATCTTTTTGATGTTTCATGGCATTGTAAGGAACATCCGGATGCAGTTGCACCCAGTGGCGTGCAAGTGAAATTGGTATTTGACCTAGGCGTAGACGATAGCACTCAGGTTTATTGTATGACCTATAAGAATGACACATGGAATCCCATTGTCAGCACAAAAAACATCGGTGATGGCAAGGTTGAATGTGTCTTTGAGGATTTTTGCCCTGTTGCATTTATTGTGCGGCAGAAAACCCCACCGGCGCAAACCGGTGATTCTGTGGGGTTAACCATGCCGGTTTGGACTGGCATTTTGGTAGTTTCCACTTGTGCATTAATTGCATTGCTGCTGTTTAAGCGTAAAAGAGAAGTGTAAATCCTGAAATGGATGGTAGACGCATATGAGATTTCGCAATGGTTGGAGGAAATACGCATACCTTTGTGCTGTTTTCATTCTGGTTATTTTAATGCTTTATAGTGGAATTCAAATTATAGAGCCTGTATTGTTCCCAACAACAAGTGATTCTGAAACAGAAGAAAGCAAAACAATTGTGCGTGATGGCATTGCTTATTTCCCCCGTCAAGATATTACGGTTCTGATGCTCTTGGGAATTGACCGGTATGGCGTTGTGCAGCCCAGCAACTCGTATAATAACAGCGGTGTTGCAGATATGGTTAGCTTGGTGATATTTGATGAGGCGAGCCAGTGCTGTAATGTTTTGTGCCTGAATCGCGATACTATGTTAGAAATGCCGGTTTTGGGCATTGGTGGCAATGCAGCAGGTGAGATTTATCAACAGCTTGCGCTTGCACATACCTACGGATCTGGCATGGATGACAGTTGCAAAAATACAAAAATAGCGGTTTCGCGTTTCTTGTATAACTTAGAGATTGATTATTATGTGTCTATGAATATGGATGCGATTAGCATACTGAATGACGCTGTCGGCGGTGTTACTGTCGTAGTGGAAGACGATTTCTCTCAAATTGATCCAACAATTTCAATGGGAGAAGTCAAGTTAACGGGAGAACAAGCTGTTCGTTATGTTCAAACACGCATGGGCGTTGCTGACCAAACAAATTTATCCCGAATGGAGCGTCAGACGCAATACATGCGGGGCTTTATGAGGTCTTTCCAGCAAAAACATACGGCGGATATGCTCTTCGCAGCTGAAGCTTATGATGCTGTATCTGATTACATTGTAACAGATTGCTCTATTAATGCTTTTTCTCAAATGATGGATGATTTTAAGGACTATGAGATTTGCGATGTGCTTTCCCCGGAGGGTGAGAATGTTGTAAATGAGAAGCATTACGAATTTTATGCGGATGAGCAGAAACTAGACGAGCTGATCTTAAGGCTTTTCTATTCGCCCAAGTCATGATATGATTTGATTCATGTCCCCGGTGGAAACCATCTGCCGGGGACAAATTTACTATGTCCCCAATGGGCTATCTAAATCTTCGGAGGATTTATGATGCAATATTACAAGATCGCAGATTTAATTGTTGCCATGGATACCTTTGGTAGAAACCTTGAACAGGCAAAACCTTATCGGATCGAAGAAGCTAAGCCGGATATAATAATTCAATCCGATTGGCGCACGCTAAAGCAGAGTCAGCCACAGTTATCTGATGAAGATTGTGAATATGTGTTAACGGGTTCCATTTTTTACTCGCAACTGCTGGAGTATGACGGCTTTATGCTCCACTCCTCCGCGGTTGTTGTGGATGGAAAAGCGTATTTATTTTCTGCCCATAGTGGCACGGGAAAATCTACGCACACCAATCTTTGGTTACAAAAATTTGGAAATCGTGCATATATTCTAAATGATGATAAGCCTGCCCTGCGATTGGAAAACGGAGCATGGTATGCGTATGGAACACCATGGAGTGGCAAATATGATATCAATACGAATGCGCGTGTACCGGTTGCCGGTATTTGCTTTTTAGAGCGCGGCCTGGAAAACCATATCCGACCATTTTCTGGAAGCGAAGCGGTTGTTTCCTTTTTTGAGCAGACCGTTCGCCCTGCGGAAAAAGAACTGCGAATCAAGATTTTGAATATGCTACAAGAAATGATGGCAACGGTTCCTTTTTGGAAATTGACCTGTAATATGGATGCTGAGGCTGCAGAGGTTGCTTATACAGCCATGTCCGGACTATGATGCCTAAACTTTGGAGGTTACATTATGAAAAGAACAGTTGATGCTTTTGACTATGCACCTCAGATTATGAAGGCTATGCCAAAGGGCATATTGCTAACTACAGCGGATGGTGAAAAGGTGAACACCATGACCATCGGTTGGGGTGCGCTTTGCATAGAATGGGGAATACCGCTGTTTATTGCATATGTGCGTGAAAGTCGATATACAAAGCAAATGCTGGAACGCAACGGTCAGTTTACGATTAATGTTCCACTGGAATCTGTTGATAGAAAAATTATTAGCTATTGTGGCTCTCAAAGCGGTGCGCAAACTGACAAGATTAGGGATTTAGGTCTGCAATTAGTGCCGTCTGATGTTGTTGCTGTTCCCGGAATTCGCGAGTTTCCTCTTACTTTGGAGTGTGAGATAATCTATCAGCAGAAACAAGACCTTTCTATGATTCCGCAGTCGATTTTAGACCGTTTCTACCCGCAGGATGCAGCGGGAGAGATGGATGGCCATATTGCGTATTATGGAAGAATATGCAATGCCTATATAATTGACCCATAAGTGAATATAAAGGCACCGCAAAGCATAGGCTTTGCGGTGCCCTTTATTTATCGGCGAATGCCGGATACTTGGTACATTTCATCATTTGAAATAATTATATCTACGTCAAACCAGTTCTGAAATATCTGTGCAAGTTCATTTGCGCTAATAAGTTCGATGGATATGCTGCTTGCACGGTTGGCATGATGCGCATGCAGTGCAGCTCTACTCATGGAGTGCGCCACGGAAACCCGTCCGCCGGTTTTAACCAACCGGGATAATACCGCAATTAAATTCGTTGGATCTGGAAAATGGGGGAAGGCATTATACACCATAATACAATCAAATTGTTGCGGCAGGTTAACCTGCTCAATATCGGCACAGATTACATTTACTTGAGAAAACTTGCTTGCCGCAATTTCTACCATTTTCGGAGATATATCAATACCAGTTACAGATGCAACATCCCGTTTGAGATAATCCGGAAATAAGACACCCGTACCACAGGCCACATCCAAAACATGAACACCGGATGAGATGCCACCATTATCCAAAATTATTTTAATAATGTCCTCTTTCCGAATCATGTCGTCGTCCCACCATGGAGCGCATTGATCAAAAAATTCCGCGATGTCTTTCTTATTCATGTACAGAATCCTTTGTCAATTCACAGTATCGAGCGGGCAATAATTTTGCTTTTTCCAATGTTAATGCCAGGATTGGAATCAAAATGAGCTGAATGATAATGCTTGGGAAGCTTCCAATCAGATAGCTACTGACAAACATGTTAATCGAGTAAGGGGTTTCACTTCCTAAATAGAACAGCGCATCGGCAATACCGCCAGCGATTCGTCCAAGAATCATTGCAGGAATCAGACTTGCATAAACATCGGCAATAAGATGCTTTGTGCGGATGAATTTCATCAGCAACCCACCTACAAGACCGTATACGGCAAGTTCAGGCAACATAGAAATCAATGCGGTAACAGGGGGCATACCGGATATTAGGGAAGAGAGGATAGGACCGGCGATGCCACAGAACAACCCGTAGAGAGGACCGCAGATGATACCGCATAGTAAAACAGGGATGTGCATAGGGGATAGTATCTTGCCCAATGCCAATGCGTGGAATGCGATGGGCAGAACATAGCAAAGAGCTATGCACATAGCACATAGAATAATACATTTTATACGATTCATTTTCATATTTCTTACCTCGCTTTTGTAATTTTTATTTATAATATAACACAAATTTGGGGGATACAAGCCCCCCTAGGGGTTATATTTTATAGAAAAAGTGAAAGGAATATTCTTCCGCAGAGCCGTGCCGTCATAAAGTGTGTAAGAATATGGCATAGTTGCAATTGACAGCTCCCAAAAAAGGTGTTAGAATCGTAAAAAAGTGAAAAGAGGTACTTATCATGAAGCTCCCTTGGCATAACAAGCCCAACCCCCATGTTACCCCCGAAAATTTCCAGGTTTCCAAGCCATACACCACTTGGGAGATTTTCAAAATGACCCTGCTGACCATTTTGGTTTTTCCCTTTATGCTGGTATTCTACATCATCTTTAAGCCCTTGTGGGGCGCATTTTTGCTGGCCGGTCAGTTAGGCTCCATGCTTGCATTCTTTAAGCCCAAGAAAGACGGCAATTGGAATCCTGCCTATAGTTTCCAGTGGATGCGCTGCTTCCTGTCTCAGGAGGCTTCCCGTCTTCCTCATATCAATACGCCTTTCCGTAAGTTCCTCTTCCGGTTGAGCGGTCTGCACGTGGGTAAGGGCGGTTTCATCGGCTATGGTGGAATTCTGGAAGACCTGTATCCGGAGAATGTTGTCATTGAAGACAACGCCACCGTTTCCTTCGGTGTTACTATGATCGGCCACGGTCCAGGACGGGCTCACGGCGAACCCAAGCCCACAGATAAGATGGTAATTATCCGTCATCACGCCTATGTAGGCGCCCGTGTAGTACTGCTTCCCGGCGTGGAGATCGGCACCGACGCTATGGTCGGCGCTGGCTCTGTGGTCACCAAGAACGTTCCTGCCGGCGCAGTGGTTGCCGGTTGCCCCGCCCGTATCCTTTACTACAAGCCCGGCTATGGTCCTGAGGAAAATGTGGAAGTAAAATAATAAACTTCATAGCAACAATAAACAGCCTGGGGAATTTCCACAGGCTGTTTATTTATAAAATCTTACTTTCCATTTCGCTCGGCAGTTTTTTGCCTACGGCGTCTCCCTTTTGGTTATGTACTACGCATAGACCATCAGTGCTCTGCAGCTGCGAATCGTCGCCTGCGCCGGGACATATAAAAGCACTTCAAGGAAGTCTGCAAAACGAAAGGTAAGGTATTGTAAAAGCCCGTTCGGATTCTTCCAAACGGGCTTTCTATTTATTTAGCCGCCGATGTAATACCTGTTCTTGTAAAGGATCAAGCCAACGGTCTCATCCTCGCACAGAGTCTGGATCTCGCCCTCAGCATCCACATAGGTGATCTCCAGGATCACGCCGACGCTCAGACCGGTCATGCCCATGTAGCTTTCCGGCTCACCGTCCACGCAGCCCACGACCTTCACCGATTTGATCTCCTTGAAATCCTCCGGAAGAGCGCCTGTGATGCTGAATGCACTCTTTTCCAGTGCGGTGTAGATCTTGTCGGTGGAAACAGACTCGTCCTTGTCCAGCACGCTGCCCAAGCCTTGCTGCAGATCATCCAACTGATCTCCCAGACCGCCCAGTTGGCTGCCCAGCGCATCCTTCAAAATGGTTGATGCGTCCATAGCTTTCATCTTTTCGGTATTACCTGCATTGATAGCGGCCACATATTTTGCAACTACCTTATCCGGCTTTGTCTGACCGGGAAGCACGCAAACTACCACGCCGATCAAGCCTGCCAAGGCCGCAATAAGCGCGATAAGAACTAAAATCTTTTTATTATTCATCATAAGATCTCCTCCTCATCCGCTTCTGCCTGCGCAGGTGCATAATATTCGGTGGGCGCAGCTACCGGTTGCTGATAAGAGCTGTTATCCGCTGCCGGCTGCTGATAATTTCCGTTGTCAGGCACAGGTGCTGCGGGCTGTTGCTGATAGTACATGGCAGCCTGCTTGTTGGCCTTCTTCTGCTGCAGCTCGGCAACCCACTGTGCAAAGCCTTCCCGGTTGATAATGGCCAGCACTACACCTGCGATTAACAGTAGTGCAAAGATCACTGCCAGGATTAGAGTTCCAAAGTTCATATTTACGCCGTAGAAACGAACAGAAACATGGCTATCGGTATAAGCACCGATGTCATCGGTCTCAAGCTGGTCCACAACCTGTGTACCCTTTTCGCCGGAAACGTAAACATTGATGTTGCCCAGTACGGGACTCAGATCTACTTCAAACGCGCCGTACAGACCACTGGTGAACTTGGAGGCAGTTGCCATCTCTTTCACATAAGCATCACTGTACATTTGCTCACTGCCTTCTTCCACAGGCGCGTACACCTTTATAAACGCATCCAGCTTAGCTGCTACCTCTTCGGCTGTGCCGGAGAACTTGCAGGTAGCAACACTGCCGTCCTTGGAATACTCTGCACGATCCTTGCATGCAGCTTCCACAGCGGAGAATGCGATATTGCGGATATCTTCAGCCAACGCCTCGTTGGCGCTCAGAACCAGTTCTGCGGTTAGCTTGGTAAGGCCGGTGGCTTTCAGCTTCAGCTCTACCTTTTTGTAGCCTACCAGCCAGTCACCGGTCATGGTATAGGTCTCGCCGGTTTTGACGTAATAGTAGATCTCATTTTTGTTGTAATTGGTGCTTGCGTTGCCCTCAGTCAGGGAGAAGTTGGGATAGGTTACCACGGTGCTGCGGACAGAATCGTATTCCCGGTCCATGTAATAAGAGCTGTCCAGGGATTCCTCAATGGTTATCACCGCCGTACCTGCCACGCCCTCTTTGGGGGCGATGGTCACTGCAAAGGTGTTGTCCTGGGTCTGTAAAACCGCATTGGTCTTTGCCAGCATATCCTCTACACTCAGGCCGGTCATGGTATAGGTATATAACGTGTAATATCCATCCTCATCTACCTGTGTTGCGAAGGTAACGCCCTCAGGAGCAATACCCTTCATGTAGCCGGCCAAATCATCAGTGACCTCTTGCAGCTTTTCCAGGGTATACTCATTTGCCTTAAAGGTGATGGTGCGGTCATAGGTTCCGTCCATATTCATGACGGTTTTGACTTCGCAACTGTCAAGGTATCTTGTTACGACCTTGTCATAGTCGTAACGGGAACCATAGGTATCCAGTTTTTCCTCGTCCACGATCAAGGTGTCTGTGCCATGCTCGTACCAGTTGGAGGAGGACTCAGAAATGATATTTGCTGTTTCCAGCGCATTTTGATACCACTTCAGCAGGTCCACTGTCTGGAAGTTCTCGATAAACTTCAGGCCCTTTCTGAACAGCGTTTCATCCTTCTCATAGCTGATCTCCGCTACGATCTCATTATTTGCATTGGCAGCCAGAAGATTGGTAACCTTGGTCTTATAATCCTCCAGGGAAGAGAAGGACAAGGTAAAGGTGATCTGAGACTCAGTCTCACTGGGATAGGAAATTGAATAGCTCAGATCTGACGGAATACTCTCCTTGATCACCGTTTCCAAACCAGTTATGCCGCCGGTCACTTTCTCAAGATCTTCGTTTGTGATGAGCAGTGTCATCACACGGGAACCGGCGAAGCCGCCGTCAGCAGTATCGATATTCATGGTTGTGGAGACATTGGCTCCGCAGCCTGCCAGCAGCACCGTCAGGATCACCAAGAATGCTGCAATGCATAAAACTCTTAATTTACGCAATTTTACACCTGCTTTCATCCAAATAGATCGCCCAGGTCGCCCAAGCCACCAAGACCGCCAAGACCACCCAAAGCATTGCCGGCAATGTCGCTGATCCAGCCGGTGATCACAGCCTTATACAGCAGGAAGCCCAGCAACACTGCAACGATCACCACAACAGCAGTCAGTGCAGCATAGGGATAGAACGGAGAAACAGCGGGCTTCTCCAACTTCTGGAGGCCTACGTACAGCAGGATCAGTGTCATGATCAAAGCGATGATGGAAACTGCCATTGCCAAAGGCGCCCAAATCAGACCCAGCAGCATATTGGCAACGTAGCAAATGCTCAAAGGCAGGGTTGCAGTAGCAACCAGATTCAGTGCGCAGGTAAAGGAAACGTCCTTTTTGGACACCATCTTTGCCACCAGCCACAGACCTGCTGTTACCGCAGCCAGCACTACAATGCCGATCAGCAGGCTGGCGCCGAAGAACGAAAAGAAGGGAAACTGAATGTACTTCAGGATCATATCGCCCAAACCACCGGAAACCTCCTGGATGAGCTGTGTGATGCCCTCCAAAATGTTCACAGGTGTTGCCAGTGCAAAGGTCAGCACGGACAGGATTATGCCGATGATCCACTCACGGCCGGTATTCTTTGCCTGTGCGCCCACAGTCTTTACGATATTCATAGAGAACATACCCTTGAGGATCGCAGCAAAAGACTTGAAGGCCATAGCTGCTGCAGAGGGCTGTACCGGTGCAGCGGGATAGTAAGGCTGCTGAGGATAACCCTGTTGATTTTGTACCGGAGCCTGCTGCATA
>JAZSAK010000069.1:0-3849 GCA_045601865.1 Faecousia sp. | reverse complement strand
TTTTTTAAGTTAATAAACTTTATGCAATATTCTTCCGTTCATTCCCATTTTTCTGCCATTTTGGAAGGACAAAGCAGCTGGAAAACGTCACTTTATATGCCCTCTTTTGGGTTATTTTCTGCTTTTTGGTTGGCAGTACGGAACTTTCCGGGGGTCATACCGGTGCTTTTCTTAAAAACACGAATAAATACCGTGGCGCTGAGAAAACCCACATCATCGGCTATGCAAACAATGCTTTTATCCGTTTCAAGCAGCTCTTTTTTGGCTTGCTCTACACGGTATCTGGAAATATATTCCGAAACAGACATATTGTAATTATCCCGAAACAGCTTTGACACATAATAAGGGGTGCGCCCAACCTCTTTTCCTATTGTTTCCAGTGTTAGATGCTTGTCTGTATAATTGTTTTGAATATAATCGGCAACCTGATGGTAAATATTTTCCAGCTTTGTAAGCTCCTGCTTATATTTCAACAGCGCATCCAGGAACACTATGAGCTTGGCTTGAAATTTTGACAGTGTTGGGCACAGGATTAATTCCTCCAGCAGGCCTCTGCCCTGCTCAAAGTCACTGAACATTGCCAAAACCTTATTCAAAATGCTAAACATCTCATAACGGAAACATTCCACAGATTCCATGGACGATTCTTTATTGATTCCGGAGCTGCGCATGATGTCCTCTACAAACGCCTGCACAGAGAGCGTCTGATTTTTGCTTTTAATATAGCCTACAATTGTACGGGACAAGCGGGATTCCATTGTGGAAACATAGTTAAATTCCCTACCTTTCACATTGGCATAGGAAATGTGACAATCCTCGCCCAATAAATAGCGATATCGCTCCGTCTCCACCGCCTCTTGATAGGCAACGGATATTTTTTCTGTGCCATGCTGCAGTTGGCTGAAATAGGTGCCGACTGTTGCGTTATAATACTTTTTCAAAAAGTCACAGGCTTCCTCCCAATCAGCGGAGCTTATCTCTTCGTGTTGTCCGTCAGCTACGTTGAGAAGCAATAAATACTGGCTATCGCCCGACTCCACAACATAGCCTTTGCCAAAACGTTCCGCTATTTCCTCGAATACATTTTGGATAATAAAATCCTGTTGCTTTTTGTCCATTCCGCCAGCATCCTGAATGCGGATGATTCCCACAGCAAAGCTTTCGGAAAGCAATTCTATCCCATAGCTTTCCAGTGCTGTGGGCAGATTTTCCGTCTGCTTGCCCATAATCCACGATAGGATAAAGCGCTTTCTTTGGGCGCCTGTATTCTTTTTGCTTAGGAAGTTGATGCGCTGAACGTTTTCTCGATTTTTGTCCAGTACACTTGCTATCAAATCCAGCTCATTAACGCGAACGGGGTCAACCGTTTCTACAGCTTCGCTTTCAATTTTGTCTACCACATTCCGAATGGGCGTATATACCCTAGATGTTCCGCGATATACGGCAAAACAGCCTGTGGCAAAGCAAACAAGTATACAAATGGCAGAAATCACGCGAACCCTGTTTAAATAATCCGAAAACAGCCCTCGAGAGGTAACGTACGCGTAATATCCGTCTAAGCTGGTGGCCTCCTGCACCTGCATCATATACTTGCCTTTTTCTGTTTGAATTTCCTGTGCAGATGCTGAGCCATCATACCACGCAAGGGAATAGTCACTGTCTCCGTCACTACTCATTAAGAGCTGTCGTTCCTGGTCAAAAATCAGCAGAGAGCCCTCGCCCTCATAACTGTTTTTCATCATCAGCTCAGATATAAATTCCGGCTTCAAAACGATTACCACCGTATATTCCCGCTGGCGGTTTCCTATAAACGGAACACGCGTACCTACACACAGATATTTCTCCATGCGGAAAATATGGGGAAGATAAGTCTCCATATTTAACACACAAGCATAATCCTCTCGTGCATATTCACCCATTGCGTAATGGGACTGCAGGTAAATATCTGCATCGGCAGCACCATTGGCGCCGGAAATGATGCGGTCATCCTTGGCGTAATAAACAAAAATGTCGTAATAATTGCTTCCCATTTCCTCCCGAAGCGTATTATACACTTCAATCGCTTGATAAGCATTTTGATCCGGCTGGGATATTGCAAAATACGAATATCGCTCACACTGCTTGTTGCCAGCAATTTTTAACGCTGTATTTGAGGTGTTTAACAGAGTATTATCAACCACCGCAAAAAACTGACTGAGCACGCGCTCACCTGAACGTAGAGATAAATCCTTTGATGCTTTTTCCGTGATGAAAAACATAGATAAAATGGATATAAAAGGAATCAACATCGCGGTTAGCAGTGTAATCAAGATTTTCAAAAAGAGCTTGCTGTTTTTCATATACACACTCATTCCCCTGTCCATTTTGTCTGTTAATCATGCTGTTTTGCAAGGCAATTTGCACACACTGCAAAGCATATCTATCATCAGCAATATTAGCATAGTTAGGGCAAATTTGCAACCAAATTCGACTGCGTTTTCGCCACAATCCATTTGACTGTGCTGGCCAGTATGCTAATGTATGCGCATTTAATAGTCCAACTCGCACATTGTGCCTCATAACGGAAAAAGGTTACCAAAACCTATCAAAGTTTTGGTAACCTTTCCTGTATGAAATTTTGTTACGCTTCAGAAGGATTGATGTAGGTATAAATCAACACATTGTCAAAGCGATAAGCATCCTCTGCAGCATTGCACTCATGTGTGGCATTTGTAGTAAAATGCACATAGATGGCCTTTTTAGCTTCCAGCATGGTAGGCAGGCTCGCTAAGGTTCCGCTTTCCGTCTTTTCGCCAAATGTATAGGTATATGCACCGGTTCCCAGGTCGATTTCACAGTGCACACGCACGCCATTGGCATCAGAAAGGTTATTAGCGTCCCAAGATGTGGTTAACATCGTATAACCATTTACCCTATTATAGCCTCTCGCGCAGAAAAGTGCTGCGTAATTTTTTTCCGTATACTGTTGCGCATCTCTGACAGAAATCGAGAAATAGTCCTTGGAGTTGTTAGCATCGACGAAATAATAATCAAAATCTATTACCAACGTCGCACCGGCACCGGTGGTAATCACATTGTCAGAAAAATCAAATTTCGTGTTGTTCGCCATAACAAACGGCTCACCGGTTTCAGATTTCTGCGCATAATGAACATTTATATGCTCATTGGTAAAGGTTATGGCATCAAAGGTATGCACAACACCGCAGGACATTACAGAGACTTCAATGCCGACTTTCTGATATTCTTTAATGCCCTTCAACGTAATTTGCGCAGCATTCTTGGCATTAGCATACATTTGGTTGAACATTTCATCCGCAGACAAAGCATCCGCTGCTGCTTCTTCAACACCATATATATCTTTCCAATTCAGCGCAATATCCATGGTAATGCCGGATTTACCCTCATCAAGATAGGTTTCACGGACATTTTTGCCGTTGTGCTCACCAAATCCAGGACGGAACTGTACGGTGAAGCTATCCGCACTCTTCTCCGTAATGAAAGCGTGGGTGCCCACTACCAGATTCGGCCGGTCAATGAACAAATAAGCGCCATCCGCCTCACTCCAAACCGGGAAAGTGGCATTCGCAGGATTCAAGCCCAAGTCCAGATATGTTTTCTCTCCGGTATTCTTCTGAATGACAATCTTGCCTGTTTTTGCTGTGCTGGTGTCCACAATATTTGAGGCAGAGCCAGCAAGCAGGGTGCCGCCCTCAGCAAAAGTCAAGGTCTTGCCATTCAAATCCAAAACCGCGTTAGAACCCATAACAATGTTCTTATAGGTGTCAGTAAGTGTTAAATTATCAGTCAGCTTGACATAGCCATTGCCATGGGCAAGTAGCTCTTGAACTG
>JAZSAK010000068.1:0-8972 GCA_045601865.1 Faecousia sp. | reverse complement strand
TTTTGAAACAGGCTATTTGGATGACAGTCCCATATGCGCTCATTGCGGCGGAAGCGGTTACATAGGAAGTACGATGTGCGAATGCTTAACAGAGCTTTGCCGTCAAGAGCAGAAACGGGATTTGAGCCTGCTGTCCGGTGGTAAGGAAAGCTTTCAGAAATTTCGGCTGGATTATTATTCTGACCAATACGATGGAAAATATGGAGCAAGCCCCCGGATGATTATGGAGCGCGTTTTCCAAAGTTGCCACCGCTATGCCACAACCTTTACAAAAAATGCAGGGAATCTGCTGTTTATTGGCGGAACTGGTTTGGGAAAAACCTTTTTATCAGCCTGCATTGCCCGTGTGGCAACAGAAAGAGGCTATAGCGTGGTGTATGAAACTGCATCGCATTTGTTCGGGGATTTGGAGCAGGCGAAATTCAGCGGCAATGAGCAAGCCCGTCGAAAGGCAGAGAAATACATGGCGTGTGACCTGCTGATTATAGATGATTTGGGCACAGAAATGCCCGGACAATTTGTGACGGCTGCATTATACAGCCTGCTGAATGACCGGCTGATGGCAGGTTTGCCTATGGTGATTTCCACGAATCTGAATGTTGAGGAAATGTCTCGGCGGTATTCTCCTCAAATTGCATCCAGACTACATGGTAATTTTGCGCGTCTTACCTTTGTTGGTGAGGATATTCGTGTTATGAGAGGCAGAGAGGTGTAATATGGCATATGAGTTTTACGCCCTTTTGGCAAGAATGCGCTACATTAATCGCTGGGGATTAATGCGCAATACCTTTTCGGAAAACATCCAAGAACACAGCCATCAGGTGGCGGTGCTTGCCCATGCCTTGGCGCTGATTCGACGGGATGTTTTGGGGCTGGAAGCCCCTGACCCCGACCGCTGTGCGGTAGCGGCGCTGTATCATGATGCCTCGGAGATTCTCACCGGAGATTTGCCTACCCCAATTAAATACTACAATCCGGACATTAAGGATGCCTATAAAGCGGTGGAGCGCGTTGCAGGAAATCGGTTGCTGAGCTTACTGCCTCAGCAGCTGCGCAGTAGCTATGCACATTTGGTGCTTGAGGATGATGAGCAGGTACTCCCTATTGTGAAGGCGGCGGATAAGTTATCTGCCTATATCAAGTGCATTGAGGAGCAGAAGGCCGGAAACCGAGAGTTTGATTCTGCGGCAGAGCAAACATTAGCTACACTGCGGAAATTGAACATGCCGGAAATGGATTGGTTTTTGGAAAACTGCTTAGAGCCGTTTGAAAGAAACATTGACCAGCTATAAAGAAACCCGAAATACACAATGTATTTCGGGTTTTTTGAAATTATAGAACACGGTTAAAAATTGCGTTCTCCACTTTTTTGTAAAGTAAAAGCGTCAAAAGGGAAACAGCAACACCCTTTATAAGATTTAGCGGTGCAACGCAAAGACAAACGAAACTGGAAAGGTTGGTGACCGAGGAGCTGATTGCGCTGCCCATAGCGATGATGGTGTCCAACGGCAGACCGAACAGTTGCGAAAACTTTGGCAGCAAATACACAGCATTAAATAAAGAACCGAACACCGTCAGCGACAATGTGCCCACTGCCATGCCGATTATTGCACAACGGCGGCTTTTGCGAATGTGGTAAATGCAGATTGTCGGCAAAACAAAGCTGCAGCCCACTACAAAGTTGGCAAAATCTCCAACGAATGCAGTGGTTGTACCTTTCAACAGCAGCTTTAGAAGAATTTTTACGACTTCGCACGCAACTGCAGCGGAGGGCCCCAGATAAAAACCACACAGGAGCACCGGCACCTCTGAAAAGTCCAACTTATAAAATTCCGGCGCCAAAAACAGCAGTGGAAAATCCAGCAAATGCACAATACAAGCCACGGCGGAGCAAATACCAATCACGCTGACACGCCTCGCGGTAGTAACGACCCGTTTTTGCGGCAGAAAACGCTCAGTGATGTGCGCCAGCAGAGAAAGTGCGGCAACGATACCTGCGCATACCAATACAAATAGTCCGTTCTCCTGCAGAGTTTTTAAAAATACAGTCATATTATCACACCCCAACAAAAATGCCCTGAGCATAGACTCAGGGCATAGTAAAGCATGGTCAATCTTCTTTCATCCAGACTGTACTGTCGGTATCGGAATTACACCGATTCAACGCAAAAACGCTCGCGGACTTTACCGCCGGTGGGGAATCTCACCCCGCCCTGAAGACTATAAACTTAAAAAGAGAATACCATGCGCGGACGCGGTTGTCAAGTGGCGCTGTATGTGATAAGATGAACAAAATGAGAAACACTTAGGTGGGCGCAACGGTTGCTGTGGGTGGCGGCGTGGTTTCTGTTGGTGTTGTGGTGTTTTGTGGCATCCTGAAGCCTTGGATGGCACCGTTTGCCGCTGTATTGGTGACATCACCGCCAATGACCTGGTTTTTGTAAATCAACAGCGTAGCATATACCGGCTCGGTTGCACCGGGATAATTGTTGATTTTATAAACATAGCGCATGACGGTTTTTCCGGCATAGGCAGAAAGGTCGTAATTTTGGCTTTTTTGCAGCGTATTATACCGGTCAAACACTTCGCTGCCCTTTTCCGGTATGCGTACCTGACTGGTCTCTACCGGTGAGGTGGTCACATCCCACCCAAAGCTTTTCAGGAACTCAACCCGTGCGTCGTTGCTGGATACAGCGGTAGACACAGTAGGTGCGGTGTCATTGTTACCGCCAATAAGCAGAACCAATGCCGCAATGGCAACAATTACTGCGGTGATAACGATGGCGATTTTCTTCTTATCGACCTTTGCGGTCATTACCAACATAATAAATCCCTCCAATTATGAATTCGCATTACAACCTATTCTCTGAGGGACAAGAATAGAACGGAGAAGCTATGGACAGATTGGATAAATTTCTGGTGGACAGCGGTGTCGGCAGCCGCAGTCAGGTGAAGGCTATATTGAAGACCGGCGCGGTAACGGTGGACGGCGTGGTGGAGCGGGATAACGCCCGTAAGGTTGACCCGCAGTATCAAGTGATTTGTTTGGACGGTGAACCGCTGCTGGGGAAGCGACGGGTAGTTGCCATGCTGCACAAGCCGGCAGGCTTTGTGACGGCTACGGAGGATAAAATAGAACGCACTGTGATGGAATTGCTGCCGCCGGAGCTGCTGCGGCAGAATGTAAAGCCTGTAGGGCGATTGGATAAGGAAACAGAGGGGCTATTGCTCTTTACCAATGATGGTGAGCTGTTGCATAATTTGATTTCACCCAAAAAGCAAGTACCTAAGGTCTATTATGCCCGCCATGCGGGGCGGGCAACCGGGGAAGATGTAGAGGCCTTCGGGTTGGGCCTGACACTGCGCGATGGTACGCATTGCCTGCCTGCAACCTTGGAACCCATAGGAGACGGAGAAAGCTTGATAACCGTATGTGAGGGGAAGTATCATCAGGTGCGAAGAATGATGGCATCACGCGGTATGACGGTTACCTATTTGAGACGGCAGGCAGAAGGGAATCTCTCTCTTGGAAAACTCCCTTTGGGACAGATACGCTTGCTGACACAAGAGGAAATTGTGTTTTTGACAGAAAATACCAAATAAATTGTGTTCACGGACATGGAATAGTTGCCTGCATTTCGGCATTTGCTGTAATAATATCTAAAAAAGAGACATACTTTTGCAATAATATGCCAAAAGGTACTTGCAAATTGCGCAAAACTGATATATAATAATGAGGCAAATTTGTGAAATGCGCTTTTTGTGCAATTTTCTAAGGAGGACTGAAAAATGTCTAACAGTGTTTTCCAGAGTGTTATTGTACAGTTGAAAGAAGTTCCCAACCATGTGTTTGGTGTAATCGATACAGATGGTGTTGTTGTTTCCTGCACAGATGCAACTGTGTTGGGCGAGCGTTGGGCGGATGCGGCACTAAAGGTGGCAAATTCCGGCAACGAGATTGTTACGTTCGGACAGAAATGCTTTAAAGGAATTTATAGCAGTGTGAATGCTATGGAATACGCCGTTTTTTGCACCGGTGATGATGAAATTGCCAAGAGTTACTGCCAAATGGCGCACATTTCTTTGAACGATGCAAAAGTTTTCTATGAGGAAAAGCACGACCGCGGCACATTTGTAAAGAATATTATTATGGATAATATTCTGCCCGGCGATATTTATATTCGTGCAAAAGAGCTGCATTTTGCCACAGATGCACCCCGGGCAGTGTTTTTGGTGCGCCAGTTGGGCCATGGGGATGTAGCGGCGGTGGACCTGCTGTCCGGTATGTTCTCAGATAAGAATCAGGATTTTGTACTGAGCATTAATGAGACGGATATTGCTGTCATCAAACAGATAACGGCTACGACCAGCGTCGAGGATTTGGAAAAACTGGGCAAGCGGATGGAAGAAACACTGAAAAATGAGCTGTTTGTCAAAACTATTATCGGCTTCGGCACCGTGGCAGAGCATTTGCGCGGCTTGGCAGATTCTTATAAAGAAGCACAAACTGCCATTGATGTGGGCAAGGTGTTTGACACAGAGAAGAGCGTTATCAACTACGAGAATTTGGGCATTGGTCGGTTGATTTATCAGTTACCAACCACACTTTGCGAAATTTTCCTTGGTGAAGTGTTTAAGAAAAATTCCATTGATTCTTTGGATCAAGTGACGTTGTTTACCATAAACAAGTTCTTTGAGAACAATTTGAATGTATCGGAGACTTCCCGTAAGCTGTTTGTGCACCGGAATACATTGGTCTATCGTTTGGAGAAGATTAAAAAGCTGACAGGCTTGGATTTGCGCCAGTTTGACCATGCGATTGTTTTTAAGGTTGCGCTGATGGTACGTAAGTATTTATCCTCTCGGGAAAGCCGCTGAGCTGATATAAGCCAGGGTCGTGCATTTGTGCGACCCTGTTTTTGCCATGGGAGTTTCAGGAAAACAGACCTCCTTCATCTTGACACACAGGTTACAATGTGTTACAATTTGGTTACGCTTATTTTGGAGTAAAAATGCTATGATTGAGTTTACTGATGTTACAAAAGCCTATTCTGTGGGCACACAGGCCTTGCGTGGTGTAAGCATGCAGATTGAGGACGGGGAATTTGCCTTTTTGGTCGGTCCTTCCGGAAGCGGAAAGTCGACGATTATTAAGCTGATTACCGGAGAGCTGCGTCCAACTTCCGGCTCGGTGCACGTCAATGGCTATTCTTTAGAGCGAATTCGCAAACGGGAGATTCCCTATATGCGCCGCACCGTTGGCGTTGTGTTCCAAGATTTCCGTCTGATTGAGAATAAGACGGTGTATGACAATGTGGCCTTCGCTATGCGAGTCATTGGTGCAAATGAGCGGCAAATCCGTGAGCGTGTGCCTTATGTGTTGGAGCTGGTAGGCTTAGGCACAAAAAGTCGCCGCCATCCCGGCGAATTGTCCGGCGGTGAGCAGCAAAGACTGGCAATTGCCAGAGCGCTGGTGAACAATCCGTCCACCATTATTGCCGATGAGCCAACCGGAAACTTGGATCCTGCGCTTTCACAGGAGATTATGAGCCTGTTGCAGGAGATTAATAATCTGGGTACGACGATGCTGGTGGTTACCCATGAACGGGATTTGGTGGAACGCTTTGCCAAGCGTGTGATTGCCATTGACAATGGATTGGTCGTCAGCGACGGAATGGACGGGTATTACTATTATGAAAATCAATAATTTCGGTTATTTACTTAAAGAGGGTGTGCGCGGTATCTTCCTCCACGGCTTTATGTCATTTGCAGCTGTGTGTGTAACCGTGGCATGCCTGTTGATTGTGGGCAGCTTTTCCTGTCTGGTTTACAATGTAAATGTCATGGTGGATGACTTAAACAAGACAAATGAAATTTTGGTGTATGTAGATGAAACGCTGCCCTTGGAAGAAGCCAAAAGTGTGGAGACAAAAATTCGCATGTTGGATAATATTTTGTCTGCCAATTTCAAATCAAACGAAGAGGCATTAAAGGATTTCATTGCTGACCATCAGGGCGAGGAGGCGTTTTCCGGTGTAGAAGCCGGTGACCTGCGCCACCGCGTGGTGGTTGTGCTGGAGGATAATGCGCTGATTGAGCAAACCGTATCAGAAATTGAGAAAATTACTGGTGTTGCCAAAATCAATGCTGCCTATGAACTTGCCGAGGGCTTTTCAGTATTGCAGAATGTTCTGCAGATTGCTTCAACTGCAATTATTGCTGTGCTTCTGCTGGTTTCACTGCTGATAATTTCTAATACCGTCAAGCTGGCGATGCATGAGCGCAGAGACGAGATTTCGATTATGAAGATGGTGGGTGCAACCAATGGGTTTATCCGCCTGCCGTTCGTGGTGGAGGGCTTTACGCTTGGTATGCTGGGCGCGGCAATAGCATTTGGCTTAATGTGGCTGCTGTACAATGCGCTGCTGGGCCGCATTGCCGCTATGGATTCGTTGATGTTATTTACATTCGTTCCCTTTGGTGAGCTTTTGGTGCCAATGGTGGTAATTTTCATAAGTGCCGGTCTGTTCGTTGGCGTGGTGGGAAGTTGGACATCTATCCGGAAGTTTATGAATGTATGATTGACTGTGTTATTTTAGGAGACCTTGCATGAATAAGAAAAGAATTACATCCCTGCTTGCCGGAATTATGGCAGGCATCCTGCTGCTGAGCTTGATTTTTGGACTGTTTGCCACCACTGCCGGCGCTGTTTCTTCCAATGTGATTAAGGAGCAGATTAAGGAACTGGAAAGCAAAAACCAGCAAATGCAGGATAAAATTGATGGCTTAAAAAACCAGCAGTCTTCAAATGCCTCTGAGATTGAAGAACTGATGCAGCAGAAAGCGGTCATTGAGCAGCAGGCTGGTTTGATCCATGCGCAAATCCGTAATGTCAATGCCCAAATTTCCGCTTATTCTGCCTTGATTGCAGACAAGCAGGAGGAACTGTTGGAGTCTGAAAAACGCTTGCAGGAGCTGAATGCCAAGCACAAGGAACGGATTCGCGCTATGGAAGAAGATGGCAGACTGTCCTATTGGTCAGTGTTGTTTCAGGCAAATAGCTTCTCCGATTTTTTGGACCGGCTGAATATGGTACGGGAAATTGAAGCTTCCGATTCTCGCCGCTTAAAGGAAATTAAAGCGGCTGGCCAAGAGGTGGAAAAGGCTAAGGCTGAATTACAGACTGAAATGGAAGCCTTGCAGAAAACCAATGAGGACCTGGCGGTTATGCAGAAAGAGCAGGAAGCCAAGAGTAAGGAAGCTGCCGAAGTTTTGAATAAATTGATTGCCAAGGGTGATGAATTTGCTGAGGCAATGCATAAATATGAGCACGAGCTGGCCGAGCTTGAAAAGGAAATTGCCCAAGCGGAAATTGACTATGACGCCGCCTTGAAGCAGGAAGAGGCGATGCTGAACAACAACTATAAGCCCGGCTCCGGTGCTAACTCCAATGTGGGCAGCAGCGGCGATGTGGGTTGCGCCGAAAAGATAGATAAAAACGGCATTAAATGGCTGGTGCCTTGCGACTATAAGAAAATCTCCAGCCCCTTTGGAAACCGTTGGCATCCGGTGTATGGCGGTTATGGCATGCACGGCGGTGTAGACCTGGACGCAGACTGCTTGATGTATAAAGATGGCAGCACCGATTCTCCCATATATGCCACCCGTGATGGCGTGGTGATTATCGCTAAGGAGAGCTCCACCGCAGGCTTCTATGTAACCATTGACCATGGTGACGGCTACAAGAGTACATATATGCATATGTGTTGTATGCCCTTTGTCGTTGTTGGGCAGAAGGTAAAGGCCGGACAGGTAATTGGCTGCATTGGAACAACCGGCACATCTACCGGTGACCATTTGCACTTTGGCATTTATAAAAATGGTACATTGGTCAATCCCATGGACTATATTGGATAAATCATCGTCCCACAGCCCATAATGGGCTGTGGGAAAAATAATTTGAGGTGAATGGATTGAAAAAGCTATCTTTGGTACTGTCCCACGCGCTTGTTGCTGTGGTAGCGATTGCAGCGACGCTGATTGCGCTGGCAAAAATACCCTTTAATCCGTATACAAAGCTGGAGCAGCTGCAGGATTTGATAACAGATAAGTTTATTGGCGAAGCGGATACCACAGCAATGGAGGATGCGGCAGCCGATGCGATGGTAAATGCACTGGGCGACCGGTGGAGTTATTATATTTCGGCGGATGATTTTGCGGCATATCAGGAGCAAATGAAAAATGCTTATGTTGGTATAGGTGTAACCATTGTGCAGCGGCAAGATGGCATGGGCTTAGATGTAAAAGCGGTTACTGAGGGCGGTCCTGCTGAAGCTGCCGGTATTTTGATGGGAGATACCATAGTAGAGGTTGCCGGCAATGCCATAGCCGGAATGAACGTGAATGAAGTACGGGATTTGATTCGCGGCAAAGCGGGAACAACCGTGCAAATAACTGTGCAAAGAGAAGGCGTGCAGCATGCATACTCGGTGACTCGCCAGGAAATTCAGACGCAGGTTGCGAAAGGTGAAATGCTGGGGGATAACATTGGCTTAGTTGTGATTGAGAATTTTGATGCACGCTGCGCAGAGGAAACCATTGCAGCGATTGAGACATTGCTGAATCAGGGGGCGCAAAAGCTGATATTTGATGTGCGCAACAATCCCGGCGGTTACAAAGACGAGCTTGTTAAGCTGTTGGACTATTTACTTCCGGAGGGGGTAATTTTCCACAGTGAATATTACAATGGCAAGGTGGAGAAAGAATATTCCGACGCAAAATGCTTGGACATGCCTATGGCTGTACTTGTAAATGGCAATTCCTATTCTGCGGCAGAATTCTTTGCAGTGGCATTGAGCGAATATGATAAAGCGACGGTGGTGGGCGAACAAACCTGCGGAAAAGGATATTTTCAGAGCACCTTTCAACTCCAGGATGGCAGTGCGGTAGGACTGTCCATTGGCAAATACTTT
>JAZSAK010000067.1:0-2839 GCA_045601865.1 Faecousia sp. | reverse complement strand
TATCGGATCGCCTTTCCCTCGTGAGGCTGGCATACCAGACAGAAGGTGTCGTTGATATGCCCGCTGCCGTAACGGACAGCACCCAGCAAAGTAGCCGGGAAATCATAAGCGGCAATCACTTCGTTTAAGATTTCATATTGTTTCGGAATATACATCGGGTCATTCTCCTTCCGTTATCCATTATTGCAAAGTTGTAAATTGTGCGTTCAAGGGCTGACTTGCCTTTTGATAACACTCTCGGGCATAGACGCAGACACTATATTCTGTGCCTGGGGTCAAATCCGTCAGATAAATGGTTACCGGCTGGTTCAAATGTTCCGGCTCGGTGTCAATATGGTAAGGTGCAGCAACTTCCACGGTAGCTACCAGCTCACCGGTGGCGGTATCCATAATTTCTGCATAGTAGGATTGCACCAGGTCGCTGAAGCCATCCGGTGCTTCCACGGAAGCTGCAGGCACAGTAATGGTTGCTGAGTTTGCTGTCAGTTCGCTGACCTCAAGGGTTGCTCCATAAGGGAATACAGGAGCATACGCATTGGCTTCACGATCAGCATAGGCATAGGGACGATCTTTTGTGTTCATAGCATCGAACGTCCAGGGTGTGCCGATCATTTTGGCATCTTCCATGTTGATTGTACCAACACCATCCGTGTAGGTCAGTTCCATATCTGTAAAGCTATACCGATCTATAGTAATCCTTGAACCGTCAACAACCATATACATTCCCTGTTGCGTTTGGTATGCATCACCGGTAATCTCTATATCGCAAAAATCCTTTAAGAACCCATAATAAAGCGTACCGCAGTTGATTGCAGTGAACTGGACATCTTTCTTATTACTACCTTGCCAAATGGAACGCTCGTCTGTAACAGGAACATGGGTATGACCCGTAAACACAACACAGTTATAGCTTTTTTTAAGCATTTCTCGCGTAGGGATGCCAAAACCTGTATATCCGCCGTATGTGGTATATCCTCCAACAACTGTATCAGGCATTGGTACATGTTGAATATAGAACCACGGTTTATCAGCACTGGCATTCTGTGCCTGAGTGATCAGCTTCTGTGCTGTTTCTCCGTTCTCCTTAGAATAATGAACACCTACAAACTGGTAGCCTTTAATTTCCTTTATCCATGCTTCCTCAAATTCAGAACCAATTTCATCAAACCAAAATTCTTCCTCCACCATACCTTCATCGTGATTACCGTAGACAAACATCGGCTCCACATATTCGCCGGTCAGGTCATTGATGCTGTCAGGAAATACATCCAGCCACACATCCTGAATATCCATAATACCCAATTTATCATAGGTATCCAGCAAGTCACCGGTGATGATAATACCGTCAACACCTTTTTCTTTATAGAAGCGCAATGCCTTTTCCAGTCTTTCCAAAGGTCCGTAAACAGGACTTGTATTGCTGTGTATATCACTTAAAATACCAATTCGCAGCAAATTAGTAGTAACGACCGGTTGATTCTCATTGTCGGCGCAACCGGAAAACACCAGTAAAGCGACCAGCACAACCAATGCCAAAGACAATATTCGACTTCTCATCGTCGCACCTCCCACTTGTTATCAATATAATATTATATGTTTTCTGTGCAATATTTGCTTAGGAGGGATGCCCCAAAGCATATGGGGCATACGTAAAAGCGGAGTAGTAACGACTGGGGCATCGTTTTGGACACAGCCGACAGTAGTCATCATTGTAGCGATCAGAATTATTATTAAAAATACAGAAATCAGTTTTTTCATCCGCTACACCTCTCTCTTTTCTCAAAGCATAATTTACTGCAACAATGATGCACAGGCTTCCTTGCGGAAGTCATCATAGTCCGCTTGCGTTGCCACGGAAATCTTATGAAAGGGAATCAACACTTCGCCCTCTTTGTAGAAAGCAGAAACATCGGGATTATAAATCACCTTACTGTACAGCTTTTGTACAATTTCTGTTTCGCCCTTTTCTTCCAGCAGGCGAAGCAGCTCATAATCTTCTACGCCGCGGCGCATTGCAAAATACCGTAGTGCCAACTCCGGCGTAGCATCCGGGGCGGGATAAACCATATTGGTATCGCCTGCCGGCCACTTGGAGTAAGTGATATCTTTTCTGGGATCGTCTGTCCAAACCGTATAGTTCCAGCGCAGGAAGCCCTTCAAACCAAAATAACGGGCAAAGACCGGGATATACCGGGTTTCCAACAGATCGCTGAATAGCACCATATTGGGCATCAACGGCCAACAGCAAACATAACAGGTAAAGCAATGCTCTGTATCCTCACGGAAGATTTGCTTCCACTGCTCCATTTCCAAACCAATACCGGGAATGATGATGCAAAAGTCACTGATAACATCCTTAAATTCATCATAGAATTTCTTTAGATAGAAAGCAGCCTTAAAACGGAACTGGGGCGCAATTTCCCGAATTGCTTCAATTGTGCCACGAAGCGCCTCGTGATTGCTAGGTTCGTCGGCAATGACACGAACCTTATCGATCCAGCCTTTTTCTATAAAGTGATCGTGCAAGCAGCGGATATAATTTTTGATATCCTCTGCTTTTTTCATATAGCGGTACATACCGTCGGTATCTTTATAACGGATGCGGATAGCCTCGGGCATTTCGGTGTAATTGCCAAAACCGTGTTCCTCATTGACCCAATTGCCGATCAATCCGAAAATCTCAATTTTCCGATCAATTCCATATTGAAAGCACAGTTCAATATAACGATCCATAATGGAATAATCGTAAATAAAACCCTCTGCGGTCTTTTCCACCGGGATCATTGAGTACTGGAACATATTGTTGGGAATGGGCTCCAAGAAACAGGTTTGTCCACTC
>JAZSAK010000066.1:0-7387 GCA_045601865.1 Faecousia sp. | reverse complement strand
GGGAATAGTGCCCACCACCGTGACCGTTTGGCCACCGCCGACGCTCAGCCGTAAGACAGCATAGCCATTATCGTAGTTTTGATAAACCACGGCGCTGATAGCACCTTGAATAATTTCCATTTCCTGCTGCATTTTATGAATAATCGCTCCTACTTTTCTACATGGCATTAGTTTACTATATTTTCATTGGATTGACTAGTCCCTAAAACGAAATAATTTCAGATATTGTGTGCTTTATGGATAAATTAAAGTTGATTTTTTGGGTAAGGTTGGGTATAATGAATAAAATGGGATGGAGGGGCGAAAATTGAAGGATTTACAGCTTTTGGTATGGCTTACACAGCTGGGACTGTCTACGGCGCTGCCATTAGCCGGCTTTATTTTATTGGCGATTTGGCTGCGCAATCGCTTCGGCTGGGGCGATTGGGTGCTGTGGATCGGCGTTTCAATCGGCATTATTTGCGCCGTTCAAGGCTTTCGTGATAGTTTGAAACATATGTCCCGCCTTAGCAAAGAGAATAAAGAAGATTATCCCATTTCTTTTAATGAACACCAATGATAGGAGGTATCCATGGACTCCCGTAAATTTGTTATAAAACAAACCGCTGTGGTATTTGCCGGTCAGGTGCTGTGCGTGGGTGCTATGCTGGGTGTTTTTGCACTGTTGAATGCTTTCGACAGCAAGGTTCTGTTGGGTGGCATTGTGGGTGGCGTGGCGGCAACGCTGAATTTTTTGTTTATGGCAATCGGGGCTATGATTGCGGCGGACAAAGCTACGGCACAAAATGTCAAAGGCGGTAATGCCACCATTCGCGTTTCCTTTATCGCCCGCTTGGCGGTGCTGGCGCTGGTGCTGTTCGCCTTTGCCAAAAGCGGACTTTGCAATGCGCTGGCGATGGTGCTGCCGTTGGCTTTTTCCCAACCAATTCTCACAGTGAGCGAGTTTTTTAGAAAGTCAGGTGAGAAAACGGCATGAACATCAATGTAGATGGCGCATTTGTTTATTTTATTATTCCTATATTTGGCGGCATACCCATTACGCAGACCACTGTTTCTTCTTTTTTGGTGTCGTTGCTGTTGATTATTGCCGCGGTGCGGCTGGGTAAAAACCTGCAAAAACGCCCCACAGGCACCCAAGTTTTGGTGGAAAAGGGCGTCTCCATGATTTACAACCTGACCACCAGCGTCATGGGCCAGCACAATGCCCACTGGGCACCGTTTATGGGTACAATCTTTTTGAGCAGCATTTGCGGCTCGCTGATTGGCTTGACCGGCTTTCTCCGGTCTTCAACTGCTGATTTTAGCTGTACACTGGTGTGGTCAGTTATGGTCAGTGTTATCATTTGGTACAACAACATTAAAAATAACGGATTTTTGGGCTGGCTGAAAGGATTTACAGAACCCATTGCTGTAATGACCCCCATGAACCTGGTTTCCGAAATTGCCCAGCCGTTTTCTATGGCATTTCGTCACTTTGGTAATGTGGCAGGTGGCGGTGTTATTTCTTCCATTGTCTATGCTGCATTTGGCTTACTATCTGCCGCGGTGCTGAACCTGATTGCATCGCATGGTTGGCTGATGGGTGCTGTGCTGATGGCAGTGGGCATCGGATTGTGGATTTTGGGGATGAAAAAGCAGAAACTGGTTTGGAAGATTTTGGCAGCTTTGAGCTTTGTTTTGGGATTGTTTGGACTGCTGCAAAGCTTGAATCTGCTGTCTGGCGTTCCGGTTTTGGCGTTTGGTATCCCGGCGCTGCTTTCCTGTTATTTTGATTTATTCTCCGGATTTATTCAAGCTTTGGTCTTTACTTTGCTCACCATGGTTTATATTTCCGGCTCATTGCCCGGTCCGCAAGAACCGGACGATTCCGTTTATAAGCAATAAAAATATTAGATATATAACAACATTTAGGAGGAATTTTTATGGAACTGGCAGAAGCTTTGGCGGTCATTGGTAAGGCACTGGGTGCCGGACTTTGTATGGGTATTGGTGCAATCGGACCTGCTCTGGGCGAAGGTAACGCAGTTAGCCGCGCACTGGAGGGTATGGCACGTCAACCCGAAACAGCAGACACATTGCGTACCAACATGATTGTTGGTTGTGCAATTACCGAAACCACCGGCATTTATGCTTTGCTTATTGCGATTTTGATTCTGTTTGCACTGTAAAATTGCTCTTTTCAAAGAAAACACGGGAAAGGAGCGACACTAGTGTTTGAAAGTTTTATTGGCGTTAATTTTTGGACAGCGCTGTTTGTATTGCTGAATACCCTGGCGGTATATTTTGTGGCAAGAAAATTTCTGTTTGTGCCGGTTAAGAATATGATTGACAGCCGGCAGAAGGAAATTGACGACTTGTATGCCGATGCAGACACTGCCCGTAACAGCGCGATTTCCATGGAAGCCGATTACAAGCAGAAGCTTTCTGCGGCATCTGAAACCAGTGAGCGCATTGTAAAAGAGGCGGTCGCTCGGGGACAAAGCCGGGAAGAAGAAATCATCCGTGAAGCAACGAAGCAAGCGGATGCCATTCGGCAAAAGGCTTCTGCGGATATTGCCATGGAAAAGAAAAAAGCCATCAACGATGCCAAGAATGAAATTTCCGGTATGGCAATTGCCATTGCGGAAAAAATCGTGGGCCGTGAGTTAAATAACGCTGACCAAGACAAGCTGGTAGACGCGTTTATCAACGGATTGGGTGAGCAGGCATGACGACTGTGGGAAATGTATACGGTGAGGCGCTGTATGATTTGGCGAAAGAGGAGTCCCTTAGCAAGCAAATCTTGCAGGAGCTGGCCGTTTTGCAGAAGAGCTTTTCCGAAGAACCGGCTTTTTTGAAACTGCTGTCTGCTTCCAACATCAGCAAGCAGGAGCGTTGCGACCTTTTAGGTGAAGCTTTGGGGAAAAAGGTGCACCCATATGTGCTGAATTTTTTGAAGCTTCTTACAGAAAAGGGATATGCCCGCCACTTTTCATCCTGCTGTGAAGCCTATCGGGCGAATTATAACACCGACAATGGGATTGTGCCGGTTACAGCGGTAAGTGCGGTGGCTTTAACGGATGCCCAGAAGGAAAAGCTGACCCAAAAGCTGGCCAAAATAACCGGAAATACCATTGAGCTGACCAATCGGGTAGACCCTGAGGTTCTGGGCGGAATCCGTCTGGATTACAGTGGTAAGCGACTGGACGATACAGTGCAGCATCGGCTGGCATCAATTCGTGAACTGCTTAAAAATACCGTGCTTTGAAGTTGAAAGTAGGTAACGTATGGAACTAAGACCTGAAGAAATTACGAAAATTATTCGTCAGCAAATAAAAAACTACGAAAATCGCATGGAAACCAGTGAGACCGGCATCGTTATTCTGGTTGGTGACGGCATTGCAAAGGTTTCCGGCTTAGACCGCTGCATGGCAGGTGAGCTGGTGGAATTCCCCAACGGCTCTTTTGGCATGGCACAGAATCTGGAGGAGGATACAGTATCCGTCGTTGTTCTGGGCTCTGACAATGGCATCAAGGAGGGCGACACCGTTAAGCGTACCGGTAAGGTGGTGTCCGTTCCCGTAGGTGAAAAGCTGATTGGCCGTGTTGTCAATGCCCTGGGCGAGCCCATTGACGGCAAAGGCGCTTTTGAGGCGGAGGGCTACCGTCCCATTGAAATGCCTGCCCCCGGCATCATTGAGCGTCAGCACGTCAACCGCCCTTTGCAGACCGGCATTAAGGCGATTGACTCCATGATTCCCATTGGCCGCGGTCAGCGTGAGCTGATTATCGGCGACCGTCAGACCGGTAAGACCACCATTGCAACCGATACCATTCTCAACCAAAAGGGTAAGAATGTGATTTGTATTTATGTTGCCATTGGTCAAAAGCGCTCTACGGTTGCGCAGGTTGTGGAAAACCTGACGGTTGGCGGTGCGATGGACTATACCATTGTTGTTTCTGCCACGGCTTCCGAGCTGGCACCCATGCAGTACATTGCGCCCTATACCGGCTGTACCATTGGTGAGCATTTTATGCATCAGGGCAAGGATGTGCTGGTTGTTTATGACGATTTGAGCAAGCATGCAGTGGCATACCGTGCCATTTCCTTGCTGATTCGCCGTCCCCCCGGACGGGAAGCATATCCCGGCGATGTTTTCTATCTGCATTCCCGTTTGCTGGAGCGCGCTGCGCAGATGTCTGAAGAATTGGGTGGCGGCAGCTTGACGGCACTTCCTATTATTGAAACCCAGGCAGGCGACGTTTCTGCCTACATTCCCACCAACGTTATCTCCATCACAGATGGACAGATTTTCTTGGAATCCGAGTTGTTTAACGCCGGCATTATGCCTGCGGTTAACCCTGGCATTTCCGTCTCCCGTGTAGGCGGTGATGCACAGATTAAGGCAATGAAAAAGGTGGCGGGCAGCTTAAAACTGCTGTATTCCCAGTATCGGGAGCTGCAAAGCTTTGCCCAGTTCGGCTCGGATTTAGATGCAGATACCAAGTCGCGTCTGTCGTTGGGCGAGCGGATTGTGGCGGTGCTGAAGCAGCCTAACAATGCGCCCGTAGAGGTTGCCCATCAGGTGTGCATTCTCTACGCGGTTACCCATGGTTATCTGGAAAATGTGGCGGTTGCGCAAATTCCCGAATTTGAAAAGCGGCTGTATGAATTTATGGACAATCGCTATATGGCGGTGCTGGATGCCATCCGTACCACCGGAAAGCTGGAATCGGAAACTGAAGAACAGCTGAAGGCTGCCATTACTACACTCCTAACCGAGTTTGTAAAGCCTGAATAAGGAAGGAGGAGCAACATGGCAACCATTTCCACCAAGGAAATTAAAAACCGCATTCGTAGCATGGAGTCCACCAGACAGATTACCAAGGCGATGGAAATGGTAGCAGCGTCTAAGCTGCGCCATGCCCAAGCGCGGGTTATCAATTCCCGGCCTTACTTTGAAATCCTCTATTCCACAATCACGGATATTGTCAATTCCAATTCAGAATTTTCATCGCCTTACTTGGTAAAACGCCCGGTGAAAAAATCAATGTATGTGGTAATTGCCGGCGACCGCGGTCTGGCAGGTGGCTACAACAGCAATGTTATCAAGCTGGTGTGCGACCGGATGAAGGGGAAGCATACCGTGGTTTTGCCCATCGGCAAAAAGGCGGTGGATTATTTCAAAGCCCATGCATATGAATTGTGGTCAGATAAGCACAGCGATGCTGCGGAGCTTTCCATTGGAGATTGCTTCAGCATTGCAAAACAGCTGGCGCGGGCATATAAAGCGGAAGAGTTTGACGAAATTGTGATTGCATATACCAATTTTGCATCCGTTTTGTCCCAGACACCGTCAACTTTGCGTATGCTGCCGCTGTTGCAGACCAATGAGGGTAAGCACAGCGCATCGGATATTTTGTATGAGCCCAGCAGTGAGGAAGTGTTTGAGACGATCGTTCCGGAATATCTGGGCGGCATCCTCTATGGCGCACTTTGCGAAAGCCGGGCCTCTGAGCAGGCAGCACGGCGAAATGCCATGGACAGCGCCACGCAAAATGCGGATGAAATGATTGCAGACCTGAGCCTTAAGTTCAATCAGGCCCGTCAGGCAGCGATTACCCAAGAAATTACCGAGATTGTTGCAGGCTCGTAATGACAAATAAAGGAGTGGAATCCTATGGCTAAATCGATCGGAACAGTTATCCAAATTATGGGACCTGTTCTGGATATTCGTTTTGCGGACGGTCAGCTGCCACAGCTGCTTTCCGCCATTGAAATCCCCAATGGGGAAAATACCATTGTGGCTGAGGTTGCCCAACATATTGGCGACAATGTGGTGCGCTGTATCGCCATGTCCTCGACCGACGGTCTGCAGCGTGGCGTAGAAGCGGTGGATACCGGCGCTGCCATTACTGTTCCCGTAGGCGAGGCATGCTTGGGTCGTGTGTTCAATCTGTTGGGCCAGCCCATTGACAACAAGCCCCCTGTGGAGGGCAGCGACCGCTGGGAGATCCACCGTCCGGCACCTGCTTATGATGAGCAGCAGGCGGCAACGGAAATCCTGGAAACCGGCATCAAGGTTGTTGACCTGATCTGCCCCTATGCAAAGGGCGGTAAAATCGGTCTGTTTGGCGGTGCAGGCGTTGGCAAAACGGTTTTGATTCAGGAGCTGATTTACAATATCGCCACTGCCCATAACGGTTACTCTGTGTTCACCGGCGTTGGTGAGCGTACCCGTGAGGGCAATGACCTCTATAACGAAATGACCGAGTCCGGCGTTATTTCCAAATCCGCCATGGTCTTTGGCCAGATGAATGAACCCCCAGGAGCCCGTATGCGTGTCGGTCTGTCGGGACTGACGATGGCGGAATATTTCCGCGATGTGAAGCATCAGGATGTGCTGTTGTTCATCGACAACATTTTCCGCTTTACCCAGGCAGGCTCTGAGGTTTCCGCACTGCTGGGCCGTATGCCTTCTGCGGTTGGCTATCAGCCTACGCTGGCAACGGAAATGGGTGCGTTGCAGGAACGCATTACTTCCACAAAGAACGGCTCTATAACCTCTGTTCAGGCGGTATATGTGCCAGCTGACGACTACACCGACCCTGCACCTGCTACCACCTTTGCCCACTTGGATGCCACCACTGCTTTGGACCGTGGTATTGCATCTTTGGGTATTTACCCTGCGGTAGACCCGTTGAACTCTACTTCTCGTATTCTAAGTCCCAATGTGGTAGGCAAAGAGCATTACGAGGTGGCAAGAGCGGTACAGCGTATTTTGCAGCGATATAAAGAATTGCAGGATATCATTGCCATTATGGGTATGGACGAGCTTTCCGAGGAGGATAAGCAAACAGTTAACCGCGCCCGTAAGGTGCAGCGATTCCTGAGCCAGCCTTTCTCTGTTGCAGAGCAGTTCACTGGATATAAGGGCAAATATGTGCCCTTGAAAGAGACCATCCGTGGGTTTAAGGAAATCATTGAAGGCATGCATGATGAAATTCCCGAATCCTGCTTCCTCTTTGCAGGCACCATTGATGACGTGGTGGAAAAATGGAAGGGTGAGAAGCAATGACCCCCTTTTCTTTAAAAATCGTGACACCGGATGCATTGGTGTATGATGGTTTGGCAGAGGAACTGATTGTGCGCACCACCAGCGGTGATATGGGCATTCTGGCAGGGCATGTTAACTGTGCTGCCTCGCTGGGTATGGGAAGAGCAACAGTTGTCATTGACGGACAAAAGCGGTATGCCGCCTGCATTGGCGGGATGCTCAGCGTTGTTAATGGCAAGGTAACATTGGTGCCTACCACTTTTGAGTGGGCAGATGATATTGATGTCAGCCGTGCGCAGGCATCCTTAGACCGTGGACAGGGGGTGCTCCGCCAAAAGGATGCGTCGGAT